>JABEVK010000127.1 GCA_013044245.1 Spirochaetales bacterium | reverse complement strand
GTTCTTCGGTGCGCCCTTCATCCTCGGCAGCAAACCACTGCAAGGACCAAAGCGGTTCCTCCGGTAGAGAACTCCACGGAAAACGCTGTATTTCGACAACTAGTGCGTTCATGGAGCCCCCGCTACAGGATGGTGGGCTAGTCGTAACATTAAATCAGTGAGCTGGGTAAAGCCGTTGCTAACGACAGCGGCAAAAGCTGAGAGCAAAAACGGCATACCTAACACCAAGACAGCGAAGCCGACTCCAATGGAAATAGGAAATCCCATCATCATCAAGTTCATTTGAGGTGCAGCCTTGCCGATCAGACCTAGGGCTGTTGTGGTCAGAAGCAAGACACCATAGACGGGCAAGCTCAAAAGAAACGATCGCTCAAACATAACGCCTAGCCCTGTAATAAGCATATTACTGACAATATTCTGCTGAGTCAGAAAATCAACAGCCCGAATCGCATGAAAGCTGGCCCAGACGTTCACCAAAAAGATTTTCGAAAAACCTCCCACCGAAAGAAAAACCATCATGGCAATGAGGTTGGTAAATTGACCAAGCACAGGCAATTCCTGCTGAGCCAAAGGGTCATAGGTTTCACTCGCATTAAAACCCATTTGTTGGGCAAAGAACTGGCCCGTCATTTGAAAAACCGAATACACGAGGACCAAAAAGAAACCCTGCAAAATGCCCAACAAGGCCTCGCCAACCAAAAGACCAACATAGGCCAACCCATTATCAGGAATGGGGTACCCTGATTGAAGCATCCAAGGAAAAACAACGATGGCGGTGAAAAAAGCCAAACCCGCCCGTCCTGCCCCCGGAATCGCTTCGCTTGAAAACAGGGGAGCTACCGAAAGCATAGCGAACACTCGAACGAGAATGAGAAAGAACAAATTTGCATGGGTAAAGATGGCTGCGAGGAACACGTAGCCCTACTTGACCATCTGCGGAATCAAATTGAAGATATGAACTGTATACTGCTTAATCGTCTGAAACATCCAAGGGCCAAACAAAATCAAGGCCGCAAAGATCGCCACAATCTTAGGGACAAATGATAAGGTCTGATCTTGAATCTGAGTGGTAGCCTGTAAAATAGAAACGATGAGTCCCACTACCGTCCCTACGATAAGTACAGGAGCGACGAGCAATAACGTTTGAATCAACCCACCATTAAAAAGCGCTGTAATCTCCCCGATATCCATGACTATTGCTCCTTACATATTAAAACTTTTGACGAGCCCCATCGTCAGGAGAGTCCACCCGTCCACCATAACAAAAAGTATCAACTTAAACGGAGCACTGATGAGTACCGGAGGGAGCATGATCATACCCATGGCCATAAGCACCGAAGCAACGACCATATCGATGATCAAAAAAGGAATGTAAATCAGGATGCCGATTTTAAAGGCAACCGTCATTTCGTGAAGAATAAACGCCGGCACCAGTACGTAGGTGGGCACTTGGCTCATATTTTCAGGCTTCGGTAAATTCGAAAGCCGCATGAACAACTTGATATCGCTGAAATTATTGGTCCCCATTTGTCGAAACATAAAATACCGCAACGGAGATTCCGCTTTTTGCAGAAACTCAGTGGTATTGATCGTTCCTTTGGTATAGGGCATATAAGCGTCATTGTAGATTTGTTGGAAAACAGGAAATTGAATAAACAGCGTCAAAAACAACGCAATGCCCAGCATAACCTGGTTAGGTGGCACCTGTTGCAACCCCAAAGCCCTTTTAACAAAGTCAAGGACGATGGAAATTCGCAAAAACCCCGTCATCAGGATGAGTAATGATGGCGCTAGGGATAACGCCGTAAGAAGAACAAGGAGCTGAACCGACAGCGCTGTTTCTTTCGAACCGTGCGCCGGCCTGAGATTAATATCGACAAAAGGCAGTCCAAGACCTGTAGACGTCTGAACTACACGTTGCTGAGCGTAAACCGTCCCCACGGGCACGCCCCCTAGCACCAAGACTAGGCCTAGGATTCCCCAAAACTTTCTTTTCATTCCCCCCCCAGGTTTTGAAAAGAAGAAAACTTTTCCAGTTAAGGTTTTACACTATCACCGCAAATTTTTCAACCTTTCTCGTTGCTTTTTCAAAAAATCTGAACTTTCTTCCACCGGAGTGTTCACTGACGCCGACTCCGGAGGTTTTTTTCCCAACATATTGGCCAAAAGAGAACTAAAAACCGCCTTTGCGGCTGATTGACGACTTGATGCCAAACGAATGGCGTCCAGGGTCTCGGAATCGGTAATCGGCATGATTAGTGAAACCCCGCCGTCTCCGCTCCCTAAGAGCAAAACCTGTGTTCCCAACTCCACCAAATACAAGGTTTTACTTCCTGACAACACATGTGTATGCAGAACTTTAATGGGATCGTCGGGATTATTGCCGCGGCTAGAAAGCTTTTTTAAAAACCAAAGGAACCCTACCACAAGTCCAATCACTAAGGCCAGAACCACGACCATCCGAACAAAATCCCAAATCGTCAATTCTGCTGGGGCCGGTGGAGCTGTCGAAGTAGTATTTTCTGGAATCTTGACGTCCTTTTCATTCACTAACCCCGTTGCTGGGTTAATCGGTGCCGCTGTCGTGGCAGTCGGCAGGCTCGCAGTTGGCGCGCTTGTCGAGGGTTTGTCCGGAGCATGGGTACCTTTCGCAGTTTGAGCTACCAACGACCCGGCAGAAAAAAGCGTCACAAGCAAAAGAAGTGTTTTCATTAGTCATTTCCTTCTCGCCACTCACGAGCTAACGCATTAGCTTGGGCCCATTCACGCTTAGCCTGGACTCTCCTCCCCAGGGCCCAAAGCGCACGAGCATGCGCTCTTAGCACAGTGGGAGTCCTGTGAAGCGCTAAAGAATGGTTTAAGGCCCAGAGAGCGGCAGGAAAACGGTGTAGCTGTTCCAGATATTCGCCATAGGCGGCCCAAACAGCACTTTGCCGTGGAAAGCGATGAACCGCCTGTTGGTAAAACCCAAGAGCTTGATTAACACGATGAACACGCGCTGCTTCTCGGGCCCGGGCCAAGGGATAACGATACCCGTCGTTGTCTATTGTGGTAAAAATTGTGACTTGCCCCGTAGTCTGAGGTATTTGCTCGATGGACTGGGGTTGCGGAAGAACTCCTGAAAGCAGACTGCGGACATCGGCGTCAGCAGAAACATCCACAACCTGCGAAGCCGCGACGGTTCCATTTCTGACATCAAGGAGACGGGCATCGAGCTCAACCATTTTCGGAAATACGGTAAAATTGCCGGTGAGAATGAATCGTGCCGGTAAAAACGCCCCAAGGTTTTTGAGCTTATCGGAAGTTAGCAATCCCTCACTGCTGTACTGACGCTCCTTGAGCACTTTGTCGAGTTCAGTGCGTTCAACGACCGGGAGATTCGGAGCCTGGGCTTTTAAATCGGCAAGAATCGTATCTGCGGTGTAATCGCCAAAGGTTTTCGTTTTTTGTGCTTGACGGTCGTTCACATTCACAAAGCTGGATACACTAACGGCGTCGGGTGTCTGCTTAAGAGCCATCACCGCTGTTTGTGAAATCTCGTCCAAGGCTTGTCCCAACGAGACCGAAGACGTGGCTGGCGAAGACGCACAACCCACGAGCGCGAGCAATCCTACACCCCACACTATCCCTTGGAAAACCTTCATTAGGCCTCCAACGCCTTATCAGGGTTAGAGACAATTTCTGTTACGCGAACACCAAAGTTTTCGTCAATAACCACAACCTCACCCTTGGCTATCAGCTTATGATTAACCAAAATATCTACCGGTTCACCGGCCAGCTTGTCTAGAGCGATAATTGTTCCCTCGCCAAACGATAAGATTTCTTTGATTTGCTTTTTAGCGCGGCCCAGCTCAACAGTCACCTCCATGGTGACATCCATTAAGAGGCCGATATTGCCTTGTTCTGCGTGACCACCCCCCGGTGTCAAGGAAGGATACTGCACACCTTGAACCGATGGATACATTCCCGGCGGGTACCCCATGGGCATGCCATAACCTGGGGGGTAAACCGCGCCCGGTGGCACCATCCCCGGCATCATCTGGCCTGGCATCCCCTGCATCTGAGCCATTCCCCCCGGCGGAACTGCAAACTGGGCCATGCCAGGCATTGGAGCCTGAGTGGAGGAATTGGCAAACCCCATGTCGTGAGTAGCTTCTTGTTTAGCCGTCTCCTTAGGCCCCAAAAAGGGTTTTAAGAAGTTATAGTCAAAAGTTTCAACAATCTTAAAGGTCTCGGCATCGACAGAAGCCGTCCACGTGACTGCCACCAAGTTATCAGCCGAAGTTTGTGTCATGGCTTTAACGATCTTTTGCCCTTGAACTGGCCCGGGGGAAACCTCTGCCGCAGACTTACGACTGAGCGTGGTGACTAACGAGCCCGAGAACATCGACGCCATTTCCTCTAGCGCATTAATCGCTGTGGCATTTAGCTCGACACCAACCTGACCCATAATATCACCGGCCAGATTTTGGGCTTCCTCCGGATTTAAGAAGAATGCGTGATCGGAAGCCATCTTGCCCGTAAAATCCGCACGCAACTCGACCACTTCTTGATCGAGGTTGTCTAAAAGTCCATCACGATCGACTAGTTCCAGCGAGGGAGGATTCACAGAAACTTTTCTCCCGGTGACCAGGCCCCCTAAGGCGGACGATATCCCGGGAAGAACTTCTTTCATCAAAGCCTTGAGTGCATTCTCGTCTGAAGCGCTGAGGGATTTTTTCGTGGTTTTTGCTGACGAACTCCCCATGAGCAGAGCATCAATCTCATCCTGTGAAAGCGTTAGATCGCTCATTATTCGTCTCCTTCCTCAACGAGTTCCTCAAAATCCATTTGTTGGATTTCTTCTAGGACTTTAGTGACTTGCACAGCGACACGGTTACCTAACAACCCCGGCCGGCAATTGAATTTTTTACGGTTTCCTATCGATAAAATCAGAGGGTCCTCGATACTTGTTCCCGATAGGCGAACAATATCCCCTACCTTAAGCGACACCACTTCGCGCATCGGCAAAGAAATCTTTCCTACTTCTGCTACAAGATTGACATTAATGCTCGCTAAACGGTCACGAATGGTGTTGAGGTTTTCAGCCGTGCCTCCGCGCCGTACCGACGAATACCAGTACTGGGCCGAGAGCTTAGAAATAATTGGTTCGATGGTAAGGTAGGGAATACAAAAATTCATCATACCTTCGACGTCGCCAAGCTTTGTTTCCAGGGTGACCAAGACCACCATTTCGGTAGGAGGTACGATCTGCGCAAACTGAGGGTTAACTTCGATTTGCCCCAAACGAGGTCTCAGGTCAATTACCTGACTCCAAGCTTCGCGCATATTTCCCAGAATCCGTACAATAATTCCTTCCATAACCGATTGTTCAATTTCCGTGAGGTCTCTGGTTACCTTAACACCTTCACCCGGGCCGCCAAACAAACGATCGATGATACTGAAGGTGACCGCAGGGTCAATTTCTAGAATGGCCGACCCTTTCAGGGGGTCCATGTTTATTACGGCCAAAGTCGTTGGGTTGGGAATCGAACGGATAAACTCTTCATAGGTAAGCTGATCGACGCTGGCCACGTGGACCTGAATCAACGTTCGCAAGTTGGCCGACAGCGAGGTCGTCGTCAAGCGAGCAAACGACTCGTGCATCGAACTGACGGTACGAATCTGTTCCTTTGAAAACTTATCAGGACGTTTGAAATCATAGATCTTGATCTTTTTCTGCTCGGCATTAGCCTTGGCAGCAAGATCTTCTCCGTCGGCATCGCCCGTAGAAATAGCCGTGAGAAGTTGGTCAATCTCGTCCTGGGACAGTGCTTCCGTCATTCAAGGACTCCCTTAAATGTTATCCGCAATGATAAAGGTAATAAAAACGACATCTCTTATCTGACCGTCTTTCAGTATATCATTAATTTTCATGCGGATTTCTTCTTTAAACTCATCTTCACGTTCGCGCATTTCTTTTGCCGTATGTGTGCCAATCATACGACGAATGAGGTCTTGGATTTGGGGAATTCTGGCGGTTAATTCTGTAAACAACCGCACGTCAATTTTTGCGTTATACCCTAATTCAACTTTTAAGATAACCGACCGAGGAGGATCGTCGGCTGTCGTCGCACGAATATCTGGAATCGCAGAAAACCAATCATACACATCCGGCTTCTGGTTATAGACCGGCGAAACATCTACCGTCTGTTGCTGTGGTTTATCGCCGTTTAAAATGCTAAAAACAATCACAGAAACTGTTGCCGAAAGCAAAATAGCCCCAAGAGCTCCCGCAACAATTTTTAAAAGAAGGATAACAAATTCCGGAAGAGGTCCGCCTTTTGCTCGCCCCCCGTCGTCTCCGGAGTCCGGTGCCCCAGCGTCAAGAGAGTCTTGTTCTTCTTTCGCCATGAATTTCTCCCGCTTTCCGGCCAAATTTACCAGAAATATTATGAATACGCAATGTAAAAGAGGGGCCAGAAGCGGCCCCTCTCTCTATTATCGGAATTATTCTTCGTTTTTAAAGATACCCAGGGCTCGACGGTAAGCAACGATCTTCTGATGAACCACTAGGGCTGGTTCCTGGACCACCACAAGCTTCCCCGATAGGAAATGCAAAGCAGTGGTTCCAGGCCGTTCTTCTAAGGTCTCGATTTGATGGGGATTGACCCAAAGAACCTGCCCATCCAGCTTCGTTAATGGTATCACCTTGATCCCCCTTACCGCCTCAGCGAATTAAGGATTACCTTTTGAGAGTCAGTAGTTCCTGAAGCATCTGGTCGGAAGTGGTTATCGTCCGCGAGTTGGCTTGGAAGCCGCGTTCAGTCACAATCATGTCCGTAAACGCCTCTGCTAAATCAACGTTAGACATCTCAAGTGCCCCGGCTATGATTTTTCCTTTACCAGCGATCCCCGAAGGTCCCACGTTGGCGTCTCCGGAGTTATTCGAGACAGCGAACATGGTTGAGCCTTCCTTCTCCAGTCCGCCCGGATTGATAAAAGTTGCCAAAGCGATCTGCCCAATCAGCCGATTTGTCCCGTTTGAGTAAATACCGTTTATCTGTCCGGAGGCATCGATTTGGAAATTTTCCAGGTATCCCATGCCGTATCCATCCTGTTTATAACTTTTCGTCGAAAACTGGTCGGCAAACTGGGTGACAGAATTGGTATAACTGCCCACACTACCCAAATTCAGGTTAAAGGTTTGAGTCTGATTCGCACCGGGGTTAGCACCGTTGACAGTAAACGTAACAGGTATCTGTAATTTACCGGCGTTGCGAACATTACCCTGAGCATCTCGAATCGACGCTAACGCTCCTAAGTTTGAAAAATTCACAACAAAGGTATTTCCCTGGGGCGGCTGAGTGAATCCCAGGGCCAAGTTAGGATTAAACTGGGTGTTCTGAGGGTCAATCTGAACCGTGGCCAGCCATTGGTTGGGAACGTTCGGCGCATTGGGGTCGCGCTGTAGGTCAATCACCACGCGATGGGTATTGCCAAAGCTGTCATAAATTGTTTTATCGATTTCCCAAATATCCTTTGCTTTTTGAATAGGGGTGGCATTCGCACCTAAAACCGGGGTCCGTTTGTCTAAGTTACAGGCCAAATCGACATTCTGGGTGGCATGGGCTGGGTCTTTAGCACCCACGGGGATCGTAAGATCGGTGGGATCTTGGGCTGTGCGAACCACGGGCTGACCATTAATTTCTTGAGCCATCCAACCTTGTACTCTTAATCCGTTGGCGGGGTTAACCAAAGTACCGTTGGAATCGATACCAAAGGAACCCGCACGGGTATAGTACGTTTTATCACCGTCTTTGAGAACAAAAAAACCGTTGCCTTCAAGGGCGAGGTCGGTATTTACTCCCGTTGTCTGCAACGAGCCTTGGGTCATAACGGTATCGATAGCGGCAACGTTCATCCCCAGGCCGACTTGCTGCGGGTTGACGCCACCCACCGCATCATTCGGTCGTGCAGCCCCTTCAACGGTTTGACTGATCATATCCTGAAAAGTCACCCGTCCTTTTTTAAAACCAGTGGTATTGACGTTGGCAATATTGTTGCCAATAACATCCATCCGTGTTTGGTGATTCTCGAGACCGGAAACACCGGAGTACAAAGATCGCATCATATTAGTTGGCCTCCGCCGGGAAGATTTTCTGTACTTCGCTGAAATCATAGAATTTGTCGCCCACCTTGACTTGTGGGAACTGGCCGGGGGTAACTTCTTCTACCGTTCCCCGGACACTTTGACCCGCCGAGACGATTTCAACGCCTTTTCCCAAGGTTGAAACCGCTTGACTTGCTGAAACGACATCCGTCATTTTCTTAAAGTTTGTGGCCATATTCGTCATCTGTTCCAACGACGAAAATTGCGCCATTTGAGCAATGAAGGCGGTATCCTTGAGCGGCTTTGTTGGGTCTTGATGCGTCAACTGTGAAATCAACAACTTCAAAAAGTCATTCTTCCCTAGGCTTTGGTGAGGAATCCTACCCTCGTTGATAGACTTGTTGTAGGAGTTAACTTGCTGGGAAACCTTTGACTGTTCCAGCTGTGACATCTGACGATTCTGCGCCAGCATAAAGCCTGGGCTCATCTGACTGTTAATTGCGTCCATATTACCCTCTATGCTTGGAGATTGACCAAACGGTCACTCCAGCCGCTTATTTTCACACTTCCCCCGGAAGCTTGTACTACATCACCCTTAACATGATGACCATATCCCGCCGAAGCGCCTTCGGAGCTTTGACGTTCCGAGCCATCTTTCGGCTGATCTTGCCCTCCAACCGTGACGTTGAGGCTCAGCTCACTCCACCCCGAATCCCGTAAACTTTGGGCTAAGGAATTCAGGTTCTGTTGGAACACATCCTTGACATTTTGATTTTCGACAAATATCCGCCCGTCTAAATGGTGACCATTCAGATTCAACGCAATTTTGACTTTTCCGAGACTTTCTGGGTACAAAGTCAGGCGAATTTCGCCCCTATCGTTGTCTTTGAGGATAAACCTCGCCTGCTCAGCGATTTTGCCTGGGCCCTCGGTATTCAGAAAACGATGAAGGGCGGAGAGGTCTTGCGTCGGCACTGGCGTAGAATTTCCCGGAACCGTAAAATTCTGCCCGGAATTACCGCTTACGCTTTGAAAAACCGCCTGAAACGAATTACTAGTTTTATTGTCCGCTGACTTGGGGGCGTCTTTACTTTCAACTGCTGTAACAGCAGATGCCAATTCCGCGGTCGGTTTAACCGGTACTTTGGCATTGGGGTGCCTCAGATCCAGCAAGCTCAGTTTGGGACCATGCGGCTTCACTTCTCCTTTCGCGGGCACTGCGGGCGTGAGCATGACCGCAACCGCTGGTTTTTCGGCGGCTTTTCCCTCTTTTCCTGGAAGTTTAACAGCTTCAGTTTTCAATGCGGGCTGAACAAGAGGATGCATGGGCAAGATTTGTGGTAAAACCGCAGGGGCGACGACGCCGGAAGAGTCGGGATGTTCTTTTTTGGTGTTTTTTTTGTGGGCATGCGGGGGTGGCGTTAGCTTTTTAAGCCCCGACTTTGCCAGCTGAATCTTTTTTCCTGCAGCAACCAGGGGAAGCTTTTTGAGCGCAGGCTTGGCCTCAGAGTTTTCCGTCTCGAGCTTTTGTGCCTGAGCAGGAGCTTTCTTGACCTCTGATGGCGCTAAAAGATGTTTGGCATGAACATCTGGTTTGGAAGGAGGTTTTGCCAGTACAGCTTTCGTCGCCCTGTGCGCTTCAAGAAGTTTTTGGAAACTTTTAGGCTTTTGATTGCTGGAAGGTTTTTTTTGTGAATCTTTTGCAGATTGAGTTTTATCGGGGGGCTCCGACCGAGCAACATTGTGGTTCGTCAAGGGCGCAGGCCGATGCGACTTCACAGCCGTCGGGGGAGCGGCTTCAGGAACCGCAACGGGAAAACTGTTCATAGGCTCCTCCGGATCTAGCCCCGAAGGTTTGCCCCTCGGATCTAGTTTCCTGGTTTCAGCACCATTTTCCGTTGAATCGCCGCGGCACGATCGGGAGGCATCTGCGCCAACCATGCAGGAACAATCGATGACTTACCCTGGGCCTGTGCCTGGGCGTCTACAACACGGAACAGATCGATGATACTTTGATCATCCATCTGAAGCAGAATTGGTACGGCTTTGGACGGCGGCATGCTGTTCAAATACAAAGCACTCTGCTCAAGGTTTGCCTTTCTATCCTCGGCCATTTTCTTCATGGCATTAAAAGAATTCTCGCGATCCTTCTCTTGTTTAATACGATCTTCCAACGCGCTTAACTTTTGTTGAACTTCTTCGTCTTTCTTTGCCAAGTTCTTGGCTTGAATCTGAAGGTCCTCACGGTCCAAGAGCACTTCTTTTTCAGACTTTATGAGACGTTCTCTATCTAACAGTAAGGGATCGTCGGGATTGATACGCTGGGCAGAAGGGGTAAGCCCCACCGTTTTGAGCACGGGATATAAAAGAGCGCGGGCATCAACAATTCCTAGAATATCAAACCACAGAAGGCCAATGAAACTCAGCCCTATGATTAATAACAAAAGTCCCAGGATTCTTCCCGCGACATGAGCACGACGTCTGGACCTAGCCACCCGATCCCTCCCGGGCTTTCATTTTGCGGACAAATGCGGCGGTATTCAAGTCATCTTGCCGTTTTGTCTCACGCTGAAACTCTGCTTTTTTAAACTCTAGCCGTCGCTTTTCTTCAACTTTATCTAAAACTTTCCGTTTCGTTTGGGCTTCGAGATACTTCTTTTGAGCAGCTTCGCGTTCCAAAAGTTTTTGATCTAAGTTCACTTGGATCGTTTCGACTAGCTTAGTCAGGCGTTGGGTGTAGGCTTCTAACGATAAAAGAACCGTTACGGAATCTTGCGTGCGCCGGCGTGAAAGCGCACTCAAACGTTCTTCCTGAATAGAAGTAATTTGGCGTTGAAGGTTAAAACATTCACCCGTGATGGCAGCCAACACGAGCTCGGCTTGCTTTTCTTCCCACCGTCTGAGTTCGAGAACTTTTTCCAGCCGAAAACGGAATCTCATCCTTTAGCCTCCAACACTTAGGTTTCGGCCGACAAACGTATGTCTGCGATAGCGGCGGCTTTTTCAAGGGTTTCGAGATAAGGAGCTTTTTCTTCCACCTTTTGGATTAAGAAGTTGCGGATTTCTCGGTGCTTTTGGATTGCGATGTCAACATCAGGATTCGAACCAGGCACGTAAGCTCCCGCATTAATAAGGTCTTCCGCTTCGGCATAAACGGCCATGTACCGCCGAATTATACTAAACGCTTCTCGGGCTTGCGGTGACGTGATTTTGGTCGCCAACCGACTTACCGAGCGAAGGACATCGACTGCCGGATAGTGAGCTTGATCCGCCAAACGGCGCGACAAAACCACGTGTCCATCAAGGATTCCACGGACCGTGTCTGCAATGGGGTCATCCATATCATCACCGTCAACCAAGATGGTGTATAGTCCCGTTATGGTTCCTTTAGCGCTAGTTCCTGCCCGCTCGAGAAGTTTGGGCAACAGCGAAAATACACTCGGAGGGTAGCCTTGACGCGCGGGGGGTTCGCCGATTGCCAAGCCCACTTCACGTTGGGCATAAGCAAAACGGGTTACGGAATCGAACAGCAACATTACGTCTTTACCTTGGTCACGAAAGTATTCTGCAATGGCGGTAGCGACATACGCTCCCCGTAAACGGGCTAAGGCGGGAGTATTCGATGTCGACACGACCAAAACTGAACGTTTTAAGCCTTCCTCTCCCAGCTCATTTTCAATAAACTCCCTAACCTCGCGTCCGCGCTCGCCGATCAGAGCAACGACATTGACATCGGCACTCGTATTACGGGCAATCATCCCTAGCAAAGTGGATTTTCCCACCCCTGAACCAGCAAAGATACCCATGCGCTGGCCTTTTCCTAAGGGAATCAAGGCATCAACCGAGCGTACACCGGTGGCGATACGTTCGGTGATCCTTTCTCGCTCCAGAGCATTCGGTGGTGTTTTTACGGCGGGATAAAAAAAAGGAGATCCCACATCAGAACCGTGATCGATTGGTCGCCCCATACCATCCAAGACACGTCCCAACAAGCGATCCGAAACCGGGACTTTTAGAAATTCACCCAAAGCTTTCACCCGGCAGCCGACTTCCAACCCGTCGCACTCTTCGTACGGCATTAATTGCACAGTATTTCCGCTGACACCTACGACTTCGGCCCAAACTTGGGTCTGTGTCGAGGGGATATCGATGCGACAAAGCTCACCAAGAACCGCTTGAGGCCCCAAAGCTTCAATCAACAGCCCTTGCACTTTGGTAACCCGCCCTAGGCACTTCATGGGTTCGGTGGCTTCGACGACGGCGGTATATTTGTCAAACAGCCCCATACTCACAAATCCTCAGAAGCTGAAGACGACGCTTCGGTAACTTTGGTCTTTATGGGAACCATCTCAAGGATTTTCTCTTCAATTTCGTTGAACTGACTAGAAATGCGTGCATCGATTTCACCAAAGTCAGTTTCAATCACACACCCGCCCAAATCTACTGTAGAATCTTCCATGACGGTAATGGATTTGACGTTCTCGACAAGCTTCAAAAACTCCTTGACATGATCCGATGTAACCTTCAAGTCTTCGAGATTGACTCGAACCACGACATCCCCTCGAGTTTTTAATTTGCGCAAGCCTTGAAGAACATTATTTATGACGACGTTGCGTTGATTTTCACTAATGACTTTTACGACTTTTTTAGCAACCATAAGCACTAGCTGGACGACTTGAGTCTCAGAATTCTCAATAATTTCTTGTCGTTTTGCAATGATCTTATCCATAATGACATGGATCCGCTCGACAAGGCGCTCAACTTCTTCCTTGCCCGTGGCATAGCCTTCTTCGTACCCCTGCTCAAAACCAGATTTCCGAGCAGTCTCTTCGAGCGACTTTACTTTCTGTTGGGTTTCAGCTTCACGTTGTTTGGCAGAGGCTTCCCCTTGGGCTATAATTTTTTGAGCTTCTTTTTCCGCCTCAATCCTGATTTGTGTTGCCTGTTCTTTCTCTTTTTTGACAATATCAAAAGCTGCCGCCTCTGCCTCTTCAAGCATGCGCGTTTTTGTTTCATCAGCTTCTTGAATCATGGCAAGTCGTTCGGACGCCCACTGCTCGCGGAAGGCCTCTGCTTCACGACGCAAATCGTCGGCTGTTGGTCCGGTGTACTCTTCTTCTTTGACAGCAGTTTCAGCTTCAACAGGCTGAAACTGAGTGGGAGGCTTAATCGCTACGGTATCTGTCAACTTGTTCGTAAATTCATACGGTCGAAAGACATTTTTAGCCACGACAACCCCCTGGCCTGGTCAGGTTAAACCAAGACATCTTCTTCTCCACTCCGTGCTATCACCACGTCGCCAGACTCTTCCAAACGCCTGATGATGGCGACAATTTTCTGCTGAGCTTCTTCGACGTCTTTGCGGCGGGTCGGTCCCATAAACTCCATGTCTTCTTTTAACAGGCTTGCCGCTCGTTTTGACATATTCCGAAAGATTTTATCCTGGACTTCACTGTCCACCGCTTTAAGGGCTTTCGCCAACTCTTGAGTATCTACTTCCCTAAGAACTTTCTGAATCGCCTTATCGTCAAGCATAACAATGTCTTCGAAGACAAACATGCGTTTCTTAATTTCTTCGGCCAGTTCCGGATCATCTTCTTCTAACGTTTCGATAATCTGTCGTTCGGTAGAACGGTCCACCATGTTCAAAATCTCGACAATGCTATCGACACCACCCGCTGCCGTGTAGTCCTCGCTAGAAACAGTCGAGATTTTTTTCTCGAGCACCCGCTCAACTTCACGAAGAACATCAGGACTCGTACGATCCATCGTTGCTATGCGTCGAGCGACATCGGATTGAATCTCGGCGGGGAGCTGTCCCAGAATAACCGAGGCTTTCTGAGGTTCCAAGTAGGCCAAAATCAAAGCTATGGTTTGAGGGTGCTCTTGCTGAATAAAGTTCAACAGGTGGGCTGGGTCCGTTCTTCGGATGAAGTCAAAGGGCCGGGTCTGAAGGCTTGAGGTGAGGCGGTTGATAATATCGACCGCCTTTTGACTACCCAATGATTTTTCCAAAAGTTCCCGGGCATAATCGATACCGCCGGTGGTGATAAACTCTTGAGCCATCATCAAGTCGCGAAATTCAATAAGAACTTGATCTCTCTGCTCTGAGTCTACGGAGTCGAGACGAGCAATCTCGAAGGTGAGTGTTTCAATTTCATCCTCACGGAGGTGCTTGAAAATTTCGGCTGAGATTTCACTGCCCAATGTAACCAGAAAGATAGCGGCCTTTTGGCGTCCCGTTAGATCGAGTTTACTACCCGATCCTTTTTTCGGCTTCGTGCGCTCCTCTCCTCCCGATTGCTTTGTTTTTGCCATGTCGACTTACTCCTCAGCCAGCCAAGTACGAATCAATTGCGCCACATCGGCGGGATGCTCTCTGGCCATGTTGATCGCCGTTTCTTGCAATTCCAAACGAGCCCGTTCGGCCACAGACATTTCAACATCCACACCTTCTTCTTCAGCGCTACGCAACGCCGCTTCACGCATTGCTTGATGCTGGCGCGAAAGTTCCTCCTCACGCAACCGACGACGTCGTTCCATTTCGCGACTGATTAGCCGGAATACGACAAATGCCACTAAGAGGACAACTAAACCAATGATAACGACCATGAGGGTTCGTTGGAGGTTTTGCTGCGCCCGGTAATCGGCGTCTTCTTTTTCAAATTGCTTCGTCCGATCAAACGGCAGGGTTTCGACGGTAACCAAATCTCCCCGGGCCGCATCATAGCCGACGGCGGCCTGGAGCAAAGCCTGAGCTTTTCGCAAATCTGATGCTGATACAGGCGTGTATACCCGTTTGATAGAACCATTCGGCTCCGTTTCCAGTTGCCCCGTTTTTGGGTTGTATACCTTATGCCAAGTACCATCAATGGCCACGCCAATCGACACCTTCGCAATCGAGACGGGAGACTTCTCTATCTTGTCTTTTGTCGTATTGACGACATTGTTTTGAATGGTGGATTTATCGGTGTACTTACCAACTAAATTTGACAAATCTTTGTAAGCCGGCGGTGTTTGACCTTCTTGTCCCGGAGGACCTTCGGGGTTAAAGCCCGTACCCTGAAAGTCTACGTTGCGGTTAGATTCTGAAAGTGTTATCGAAGGGACAACTTGCGCCGGTTCGTGCAGATCAGGGTTTGCCGGTTGCATGATAATCGGAGTGTGCGTTTCTACATCAGAGGTTTCTTTATCCGTATTCAGAGTTAAATCCAATTTTACAACTCGAACACGATCCGGAGTATAAATCGATTGTAGTGCGGACAAAATAGTATCCGTGTATTGGATTTCCATCCGATGTTTGAATTCCATCTCGCGCTTTCCCAAGTCCAGTCGATCGACACCGGCAGAATTGGCAAAGTCATTGAGCTGAACTCCCGTATCATCAGTAATCACCACATTGTCTGGTTTTAGTCCTTCTACCGCAAAGGTGATCAACTTGACGATACCCTCGATCTTGCGGCGATTCGTCGTGATATCGCTTCCTGGTGCGGGGGTAATACGGACACTAGCCGTAACAGGCTTCTGATCTTCTTTGAATAAACTGTCTTTGGGTATGGCTAATTGAATGCTAGAGCTTTCAATACCGTCAATGGAATCAATATGCTCTTCCAAAGCTTTTGTGAGGGCCCTTTGCTTATTGATGTCCCGTTCAAAATCTGTGGTCGTCCAACTCTGTGTATCAAACACTGACCAGGGATCTATCCCATGGGGAATCAGGTCATACTGGAACAACATAGCCCGCGCTCTTCGCGCCGTTTTGTTGTTCGCAACGTAGATTTTTCCATCGGGGGTAGTGGTATACTCAATATTCTGTTCATCAAGTTTCGCTGTGATGGCAGAAAAAGCATTCGGATCCTTAATAGGAACCCCAATGAGTGCGACCCGCGACGGCTGGGCCGAAACGACGGTCATGACGACGATACCCACGACAACAAGGGCTGAGATACCAATCAGAATGAGTCTCTGATTCCAAGACCACTTTCCCCAAAGCGTCTTGATCTGCTCAAGAAAGCGTTTAAAAAAATCGTTCATTTCCCCCTCCCTGAAGAAATGAAGCTCCTTTCGTCCGTTAGAACCGGCAAGGACTTCAGGTCATGTTCGACATTACCTCATGTTGATGACGTCGCGATAGGCTTGAAGAGCCCGTTCGACAACGGTTTTGGCCATATTTAGGCTCATCGTCGCCTCGGCGGCGGCGATGGTGACGTCATGGGCATCCACCGTATTCGGCGCGACAATCATTTGCTGATACAAATCCGAAGATTTGATCTGTGCGGCGTTCACCCCTTCTACCGCTTTGGTCAGCATCGACTGAAATGTGGCTGGTTTTTCCCCTGTCCCCAAGGGGCCATCCTGCCCATTGATATCTAATTGCCGAGGGTTATTTCTCAGCAATTTGATATCCCAGCCGTGGGTCTGAGCCGGGTTCAAAAGTGTCATGGCTTACCTCCCGATTTCCAAAGCTTTGGTAAACATTGCTTTGGCGCCATTGATCATCGTCACGTTGGCTTCATAAGCCCGCGAGGCGTCGATCATATCAACCATTTCTTTCACCACATTCACATTGGGCATCTCGACATACCCTTTGAGCCTTCCGGTCTTAATCGCATCCGGATGCGTTGGGTCATACACCAAGCGCCCTGGACTGGTATCCTTTTCAATGCGTACCACACGGACGCCCTGGCCAACCCCATTGTCTAACGAGGCAGGAAGAAAGGGACTTCGCCAATAAGGTTCTTCAACGCGAGGTCGAAAAATGACTCGACTGCGTTGAAAGGGGCCACCCTCTGCGGTCCTTGTGGTGGTCGCATTAGCAAGGTTGTTTGAAATCACATCAAGACGGAGGCGCTGGGCAGTTAAGCCACTGGCCGCTGTATCAATTGTCCCGTAAAGACTCATTTACTTACCTCCGTAAAACGATATTGATGCGGTTAAATTCATCAGAAACCGCCTGAGCCATGATGGTATATTGCATCTGATTTTGCTGGGCATCCATCATTTCCTGTTCCAAATCCACGTTATTGCCGTTGTTATTGGTCTGAGACAGGTAATCAAGCACCCGTCGAGGGGCTACGTCCTGCCATTTCGGCGGATTAAAAAAGCTTAAGTCGCGCGGGTTGTTCTCGAAAGCTTCGAGAGGCGGCTTTTCCTTTTCGGCATCCAGAGCTCTTTTAAGCTCGGACTCAAAGTTTACCGTACTGCGTTTGAAATTCGGTGTATCGGCGTTGGAGATATTATTGGCAATAACCTGCCGTCGCAATACCGAGACATCCATGGCCCTCTGCAAAAGAGCGACGGATTTTCCAAAATCGGAACCTAGAAACATACCTTGCTCCTCAAGTACCATTTTCGACGGTTTTCTTTCGCTATTAAAGGAAAAGCGTAAAATTTCATAGAATAAACCTTGCCAGGTCTTCGTCATGCACAATCGTACCCAGTCTTTCTTCAACATAGGGAGCGGTGATGACCACCGTTTGCCCTGGAATTTCTGGCGCCGTAAACGAAAGCTCCTCTAACAGCAGTTCAAGAACTGTATGGAGTCGTCTCGCCCCGATATTTTCGGTTCGGCTATTCACCTCAAAGGCGATTTCTGCCAGTCGAGCTACGCCTTCGTCAGTAAATTGGACGTCTACGCCTTCGGTGCTTAAGAGTTCTTTGTACTGAAGCAGCAAAGAGTTTTTTGGCTGAGTCAAAATCCGCTGAAAGTCTTCACGGGTAAGGTCTTCTAACTCGACACGAATCGGAAAGCGCCCCTGGAGTTCGGGAATCAGGTCGGAGGGTTTGGACATATGAAAAGCACCAGCGGCGATGAACAGCACGTGAGAGGTATCAACGGCCCCCCATTTGGTCGTAACCTTGCTCCCTTCGACAATCGGCAAGATATCCCTTTGAACTCCTTCGCGGGACACATCGGCACCGCCGCGTCCCTCGGTAGAACGACTGGCAATTTTATCAATCTCATCGATAAAGATGATGCCCATATTTTGAACCCGATCACGCGCCAGATCGACCACTTGTTCCATATCGACAAGCTTGTCGAGCTCTTCGGCAAACAAAACCTCCCGAGCCTGTTTGATCGAAACTGTACGTTTCTTTTTTCGTTGACCAAAAATATTACCCAACGCCCCACTCAGGTTCATATCAAGTTCTTCGAGGTTACTACCGGACATCACTTCGATGGCCGGACCCCCGGATTTGCCCGAAACTTGAATTTCGACTTTTTTATCATCAAACTCTCCGGCAAGGAGTTTTTCGCGAAATTTCTCGCGGGTTTCTGCTGAAGGGGTTCCCGGCAAAAGTAAGTCCAAAAGAATTTCTTCAGTACGAAGACGTGCTTCTTCGGCAAGGCTTTCTTGAAGTTCCGCTTTTACCATGGCGACACCTGCCGCCATGAGATCTCGCACCATCGACTCCACATCGCGACCGACATAGCCGACTTCTGTGTATTTTGTTGCTTCAACCTTAATAAACGGAGCTCCCGCCAACTTGGAAAGTCGCCGAGCAATTTCGGTTTTTCCCACGCCAGTGGACCCGATCATAATGATGTTCTTGGGATAAATTTCTTCTCGGAGATCTTCGGCAAGTTTTTGGCGTCGCGTTCGGTTACGCAAGGCAATAGCGACAGCTTTTTTTGCCTTATCCTGGCCAATAATGTACTTATCCAGCTCTTGCACAATTTGGCGAGGGGTCATCTGATCCAGTTTAAGTTTCACTCGACTACCTCCAGAGTAATGTTGCGGTTGGTATAAATGCAGATATCGCCAGCAATTTCTATGGCTCGCCGAGCAATTTCAGGCGCACTGAGGGTAGAGGCCTCTAAAAAGGCGCGAGACGCCGCATAGGCATACGGCCCACCAGACCCAATGGCTATGGAATCTTCGTTGGGCTCAATCACATCCCCAGTTCCTGACAACAGAAAAAGCTGTGCTTTATCGGCAACTAACATCATCGCTTCGAGCTTCCTAAGCACCTTATCGGTACGCCAATCCTTGGCTAGCTCTACCGAAGCTCGTTTCAGATCACCCGGAAATTGTGCCAGCTTACCTTCAAACTTTTCTAGAAGGGTAAAGGCATCAGCAGTTGACCCGGCAAAGCCCGCTAAAACCTTTCCCCCGGCTATCCTGCGGACTTTACGAGCATCTCCTTTGATCACCGTATTGCCCAGGGTAACTTGTCCATCACCCGCCATAGCTATTTTTCCATCGCGTCTGACCGCGACTATCGTTGTGCCATGCATTGTTGCTTCACTCATTCCTGTGTCCTCCAGAGTTCCCCTATCCGTGCGGGTGAGACTGCCTCACCACGTCCCGAAGTCGATCTAAGCCTAAATGTGTATAAATTTGTGTTGTTTCCAAACGACTATGTCCTAACAATTCTTGAACGACACGAACATCCAAGCCTTCTTCTAATAAATGGGTCGCGAAAGTGTGGCGAACCGTATGGGGCGAAATATGCTTGGCGATCCCCGCTTTGACCGCTAACCGGTCAAGAATCTTGGCTACGCCTCGGGGGCCCAAGGCACCACCTTGCGCGTTTAAAAATAAGTGAGGTTCCGTGTCGTGCCCTGCTGGAAGACGCGAGGCTCTCACCGCCAAGTACTCGTGCAAAGCCTGGATTGCTGACGGGGTAAGAAAAACCGTTCGGACCTTGCGGCCTTTTCCCGTTACCCTCATCGAGGCACGGGTTCCCCCCCCAGAAGTCGCAAGAGCTTGCGTTGTCAGACTACAAATTTCAGAAACACGACAGCCCGTCGCATACATCACTTCTAACAAGGCCCGATCACGATAGGCCTGAAACCCTTGACCGGTTACCGCCTGTAACAGTCGGCTGACTTCCGTTTCAAATAAAAACGTGGGAAGATGCCGGGAACGCTTGAGGCCTCGGACCCCCGTAAAGGGGTGATCTGTTTTTAAGTCAAGGCGGAGACAATACCGATAAAACCCTCGTAAGCACGAAAGCATGCGATTGACCGAAGCTGAGGCCAAGCCTCGTTTTCCTAGTGCCGTTAAAAATGCTGCGGCTTCGGGCCGTCCCGCTGTAAGAACGTCCAAGCCCACCCCAGCCAAATGCTCCTCCCAGAGCCGCAAATCACGGGCATACGCCTCTTTCGTCAATGGAGAAACGGCCTTAACGCCTTCGAGATACGCTAGATAGTTCTGGATCACCTTCAAGGAATCCTCACTCAAATTTCTTCTCCTTCACCTTTTACAACAACTTCCCAAACAAATCTCACAACAAACTCAGCTGGCGGTCACCCAAGCCAATACTACCATCCTTCCACATTTGGACAACCTGGTGACCATTTTCAATCACTGGCGCGCCTTCTTCTACCAGACGTCTGCCCCCATCACCTCTCGAACTCGTCAAACCTACCCGATGCACCATAACATCACGCCCCTGATCCAGACTAAAATCAACGGTAATCAAAGCACCAGAATGGCTGGGGGCTTCGACCACGATCAACGAGCGGCACAACCCACTCACCAATCGGTTTCTCGCGGGAAAGTGATAGGCTCGAGCCGGTGTACCAGGTGGGTACTCAGACAAGATTGCCCCGTCATTTTCTAAAAGCCGATGGGCGAGCAAGGTATTTGATGAGGGAAAAACCCAATCAATCCCCTGACCGAGAACCGCCACAGTTTTTCCACGTCCCTCAACAACCCCTCGGTGGGCTTGAGCATCGATCCCTCGGGCCAACCCACTGACGACAACCACGCCCAACGAGGCGAAATCCTTTCCCAACGAAAAGGCGGCACGCTTTCCCTGCTCACTCGGGGATCTTGTTCCCACGACGGCAACCCAGCTACGATCTAACGGAGGTTTGCAACCCCTCCCCCACAATAGAAAGGGGGGATCACAAATTGCCTTAAGCGCCGCAGGAAAGTCTGATGCATCTTCATGCCACAGCCATGCCTGTACCCTTTCGGCGTTTTTCAAATCCCGTTCAGCTTTCTGTAGTGCCTCTTCAGGAAGCCACTCTTTTGCCAACGGCCGTCCTAACCAAACCTCTACTTCTCGCTGAGAAGAACGCTTTAGGCTGTCAACCGTCTCGAATTTCACGGTCAACATTCTCCGCTCATGGCATTTCAATCCGCCATGACGGGCTATGGCAGAACGCAACAAATCTTTTTCTAAAAACTTCACGGTATCCCCCTGCCCTGGTTACCGCAAAAATTGCCTAATGGCTTCGACCTCCCTGATCCACGAGACGTTCCCTTGGATGGTACTTTTGATGCAAAGAAGCAAGGGCTTCCTGATCGACGTGAGTGTAAATTTGTGTCGTGCCAATACTGGCATGCCCCAGTAATTCTTGTACGGAGCGCAGATCAGCACCCCCGGCCAAGAGGTGTGTGGCAAACGAATGCCTCAGGGTATGAACTTTGCCCTCTAACCCGGCAAGAATCGCGTACCCTTTAAAGTTTTTCCATATTCCTTTTCGTGACAATTCCCCCCCTCGAAAATTCAGAAAAACAGCGTCGGGGGAGTTTGCCTTCACCAATTGAGGTCGGCCCTCGGCCAACCAACGGTTTAACCAAAACAAAGCCTGGCGGCCCAAGGGTACCATTCGTTCCTTATCGCCTTTTCCGAGCACACAGATCAGCCCTTCCGAAACAAAGATCTTGCCCAAGTTCAATCCGGCGGCTTCGCTCACCCTCAAGCCGGCCGAATAAATCAGCTCAAACAAGGCGCGGTCTCGTAAACCTTCGGGCGAATCTTGCGGAATCACAGCCAAAAGGCGTTCTACTTCTGCTAAGGAAAAGACCTCAGGAGTCTGTAAGATCACCTTTGGAGATTCTACCTTAT
>JABEVK010000126.1 GCA_013044245.1 Spirochaetales bacterium | reverse complement strand
GGTGGACACCCAGACCCAGTGTCTTTCGTGCCTTACTGACGGCCGCTGCAGGAGGTCATTCCTGTTTGTTATATGGACCGCCAGGTGGAGGTAAAACCGTCGCGGGGAGGTACCTTCAAAAGTTGTTACCCCCCTTAGAACCGCAAGAAGCCTGGGAAGTAGCCCGTTTAAAATCCTTGCGAGGCGAGATCAATACCGTATACCCCCAGCCGCCGTTTCGTGCCCCGCACCATTCAGCCAATGTGGCGGGCTTAGTGGGCGGAGGCAAAGCCAACGAACCTGGCGAGGCGGCGTTGGCTCATCGTGGTGTCTTATTTTTAGATGAAGCCCTACAGTTTTCGCCCAGCTTTTTACAAACATTGCGAGAGCCGCTCGAAGATGGTCAAGTCAGCCTAGCCCGGGCCGGGAGACAGCTGGTTTACCCCGCTCGCTTCCAGTTGGTTCTTACTGCCAACGCATGCCCTTGTGGGCAAGCTGGGCGGCGCGAAGGGGTGTGTTTGTGCGGGCATGTCGCCATTCGCAAATACTGGGACCGTTTGGGTGGCGCCCTCATGGACCGTGTAGATATTCGCCTCTTTTTAGAGGCAGGCGAAGTATACCCCCCCGAAGGGAAGGTCAACCTGAGTCACGAACGTCAACGATTAGAAAATGCTCTAGAACGAAGGCGAGCCCGTGCGGGGCAAGAAAAGAATGCTTGGCGAGACTGGGGAGAGCTTCAAAAGTCAGTCACCCTGACCAGCCGTCAACAGACCTTGTGGCACGAAGGGGTACGGCGCGAAGCCTGGTCTGGCAGGGGAGCTGTAGCCCTTTTACGCCTAGCGGTTACCCTCGCCGACCTCGATAACCGACCCATGCTTAAAGACGAAGATTTAGAAGAAGCCATCTCCTTGCGCAAAGCACAAGGAGAGGAATACTGGCAAACCTAGTGACTTTTTTGTGACGAGGCTCGTCGTTATTTACGACGAGGTCCCTTTTAGCTGACGCGTAAACCAACCAGCCAAGGCCATCATCCGGTTGCGAAAGGACTTATCTTTGCTATGTTCCAAACCAAAGAACTGGATAGTTTTGGCCCCCATGACGGTGTAGACTGCGATCTTGTCCTTGAGAAAGGTGATCGAAAAGGTCATTTGGAAATCGCCTGCCCCAACTAAGGGAACAAAGAAATAGGTCAAAGGGTCAACGTTTTTCATGGTAACAAAGAAGCCATCGGGTTGAGAAGTGATTTCTATCGAAGTGAAGCCGTCCCCAAGTTTGTTATCCTTTTGAAAAACTACCATTTTGAGGTACGGCGGAATTGACGTAAAGTGGGCATCGGGGAGCCTGTCGGCTTTTTCGGGGGCTGAAACCCGATAGCTATCAAGAATCAGGGTTTCCCAATCTTTGCGCATGGTTGACCAGTAGGTGGTACCTTTCATACTGCTAACGGCATTCATGGCGTTGAAAGCCGACAATAAACGCTCTGACAGAGGTTTATCGGCATCCGGAGCGTTGAGAACGGTCAAAAGTTCCGCCGAAACCGTCGTTGTTCGACCATTCCAAGCCTGAGCTTCGTTTAAAGCCCAAGGGCCTGCCGAGTATAAATCAAGGGCCGAGACATTGTAGGCTGAGTCGAGAATCTCACCTTTTTGCGCTAGCGTTGCGCGGTCAGAAGTCGATAAAAAATTGAGCCAGGCTTGAGATTCTGGGAGAGGCGCGGCTTGTCCCCAAGCCAACCCTGCCGTTAGGCTTAAGATTGCCACGAGCGTTTTCTTCATGATAAAATCACGATACGAAAAAGGGGGACTTTCTGCAAGTCATTGTCTTTACGGGAGGCGGCACGGGCGGCCATGTTTACCCCGGCTTAGCGGTCTTAGCTCAGCTTAAACAGCTGACCACGGCCCGGTTGCTCTGGATCGGTTCCCGCGATGGCCTAGAGAAAGCCCTGGTCGAACAGTCAGGTGTTGAGTTCTATGGCATCCCGTCCGGTAAATTGCGCCGCTACCTGTCGTTTCGAAATCTCACCGATCTGTTCAAAATCCTTCAAGGCTATTTTGCAGCCCGCAAACTCTTAAAGCGATTCAAACCTACTGTCGTGTTTTCGAAAGGTGGATTTGTTAGTGTTCCCCCGGTCTGGGCGGCTCGTTCCCTTAAAATTCCGGTTGTGAGTCACGAGTCAGACTTTGACCCAGGGTTGGCCACCAAGCTCAACCTAAAGTCAAGTCGTTGGGTATGTGTCCCCTACCCCGAATCGGTCCAGTATTTTCCCGCCAACGTGCAAGAACGACTCCTGGTAACAGGTAACCCTGTTCGATCGGAGTTTTTACAAGTAAACCCGCAGTCTCTACGTCAGGCTTGGTCGTTGCCACAAGGCATTCCTGTCGTAGTGGTTTTGGGAGGAAGCCTAGGTGCCGTCCAGATCAATGAACTGATTAAAGGCAGACTCGACCAGTGGGCAGGCAAGGTGTTTGTAATTCACCAGACAGGCCGGGACTGGACAGCACCGGCCGATACGGCCTGGTACCGTTCACGGCCGTTTTTTACCACCGAAATGCCCAATCTGTATGCCTGTGCCGATGTGGTCATTGGCCGCGCCGGAGCGGGAACTTTGTGGGAAGCCTGTACGGTTCAAGTTCCCCTGCTGTTGATTCCCCTCGAAGTAGGCTCACGAGGCGACCAAGTACGTAACGCCCAATACTTTTCGGACCGAGGTGCAGCCGCACAGTGGACACCACGTGAAGGCGAGGCACAGTTTGACCAAAAGCTTCAAGACCTATTAGACCACCCCGAAAAAAGAACTCAGATGAAAAATGCCCAAAAAGCTTTTTCTGGTGTCCAAGCTACCACGGTGATCGCCCAAAGAATCTTATCCTGCATGGAGACTGAGTCCCTTGTACGATAACCTTTTATTCCAGAACAGGTTGACTAGTCTTCTCACTCAAGAAGTGCAAAACGCCTCGTTTCCCCCGGGTGTTTTGTTTCATGGCCCGGCTCGTTCCGGGAAGCTCACCGTAGCCTTAGAAACCGCACGGGTTCTGTCTTGTGACAAAACCGGCGAATGGGCCTGTTCTTGCACGGCCTGCCGACTACACCGCACACTAGATTACCCGGATTTAATCTTGACGGGGAACAAGAATTTTTTGCCAGAAATTTTGGCAGGCAGTCAACTGTTATTGACTAGGCCTTCGGAAGCCCGTCGATTTTTTTTAATCCGCGCTGTCAAGAAATTGCTTAAACGATTTGACCCGCTGTTGTGGGAGGGAGACGAAGCTAAGTTAAAATCCGCCTGGAATCATCTTGAAGCTCTCAACGACTTGCTCGAAACTTTCTACCCGCCGGCGCCAATTCTCGAAGCCTCACAGTTGGAATTACTGTTGCCCAAAATTGAAACAGCATCACAGGCCTTGATAAAGGTTTTGCCGGGATCGGGAATACCCATTCAGCAGGTACGCCGTCTTTCGGCCTGGGTGCGCGGTACTAGCACGCAAAAGGCCAAGTTTGTCATTTTAGAAAACGCCGACAAAATGCAAGAATCGGCCCGCAACGCCCTGCTTAAAATTCTGGAAGAACCACCCAAAGGCACCTATTTTATGCTTTTAACCAGCCAAAAAGGGGCCATTTTGCCGACGATTCTTTCTCGCGTCCGCGCCCTAAGTCTGGTGGAACGGACATCTGCAGAACAACAGCAGGTGCTTTCGACTCTGTTTCATGTGCCAAGCGGTGAAGTCCCTGATCTAGTTTCGTACTTTCAGGCGTTCGAGACCGATAAGCAAGGTGGTTTTGAAGCCTTGGCTGAGACTTTCTACACATCGTTGACTTCACCGGTTTACCCTTTTGATGAGCAGATAAAATTTTGGGCCGAAGAAGACAACTTTACAGCCTTTCTGCAAGCCCTGGTCAAACCCCTGACCAAGGCTCAGCCTCCCGTTCGAGAACCAGACCGAATGTTTCGCTTAATTCAAGAAATCTCCACAAGGCGGGACCAGTTTAATCTTTCTGCATCGTTATTGATTGAAACGCTGTTTTACCGCACGAGGCAAATCCAATGAGCCGTTTTATTAAAAAGGCTCTCGAGAAACTTCCTCGTCTTGACAAGGGCCAACTGGGTGAGCTGTTAAAAGACATTGTCGCAGAGCATCAGCTTTACGAGGCCAGCCTGCAGTCCATTCCAGGGGGGTTAGTGGTCCTATCGTCAGACAACAACGTATTGTTTCATAACAAGGCGGCGGAACGGTTTTTGGGCCTGTCGACTAGTGTCGAAACCTCCGAGAAGCCGATTTGGAATCTCCCTGTTGACCGCGAAGTTGCCGAGTACTTCAGGCAAACTCTTACCTCCACAGAACCCATGTTTTCCCGCGAGTTTACATTCGATGCGCCCAACGG
>JABEVK010000125.1 GCA_013044245.1 Spirochaetales bacterium | reverse complement strand
GTCAAAGAGTTGATCACCAAACGCTTTCCCCATTTTACATTCTCGGATGCGACTCCAGCCAAAGTGGTTTCTTCACGAAAAGGTATCCTGACAACATTAAAAATGTTCAATGCCAAAAATCAAGAACTACAACAAATTATCAACACTGAAGTGCCGAAAAACTCAAAGGAAATTGAAGAAGCGCGCGCATTAGGCGACCTCAAAGAAAATGCGGAATATCATGCCGCCAAAGAACGCCAAACATTCCTAAATGCCGCGGTGACAACCTTAACAACCGAAATAGGCTCTGCCACAGTCATTGACAGAAAAGAAGTTGATGCCAGTAAAGTTGCCTTTGGTACTCGAGTTACCCTTGAGGACCATGAAGCCGAAAAGGTAGAGCATTTTACGATTCTGGGACCCTGGGAAAGCAAGCCAACAGAAAACATCATTTCTTATCTTTCCCCTCTGGGCGACAAGTTGATGGGCGCCAAAGTTGGCGAGAGTCTCAAGTTTACAATCAATGAACGAAAGTATGATTTTACAGTAAAGACTATTGAAGTGGCGGATTTCTAAACTATGAAAAAATTAACCGTTATCTTATTTCTGCTGACAGCCAGCATGGCCTCAGCGGCGCCTCACGATTTTATTGTGTTGATGGATACTTCCCAATACATGTTCGATGAGTATGATACGGTCATTCAAAGTTATTTTCCGGATGTCGTGAAAGATCACCTCAAGCTTCACGACATCTTTCATCTGATTAGCTTCTCAGACCATCCGGAACTCGAACTCACCCAAAAGATTGAAAACCGGCAGGATATGGAAGCGATCCTCAGACGATTGCTTTTACTCCAGCCGCTGGGAAAGTATGACGACCCTGTTTTAGCATTGCGTTTTGTCTATCAATATGCTTCCGGCCTACCCAGTTATCAAGAAAAGACCATTGTTGTCTTCACCCCTGGGTTGTACAACGCTCCAACGCAAGATCATGCCAGTCCAGAGGCCGCAAAAAAAGAAATGGCTGATGTTATTTCAGAAATTCGGAATCGTGGATGGAACCTTCGCTTTGTCATCGTCCCAACCACAAAACCATCTTCCCAAGGCAAAGGTTCTTCTCAGTCAAACGGCTCGTCCACAACACCCCAAAAAACAGCACCACTTTCGCTTGACTTGGCCAAAACTGCTCAAGCAGAAAATGTCCCTGCGTATGTTTTTCAATCTCAACCTGGGTTTTCTAATGAGACCTTAGGAATCCCACGCCTGACATTTCCCTCAGATCTCGGAAAAATCAATAAAGACTTTTCCTTGAGTTTTACAGCAGTTAATCCTGCCGATTCTGCCGTAATTTTGCATCTGAAAGCGGTAACCTGTAACGGTATCAGCCTTCTGAACCACGACCTCTCGATTAACCTGGCTGCTCATGAAACTAAAGTGGTTTCTGTACCGGTATCGTTCTCAAAACCTCCCGCTAGTGGCGCCCAAGTCGGCAAGTTTCATTTAACGTTTGATGACGGAATACGCGCCTATCCTAATGAGGCATCAATTCATTTTGAATACATGCCAGGCTTGGAAATTTGGTTTTTACCATTTGGGATTGTCTTCGGTCTCGCACTTTTAGGCGCACTTATCTTTGCGCTTTTCCATTTGATAAAGAAAGGCTATGAACGTGGCAAACATTTAGCCAACCAGCATGTCGACGAAAAGAGTAAAATAGCCACTGAAAACAAAATATCTGTTCAAGAAGAAGCTGTGGGCGTATCAGCGGCAACTACAACGTCAGGTAGTAATAAAGCACCGCCCCTAGTTAACGTCTCACCCTCAGTTATCAAAACACCCGAAAGCAAGAAGAATGAAAGCCAGAAAGAGCAAGCTAAGCCTTTAGAAAAAACGGCAGAACAGCCTTTTGTTCAACAAACCGCGAAAACTTTGGTACAACCACCAGTAGCAAACCTCGTACAACAAACGGACACGTCCCTAGAACAATTTCAAAATGCCGCCGAGGCAAGGGAACAAGCCAGAAAACAAGAACAAGCCGCTCTTTTGAGCACGTTATCTTCGTCCTCGCAAAAATCCGAAAACAGTTATGCAGCTTTTTTAAAACAGGCTTCTTCTAAACAACAAGTTCCGTCTCCTGAAATTCCAAGTGAAAAATCCGGGGTGGAGCCAATCCCTACGCCAAGTGTAACACCTGCTTCGTTGGTTTTTGACGTCAAAGAGGGCCCTGCACGGGAATTTGCCATGTTGGTTTGGACTTCGGATTTTCTCTTTCAAAACACCCGCCAGCCTGCCAACTGGTTTCGCTTCCGACCGGGGGAACGAAAATCTGTTGGTAATGGCAAAGCGCATTTTAAAATTGTTTTGGTGCCTGTGTCTGAAACAATTGCCGAAGTATCCTACGACGGTCAGGAATTGCTCTTTCATCCCCTCGCCCGAGAATACTTCCCAGAATTACCAGAGCCGACATCCTGCTTGAATACCGATATTGCTGTTCATATTCAAGGCGAAAAAGTTCTCTTCCTCCGTTTCATAGCCAAGACTTCAAAAACAGAGGAAGTGAATAAATTCTTACGGGGTGATGCTCCAGCTCTTGAGGATACTCTTCGCTAAATCTCTGACCATAGCATCGTTATCAGTATTGGCTACCTTCTTAATGACACTAGCTTCATTTTTATCTTTAAGACTGGCGAAGCCTCGCAAAGCCAACATCCTTGTTGAGGCTTTGCTGTTCAGCAACAAAAGACCGTATAGCAACCGATTGTCAACTGACTGATGGGCCAGAAGTGCTTGAGCGACCAAGGGAGAATAGGTATCCAGCTGACTCTGATTTTCTTTGTGAATAATTTTTTCAAGAGCCGCATCTAAGCCGTGGAAGCGCTTGCCGAGAGAAATATCGAGAACTGTTTTCCAAGCGACAAAGTCTGCAGAACTGTCATCGAGAATCTGAAGAAATACTGGTTGCCAATCGGAACTTGGCAATTCTACCAACGCTTTAGCGCAGGCCGCCCGTACTCTAGGGTCAGGATCATGTTTCAGCCGATAGACGAGAAGATTTTTCCACCTAACATCTTTTAATTTTGCTTCACCGGCCGCAGCGGCGAGGCGAATTGGCGCCTGACTGTCTCGAAGTCCAGCTTCGATATACGTACTAACCGCCGGGTGAGTTTTGACATACGAGCCCATCGCCTCGATAGCGGCTGCTTTGAGCGAGGTCGTGTTAGATTGAAAGGCTTTCTCGATACGACTCCAAGAACGAGGATCTCCGATTTCACCTAAGCTTTTGACCACAACTTGTTGTGTCAAAGGGTCAGAATCAGAATCATCAAAGGCGCCGTTAAGTGCTTCAACCGCTCGGGGATCACCAATTTTACCCAAGGCCCAATAAATATCAGGCTTCACGTTATCATCGGTATTCGTATCTTTTAATAGGGCCAAAAGTTGGGGTAATTCTTTTTTTGCTTTCAAGGTTCCCAAAGCACGAATGGCAGCCACCATGAGTGTTTTATTTTTGTTCTTAATCAGCCCAACAAATATCGGTGTCGATTTTTGGTCATCAAGTTGAGTTAGGTACGAGACTGCCGTCAACAATAAACTATTGGGAATTTGTTCCGGGGCTTTGAGTAAGTTTTGACAATCTTCAAAAAGAGTTTTGTCTTTGAGGTCTAAAAAAAGATTAAGAATATTTTGACGAATTTCAAAATTTTGCGACTGTTCAAAGACTGTCTTAAGCTGCGGCAAAAACTGTCGGTTTTGTTCTTCGTTGAGCTGTTTCACCAAATCAAGAACTTCTGAATTTAACCCGTACTCGAGAATATTCAGGCGATGCTGGGTTAAAGAATCCGTAGCAGAAAGTAATGATGGGCTAAAAAAAGTAAAGACAACCAAAAAACTTACGATAGGTCTAATGATTTTACGCAGGATTTTCCTCCTTAGGATTACGTCTCAGCATACGCCAAGGACGGATGCCCAAAAGTATCAACACCAAGAGAATAAGGCCGAACGTCGCTAATCCTTCTCCGACAAAGATTCCCACAGAAAGTAAAGTTAGTCCTTTGCTCCACCAGACACCTGTAAAATGGTACAAGAATACCCACAGTCCCCATGCTGGAAGTAAAGAAAGGATCACTTTTAGAATAAACAGTAAATACTCTTGTAAACGTTTTTTATCCAAGGTCTTCCAGGCCAACAGCAACATAACAACGGAGCTCACGAAGAAACTCACCACGGTACCCCAGGCAAGTCCCAGTACGTGCAAAGGTGTATTCATGAGGATAACCGACACGACCAGATCGACTGACGCCCACACGATATTTACCCAGAAAGGAGTACGGAAATTCCCTTGCGAAAAAAAGAACCTTTGAAGGTAATTAAATAACCCCGAGGTGAACAAGCCCCAAGACAAGATCGACAGTACGCTTGAAGTCACTTGGGTATCGGCGAAAGTAAAATTCTGCCGTTGAAAGGCAAGACTGATCAGGGGTCCGCTAAACAGAGCCATTAAAAACCCCGCGGGAATAAGCAACAGCGCTTGAAACTCTAGGCCTTGGGTCATTGATCGCGACACGCCCTCCCAGTCTTTTTGAGCTACCTGTCGACTCATCCGAGGAAAGTAAACAGTGACAATGGAGGCCGCAAGAACACCATTGGGAAGTTGCCAAAACACAATCGCATTCATCAGTGAAGAAACACTACCTTCGGGCAAAAGGGCAGCTAGCGATATAGAAATCTGCTGAGAGATGAGTGCAATGCCACTTATCGAAAGCGCCGGCAACCAATTCTTGATCGTTTTTTTTAGTTCAGGTGTCCAAAAGTGTCTTTTGGGTTTGAAGCTGTAACCAATTTTCTTAAAAAAGAAGCCCTGAAAAATTACCTGAGCTAAACCGCCAATCAAGACCCCTGGTATTTGCGCATCCACATTCATGGTGGGATACAGCCATATTAAAAATCCGATAACACTAATCGAGAACAAAATAGGGCTGACCGCCGGACTGCCAAAATGATGATGAGTGTTCAAAACAGCCATGAGAACAGCAGCCACACTGACTAAAACTAAGTACAAAATAAACCAACGAAAAAGATGAACAGCAAGAAGCTGTTTTTCTGGTACTGAAAACGGAGCTAAAAGTGAGATGATTGGTGCTGCAAAAAGAATTGCCAAAAGGATAAGGGGAGTAAGAATCAAAAGTTGAAATGTCAAAATAGAACGGGCTAAATCTTTTGACTTTTGTAGTGTCGGATCCTCTTCAATGCTCTGCGCCAAAACCGGTATAAAAGCTGTCGAGAGAGCACCTTCTGCCATCAACTTTCGTAAATTAAAAGGAATATTAAACACGGCGTTTAACACATCGGCTTTCCAGGTTTGACCAAACAAGGCCCCAACCACAGCATTCCGGACAAAACCTAAGATTCGCGATAAGGAAGTAGCGGCCATGAGAACGAGTGTAGACCGTGAAGCAGTAGCAGGTTTTTGGCTCATGCTCCTCCCCTCTGGTAGCGATCTAAGAATTCCCGTCGAAAGGTCGTAAATTGATCGCGGCGAATACTCTCACGGATCTTTTCTAAGAATGTGTGCAGGAATAAGAGGTTGTGTTCCGTGGCCAACATGGGACCCAAGATCTCGTTGCATTTGAACATTTGCCTTAAAAAAGCTCGACTGTAATTTTGACAAGCTTGGCAGGTGCAATCTTCTTGAATGGGACGAAAATCTTTCTCAAACCGACTTTTTTTAAGGTCGATCAAACCGTCCGGGGTAAAGACCGCACCATTACGTGCGATTCTTGTGGGATAGACACAATCAAACATATCGATGCCGTGGGCAACCGCGGTTAAAATATAATCTGGCGTGCCAATCCCCATCAGGTACCTTGGCTTCTCAGGCGGTAACAAATCCGCAGTAAACGCAGTGAGCTCTTCAAAGACTTCGGGAGCCTCCCCCACGGAAAGGCCTCCTATAGCCACACCAGGTGTATCAAGTTCGAGAATTTCTTGAGCACTGCGTCGGCGCAAATCCTGGTAAAAGTGCCCCTGAACAATCCCAAAAAGTTTTCCGTCATACGTCTCTCGATACTCTTTCCACCGGGTAACACTACGTTGAGCCCAATGTGTGGTAATTTCGAGCGCTTTTTCTGCTTCTTGATAAGTAGCTTCAGGAGCACTACAAACATCCAGCGTCATCAAAATGTCACTACCAAAAATGGCTTGGAGATCGACAACTTTTTCCGGGGTCAGTTGATGGTAAGCCCCATCAATATGCGAACGAAAGCGCACTCCCTCTTGTGAAATCTTTCGAAACGGAGCTAAAGAAAAAACCTGAAATCCCCCAGAATCGGTTAAATAATTGTGCTTCCACGAGGTAAAACGATGCAGGCCTCCCCCCGCTTTTATGACCTCGGGACCAGGCCGTAAATACAGGTGATAGGTGTTGGCCAAAATCAATTTTGTTCCCATAGCCTCTACAGCGGAATGATGCATAGCTTTTACACTGCCATTCGTACCCACGGGCATAAACGTCGGCAGAGATACTGGGCCATGGGGCAAATTCATCACGGCTGTTCGCGCCGCGGAATGAGCATCTTGATGTTGTATTGTCAGCAAAAGAGAACCTCGTCCAAGCTCGCCTTCATTACGTTCTGGCGTGCCAAAATAAGTACAGACCGGCTGCAGCCCCAACGACAACGCCGGAACCCGCCCCTAACCAAGGGGGTAAATACCCTGTCTTGGCCAGAAGACCGAAAATCATCTGCAGAATGATATAGGCTGAAGAAACAAGCAAGCTTGTTAAAAGACTCATCAGCAGAATGTTTTTCCGGAATCTTCCGCCGATGGCAGCAGAAATCCATATTACCACAAACGGTCCCAGTGAAAAAGAAAGGCGTTGCAGATAGTCGGTTTCTACCCCCCGGTAAGGTAAACCGCCTCGTTTTAGCGAAGCGACAAAATCACCCGCTTGATTAAATGTCATCTCAGCAACATCTTGGGTTTTTCGTTGAAAACTGACAGGAGGCTCCGAGGTTTCGGGACTTTGCCACTCTGTTACTGATGTTTCTGTTACGTTGCCAGCCGAATCGATCACATATCGCTGAGCGTTATGAAAGATCCAGGTTTTTCCATTCCAGGTTCCCCAGGCCGCATCCAGCCGTGACTCCAAGCTACCATCGGCATGTCGAAAGACCAGCACAACATTAGACAACCGTTTCGCAGCATCATCATAAAAAGCCGCGCTCATCAAAACCTTTCCTTTATCTGTCAGCACGGCAACATTAGTATTACTCAAGCTTGAAAGCCCCAAGGCTTCGCGCGTCAGAGTGTTTTTTTCCCGCATCGTAGGAATAACTCCCCGATCATTCCAAAAGAAGAGAAAGACACTCGCGAAGAGTCCCACCAAAAAAAGAGGTACCGTTAAGCGAAAAAGCGAGATACCCGAGCTGAATACCATGATCAGCTCGTTATGGCCATACATAGTTCCCAGGGCAAAAGATACCGCAAATAAAAGTGACGGCGCTAAGGCGTAAGATACCGTTTGAGGAATATAGAGCACCGTCAGCCAAACAATTTTAGGAAAGGTCATAACAGGATTGGAGGCGAACTTACTAAGGTCCATCAAAAGATCGGCCAGACTGAGGCTTAAAACAAAAAAAGCTAAGGCCAACAACGCCACAAGAAGAAACTGGCTCAGGAGGTATTTGGTCAATATCCTCATGAACGCATTCTCGCTAGCATAAAGGCTCCCCCGGCTAAGATGAGAAGGTTGGGCAAAAACAAGGCAAGTTCAGGCCACCAGTTCAATTCCAAGCTTACATACCGCGCGCCTAAAAGGCTCGCCCAATAGAGAATAGCGACAAACAAACCAGCTCCTAAAACAGCAGTGATGCCTCGGTTCAGTTGGTATAAAGCTAAAGGAAATCCTAAAAAGATAAAACAGAGGCAAGCTAGGGGAATTGAGAACTTTTGATAAAATTCTGTTTTCCAATTTTGAAGAGTTTTGTCTTGACGATCTTCTCGAACTTTCTCCCGATCAATCTGTTGCGTGTTCCATAAGCCGTTAAGTTTCGTTTCGACGTCTGTGTCGCCAGACTGCCAATAGGTTTGTACGATCTCATCATTGACACGACGAAGTTCATTTTGATCTTGTTGCAAGAGAGTCTTCATATGTAAATCACGCTGATGAATCTTTGCTGCCAAATCAACACTACTCATTTCACGGGGGCCAATGGTTGGCAACGCACCCGTCATCTCTTGCAGAATGATGTTATAATCTAAGGAACGGGCTTGAAAAGTAGAAAATTCGGCATCGTTATGTTCGTCAGGAACAATCCCAGTGACATTTTGCAAGTGGATGGTTAAAACACCGGGTTTGCCGGGGTCCTCACGCACCTGACCTTGTTGGGCGGCTAAAAGGCGGCTGTTGTTTGAGGCATCCTTATCAAGGATCAAAAGACTATGCACCCCATGAGCGTCTACCGCACCTGTCACAATTAAGGCGTTTTTGTAGGCTTTGACAGCATACGCCCCCAATTCTAGTTCGGGGGTCGACAAAAGAACATGGCGATAGACTTTGCCAAAATTTAATGTTCCTATGGGCAATAGAACGTCATTAGCCCCAAACGAAAGTAACGTAAACAAAAGTCCTAGCAAAATATTGGGGAAGAGTAATCGAGCCGGCGGTACACCACAGGCCTGAGCGGCCAAAACCTCTCGTTCCCCCGATAAACGGCCCATCGCCAAAAGCACACCGACTAATGCCGCAAAGGGTGCAGCTAAGGCAATGACTGCTGGCAGAGAAAAAATCATTAGTAAAAGAACATCTTGAAAGGGAGCTTTTTTTGAAAGAATTTGCTCGCCCATCAAGAGGATCTGATTCAAAAAGAAAACCAGAAAAAAGAAGAGAAAACTGACCGAAAACGAAAACAAGACCTCTCGGAAGACGTAGCGTTCAAGGCGACCTGTCAAGCCATGCTCCTAACCCGTCATTCATACTCCCCCACAATACATACGAACCTTCCCTGGCAAGGGCCGTAACATCGGTAAAAGGAAAGCCCTCAGCTGAGGAATAGCTCGTCCAAGTTCTGCCATCCCAACGAAAACTGCCGTGATCTAAGGTGCCCCCCCAGAGAACAACCGACGAACCTTTGGCGTCACTTTTTGAGACAACTGGTTGAAGTAAACCTTTTACGACATAGCGAGGGGCCTCTGGTAAACGCACTAAATTGTTAGATTCGCCCACCCAAAGCCCTTGACCATAGCTCCCCGTATACAAAAATCCTTGATGATCCAGAATAAAGGTAACATCCTTAGGGCCTTTTGCCCACGGTATAAAGGTTTGATAATTTTCTGAAAGCCAGCCCCCCCCCTTATCCTGTGTACCAATCCACCACCCACCCTGTTTAGCCGGAGAAAGTGCGGTCAAAAAGGGGGTTGGCAGAGCTTGAGACAAGTTATTCCATACTCCTGCTTTCCATTCCCAAAGTCCTTGACCCAGATGCGCTACCAGGAGAGTTTGTTCGTCCAAGGGAATCACAGATTCTACCCTCAGCCCGCCCCAACCTTCGGGATACGGAAACGTTCGCCAGGTTTCGGTAACCTTACTGTAACGAGACATCACCGAGTCTTGAAAAACGTAAATAAACCATTTTGTGACACACAATTGTTTAATCGGCGAAACTTCAGTTTGAGGTTTCCAAAATACTTTCCAAGTTTGTGTCGGAAGGGAATATCGAGCTAAACCGCCATCCCAAGTAGCAACCCATAAATCATCCTGATCAGTTTCGAGATCGGACACATGAGGATCAAGCCCGATATCTGGCAGGGAAAGCTCGTAAAAATTAAGTTTAAGACGAACCATACGGTAAAGCATCCGTCCTGAAGGGGATAACTGCTGGGGATCAACTTCGTCAAAATTTTTTTTAATTTGTTCAGAATCAAGATCAAGCTCAAAAGCCTGAAGCCACGCCAAGAGAATGGAATCTTCAGAATTAGGATAGATTTCTTTAGCTTTTTTCAACCAGCGTTGCGCTTCTTGGGGAATATGGGCTTGAAAATACAACTCATACAAAAACTTAGCCGCCCAATAGTTTTCGGGAAAATCATGCGACAAATTTGCCAAGTGTTGCAAAAGAACAATCTTTTTTCCTAAATCCCCCGTTGAAAAAATCTTTTGCCAATCGAGAAAATGTTGAGACATGAAGCGACTGGCGGGTAAGTTTTTTTGCGGATGATAGATCGTGTTCGTCTCAAGGTTAACCAGATGAAACGGGATTGTGACAAAACTCTGAGGGGGTAAAACGTTATTGGCGTCTTGCTTAGTTTCTGACGCCCTAAAAGAGTGAGGGGTAGAAACCCACACCGGATGCTCGTGAATAGCAGGAGCGGTGACACAGGAAAGGAATACAAATATCAATCCAACCCCGAGTCCAAGAATCTTATTCACGGCCAACCAGCCTTTCTGAGGATTTTTTGAGCACCTTTACCCCATAAAAGCAAAGACGTCTGGTCGAGCTGACAAGCATTTTTCCAGGTAGACCAAAATGGTTCACGCTCCAGCGAAAGAATCTGCTGGTAGGTTTCGCCCCAAAGCGGGATATGCCGCCATCGGTTCCAATGGGCAAAAAGCCTGAGCATTCGAGCTTCGGAACGCTCGGAAGCAATCAGCAGTGAACCGGCTAGCGCATTCTTGGCATCCTCCCATTCTTGTATCGTGGGCGGATGTTCAAGTTCTTTAATCTGAAGGCGAAGCGCCACCAAAAGTTCCTTGGCCTGCTCGGGAGATGCCGACAAAAAGGTGTGAACGCCACTGAGCCCCTCAGTTTCCCACACCTGGCTTCCAACGGCGTAACAAAGACCTAAATTTTCCCTAAGATTTTGAAATAAGCGAGAAATCATAGTTTCGGCCCAGAAGGTACTAAATACCTGTAAAGCCAAAGATGTGGAAATCTCAGGTTTTTGAAGGTAATGCCAGCCTAAAATGACTTGAAGCATCTGAAAGTCAGAATTCTCGTAACTAACAAAGGTTCGAGGTTTGAGAACCGGAAGCGAACGTTGTTTTGCTACTGTCTGTTCCCGAACTCCACGGAGGAGTTCAAAACGTGAGGCCACCGTCACGGGATCTATATCTCCAGACCACGCAAAGACCAAGGCATCATCCCGTAGAAATTCCCATTTCCAGGTCGAGAGGTCTTCCAAAGTCAGCTGTTCGACACTAAACACTGTCCCACCAACGGGGTGTAGTTCAGGGTGACCAGGATGAATTTGACTTAAGAAGAGGTCATACGAAAGCTCTTCCGGATCTTCATTGGCTGATTTAATCTCACTAAGAATAACATTTTTTTCTTTTTGAAATTCCTGCTGGGGAAAAGTAGGAAAACAACAAAGCTCGATAAGAACCATGAGTGCTGTTTCCCAAGACGCCACGGGAACGGTACAAGTAAAACCCATTTCTGTGCGATCAGTATAGGCGTTTATCTCACCACCCAGTCGTTCAATCTCACGAGTCAAATTCGTCGCAGAAAACGACCTTGTTCCCTTAAAGAGAAAATGTTCCACAAAATGGGCAAGGCCCTCTTTTCCCACAGGATCTTCACGAGACCCAACGGAATAAAAAAAGCCCAAGGAAGCCACCTGGTGACCAGGCAGAACTTCCCAGAGCATTTCAGTACCGTAACGTAGCGTTTGACGGCCAAGCAATTCCCTTGTCAAAGAGCTCATCTTCGAGGGGCGGGCCGCTCACTTCTCTTTGACCATTCTTCTTCGGGAGCATCGACTACACTCAAATTCAAACGGCCCATTTTATCAATTTCGACAAGACGAACTTTGATTTGCTGATTTTCCTTCAGAATATCAGACACGGCATTAACACGCTCTTTTGATAGTTTCGAAATGTGGCACAATCCTTCCTTACCAGGAAGTATTTCAATAAACGCGCCAAAATCCATAATGCGTTTTACAGTGCCTAAATAAACACTGCCCACTTCTGGATCTTCTACCATGCCTTTAATTTTCGCTTGGGCAATTTCAGCACCTTCTCGGTTTCTACTGTAGATGGTGATCGTGCCGTCGTTATCAATATTGACCGTAGCACCAGTTTCTTCCGAAATTGCTTTGACGTTTTTGCCACCTGGTCCGATGATCATACCGATCTTATCTTGATCGATCTTCATTTTGAGGATTTTTGGGGCATAAACAGAAATATTCGAAGCAGGTTTTTCAATCACCTTATTCATGATTCCAAGGATATGCATTCGGCCCTCACGAGCTTGCTCCAAAGCCTGGGTCATGATTTCGCGGGTAACGTTCGAAACTTTGATATCCATCTGGAAACCAGTAATACCTTTTTCGGTTCCTGCGACTTTGAAGTCCATGTCACCGAGATGATCCTCTTCACCAAGGATATCCGAAAGCACTTTCCAGCGATTTCCATCGGTCACTAATCCCATCGCAATGCCAGCCACAGGACGTTTCATAGGCACGCCAGCGGACAGCAACGACAATGAACCACCGCAAACCGTCGCCATCGACGAAGAGCCATTCGACTCAAGAATTTCAGACACTACACGAACCGTGTAGGGAAATTCATCATATTTTGGCAGAACATTCTGTAAAGATCGTTGTGCTAAATGCCCATGGCCGATTTCACGACGACCAGTGGACAAACGACCTGTTTCACCAACTGAGAACGGCGGAAAATTATAGTGCAACATGAATGTGGCACGCTTGTCGCCGTCAATATCATCCATGATCTGCTCATCAAATACAGTCCCCAAGGTCGAAATCGCTAAAGCCTGAGTTTCTCCTCGTGTAAATAAAGCAGAACCATGAGTTCTTGGCAAAAGGTCAATCTCACAAGTAATCGGACGAATCTGACGGGTATTACGGCCGTCGCAACGTAATTCTTTGGCTAAGATACTTTCCCGAAGAATATGGCGTTCCATGTCATCAATCAACGAAGGAATAAGCCCAAGCTCTTCGTCAGCGAGAGAGCCTTTAAAATGCTCAATTACTTCTGATCTAACGGCTTTTATCGCATCGACACGAGCAAATTTGCCCTTAACAAAACAAGCAACTTCCATTTTCGGATAAGCAAAATCCCAAACAACTTTTTCTTGAGAAAGTTTCTTTTCCTCAAAAACCGGTAGTGGTAATTTACCCTTTCCTGCCATGGCGACTAATTCTTTCTGAATGCGGCAGAGTTCCTTAATGTACCCTTCCGCCATTTCAATCGCGGAAACAAGTAAGGATTCAGGAACTTCTTGAGCGCCACCTTCGACCATGGTGATGCCTTCTTCTGTTCCCGCCACAACGATTTCCAGATCAGACGCTTCAATCTGATCAAACGTGGGGTTTACCACAAGCTCGCCACGAACGTTAGCAATCCGGACTGCACCCACGGGGCCTGCAAAGGGAATGTCAGAAATCGACACCGCCGCGAAAGCGGCTATCATGCCCAGCACATCGGGGGGATTAATTTGATCGGTAGAGACTGTGGTAGGAACAATCTGAATTTCCCGAGCGAATTTTTTATCAAACAGCGGTCGAATAGGGCGGTCGATTAAACGGGAAACCAGGATTTCCTTGTCTTTAGGACGCCCTTCTCGCTTAAGGAAGCCGCCGGGGATTTTTCCGGCGGCGTAATATTTTTCATTGTACTCAACAGACAAAGGAACGAAATCTAATCCTTCAGTAGGGCTGGAGGCACAACAAACAGTCGCCAGGACTGCCGAACCTCCATAGGTCGCATAAACTGCGCCATTTGCCTGTTTGGCCATTCGACCCGTTTCGAGAACTAACTCTTCTTGGCCGATTTTCATACGGACTTGGTGCATAAAAGCCTCGTTATTTTCTTAGTCCGAGCTTAGCAATAAGCGCGCGATAGCCTTCCAGGTTATTGTTCTGGAGGTACCTTAAAAGCCGACGACGTTGACCTACTAATAGTAGCAGACCGCGGCGTGAGTTGTGGTCTTTTTTAGCAACTTTAAAATGCTCGGTTAAATAATTGATTCGCGCTGTCAATAAGGCCACCTGTACTTCGGTCGAACCTGTATTTCCAACGTTTCCGCCGAACTCGGCGACAATTTTAGCCTTATCTTCCTTGTTTAAAGCCATTTTGTACTCCTACTCCTCAAATATAATTTCTTTTGCAACGGTGTCCGGGGGAGACTCCCAGAACAACCCGTCCTTTTCTACTGTTAACACCGATTTCTGGCCCGCAAAAATCGGATACTTTCCTGGCTTGGGAAGAACTTGATTCCAGGCTTTCCGGGGCGCCCAAAACCCCCCTGAATGATACTCTACCTCTGGTACCTCTAAACGGTAGGGCCTTCCCAAAAGACGCGCGGCTAAAGGCAGATGCCCACTATGAACAGCTTTACGAACTTCAGAACTGGATACTGGTACCTGTTGATAAAAAACTGGCTCAATAACTTCTATTGACCCCTTTTTAAATAATCGCTTTAGTTCATCAACTCCCAAACCGGGATGACGGCCTAAACGAAAATTCCAACCCAATACCATATTTCTTAGGAAATATAGCTCTTGAAGCGTTTCTAAAAACTCTTCCGCGGTCATTGTAGCAAATTCAGGCGAAAAGTCAATCCAAAGAACCTCATCAACTCCCAAAGTTTCAAGCCAACGGAGTTTTTCATCCCAAGAAATAAGATGACCACCAAAAAGCTCTGGTCGTAAAACCTCTTTCGGATTGTTACGAAACGTGACCACAAGAGATTTTTCACCATATTCTGCAAGACGGCGTAAGAGTCTCTGATGCCCGAGATGAATCCCATCAAAAACACCAATAGTAGCATTGTGGGGGTCGGAAGAGAATAACCGATTGTTTATACGTTCAGACCATGCCGTTAATTTCATTACGCACAAACGAAGTGATATTGCCAATCACCATCCCATTTTAAAACCGCAACCAAGTTGTCATCAGTGTCCATGAGTGCCAATTGCGGCACAGGTGCCCAACTTCCCCAAAGGCTCGGAGGTCGTCCAAATCTGGCTTGTTCAGGCTGTTCTGTGGTGTATACGGGAATATTTAAACTTTGAAAAAGCTGACGTGGGCTCAAAATTTCTTGATGTTCCGGACACTGAAAAGGTCCCACTTGCTGACGAAATAACGAGGTTAACATCCCACAAGTTCCCATCGAAATAGCCCAATCACGCGCTATGGCGCGGATATATGTTCCTTTTGAACAATGAACTCGAATCTTAGCAAAAGGTGGATTCCAATCGAGCAATTTTAGGTCAAATATTTCAATTTTTCTTGCTTCCAAATCCACGCTGGCACCGGCGCGAGCTAATTGGGAAGCCCGTTTGCCATTTACATGAACAGCGGAGTATTCCGGTGGAATTTGCCAAAGCTCTCCGTGAAATTTGGTTAAACTTTCTTGAAGTTCTTCGAGAACTGGCACCCTTCCCTGACAAATTACTGCCCCTTCGGGATCCAAAGTATCAGTTTGACGGCCAAATTCTACTACAGCTTCATAAATTTTATCTAAGCCAGTCAACAGAGGAACCAATTTCGTAAGGTTTCCTGTAAGCACTCCTAACAGACCGTGAGCAAATTGATCCAAAGTTCCTGTATGCCCAAGCTTCTTTCCCCAAGTCCTTTTTAAGGGCGACAACGCTTGAAAAGAGGTGACACCTACTGGCTTATGATAAAGAATAAACTGATGATTTTTTTCATTGGGCATTGATTTCATCAATTTTTCTATTTAACGACATCGCATCTTCGATCGAATGGTCAACAAGAAAGGTTAAATGAGGAACGGATCTTAAAGGAAGCTTTTTTCCTAAAACCCCATGAATATAACCGACTGCGTGATTCAAAGCCTCAACCGCTTTCTCGAGCGTAGAATCTCTTTGAAAAGAACCAATATAAACTTTACCATAGGAAAGATCATTTGAGACATCAACGCGATTGACACAAATAAACGAGTTGATACGAGGATCTTTGATGTCTTGAAGGAGAATCATCTCCGCCAGTTTTGCCTGGAGGAGACTTTCTACCTTTCGCTTTCTGATTTCATTCATGATTTAAGCTCGGGAATCACCAAGTTTCTTAGCAACCTTAATGATTTCGATGAACTCGAAAATATCACCAACATGAATATCTTGGAAATTTTCGATTCCGATACCACATTCATAGCCCTCAGCTACCTCGCGAGCATCATCCTTAAACCGACGAAGTGAACTAAGTTTTCCACTGTAAACCTGAATACCTTCACGGATAACATTAACATTCACACCACGTTTCACTTTACCCTGAGTAACCATACAGCCAGCGATTAAGCCGATTTTGGGAACTTTAAAGGAATCACGAACTTCGGCTTGCCCAATAACTTCTTCACGAAGTTCAGGGGCCAACATTCCTTCCATTGCCTGACGAATATCCTCTACGGCATCGTAGATAATATTGTATTTACGAATTTCTACTCGTTCTCGTTCAGCCAAAACCTGCGCTTTTGCGGTAGGTCTAACATGAAAGCCGATGATAATGGCATCAGAAGCCGCTGCTAAGTACACATCGCTTTCGATAATGGCACCAGCTGTAGCTTGGATGCAATTCAACCGAACTTCTGGTGTTGACAGTTTTTCAAGTGAGATTTTGAGAGCCTCAACTGAACCATGAACGTCACCCTTAATAATAACCTTCAACTCTTGCACAGCCCCGTCTTGGATGGTGGTATACAAGTTTGCCAAAGTAATCTTTTTAACGTTCTTAGCAACTTCAACTTTATGAAGCTCTTGGCGCTTCTCAGCAATTTCTCGAGCTTCACGTTCCGTCTCTGTTACTTGGAACGGGTCACCGGCATCGGGAATACCGTCAAAACCTAAGACTTCAACGGGCGTCGAAGGATAAGCTTCTTTAATGGGCTTTTCGTGGTCATCAAATAGTGCTCGGATTTTTCCTGAAAACACACCACCGATAAAGTAGTCACCGACGCGCAAAATTCCCTTTTGTACTAAAACAGAAGCAACTACACCACGCCCTTGATCGATGCGTGACTCTATGACCTTACCTTCTGCTCGACGAATTTTACTAGCACGAAGTTCCAAAACTTCAGCCTGCAAAAGAATGGTGTCCAGAAGATGATCAAGACCAATTTTCTTGAGCGCCGAAATCTCGCAGTACATCGTCTGACCACCCCAATTCTCAGGGATCAAACCGTATTCAGATAACTGTTGACGAACACGATCCGGATTCGCTTCTGGGAGATCAACTTTGTTGATTGCTACAATAATAGGAACCTTTGCGTCCTTGGCGTGGGTGATAGCCTCGATAGTTTGAGGCATCACACCATCATTTGCCGCGACGACCAACACCACAATATCTGTCACCTGAGCACCACGAGCGCGCATTAGGGTGAAAGCCTCATGGCCGGGGGTATCCAAGAAGGTTATATCCCCATGGGGCGTATGTACTTGATAAGCACCAATATGTTGAGTAATCCCCCCATGCTCACCACCGGCAACATCCGTTGTGCGGATCGCATCAAGAAGTTTGGTTTTACCATGGTCAACGTGACCCATGATAGTAACAATAGGAGCTCGATGCTCTAAATCTTCGGGCTTATCAACTTCTGTTTCTATTAGTGTCTCATCATACAGTGAGACGATTTTTACAGTCGTTCCGTATTCAGAAGCAAGAATTGTTGCTGTTTCAGCATCTATCTGTTCGTTAATCGTAACCAACATGCCCATTGACATCAGTTTTGAAATCAAATCTGACGCCTTAAGGTTCATCTTGCGAGCCATCTCCGCCACCGTAATCACTTCCATGATTTCGATTTCTTTCGGAATAGGATTCGCACGATTAGCCTGTTTCTTTGACTGCTGAAGAGCCTTTTCAAACAGCTCTTCTTTTTCTTTATTATAAGCCTTTTCTTTTTTAGAACGGAATTTCTTAGGCTCTATCTTCTTAGCTACTTCTGTAACGGGTGCAGGAGCTGGCCGCCCACCACCAGGGCGAGGACCAAAACCAGGACGTCCGGATGGAGCGCCAGGTCGAGTGCCCATTCCCGGACGTGACCCTGCTGGGCCACCAGAACGATCACCCCAAGGACGCTGCCCACCTTGCTGATTACGATCACCTTGAGGCCTATCGCCCCACGGACGACTTTGTTGACCCTGCCCCCCACGATTATCGTAAGGGCGCGGCGGTCCAGCGGTCCCACCACCCTGCTGGGTACGGCCGCCCCAAGGACGTTGACCACC
>JABEVK010000124.1 GCA_013044245.1 Spirochaetales bacterium | reverse complement strand
TCAAAACATTCCGCATCATTGTCAAAACATTCCGCCAATGAAAACCAATTTCTTGACCATCTTTCCTGTAAGAGCTACGTTTAAGCCTATGCAAGCGATTTTTCCTGGTACCTTTGACCCGCTTACCAATGGACATCTTAACTTGATTGAGAGGGCTAGTCGGATTCTTGAGCGACTCTTGGTGGTTGTTTCGATCAATCATCAAAAGAAAACCTTGTTTTCGGCAGATGAAAGGGTGGCCTTTCTCAAAGAGACAGTAGGGCATCTTAGTAATGTCGAAGTCCATCAATGGGATAAACTCATTGTTGATTTTGCCGAAGAGAAAGGGATTAATACCTTGATTCGCGGGGTGAGGGCGTTTACCGATTTTGGCTATGAATTTGAGCTTTCTATGGTGAATCGCGGAATCAACCCTCGTATTGAGACTTTTCTGATGCCCACTGACCCGAGGTATTTTGTCTTAAGATCGTCGGCGATCAAAGAGCTTGTCCTTTTAGGCTGTGATGTCTCAACCATGGTTCCTCCTGTGGTCGAAAAGGCTCTTAAGGGAAGGGTGGCCTCGGGAACTCTCAGTTAGTGGTACCAACCTGGCCTTCGCCTACCAAGTATTGACATCGTGAAGAAAAGCCATTATTCTTTCCAAGATTTTTTTTGAAGGATAGGTTCATGGCAGTACCCAAATTTAATACTTCCAAGACACGAACCAGAAGACGTCGGTCGGCCAATATGAAGATGACTGTCCCCAATTTGGCGACATGCAGCAACTGCGGCAACCAGGTACTTTTGCATCGTGTCTGTCCGAAATGCGGATTTTACCGTCAAAAACAGGTTCTTGAACCTGAGACGATGGCTTAAGGTTAGTCTGAAAACTTTAATTCAGAAAGCTTAAGAATAAATTTCACCAAAGGAGTGACAAGTGGACGAGTTGTTTGAGAAGCTCAAGAAAATTATTGTTGAGAAACTTGAAGTGGAAGAGGCAAAAGTTCTGCCCGAAAGCAAAATTCGGGAAGATCTGAATGCTGACAGTTTGGACACTTATGAACTTCTCTACGCTATCGAAGAAGAAATGGGCATTACCATTCCTGAAGATAAGGCGAGCGAGTTCGAGAAAGTTGGCGATGTGCTGGCTTACTTGAGGACTCAGCAAAAGTAAGAGCGTGGATATCTTTGGAAAGACGAAGAGCTTTCCTTCTTCTGATATGCCCTCAGAGAGAAGGAAAGTTCTTAAAGAGTTCGAACGCTCCGCCGGGGTGCGTTTTAATCATCATGAACTTCTAAATCAAGCGTTTTCCCATCGTTCCTATGCGAATGAGGTGCCCGGCGTCCTTGAGAATAATGAACGCCTTGAGTTTCTCGGTGATTCGGTTTTAGGGCTGGTGGTTAGCGCTTATCTGTATTACGTTCTTACTGACCGGCCAGAAGGTGAGTTGGCACGAATCAAGTCGTTTGTTGTCTCTGAAGACATCCTTTCTGATGTAGCCCGACGGCTCAATATCCATGATTGTTTGTTAATCGGCCGAGGGGAAGAAAACTCTGGAGGGAGGCTAAAAAAAGGCCTGCTTGCCGATTGCCTTGAAGCAGTTTTTGGCGCCTTGTACTTAGATACCGGCTTTGAAGAGACGCAAAAGTTCATTCTTAAACTTTTAGTTCCTGAAATAAATCGCGTCTTAGAAGACCGCCACAAGAAAGACTATAAAACTCTTTTGCAAGAATTAGTGCAAAAGACTTACAAAACCTACCCGCGCTATGTGTTGGTCGACAAAACGGGGCCTGACCATGATAAAACTTTTTTTATGGAAGTGCATGTCAATAACGTCAGCATGGGTGTCGGCAGTGGAAAGAATAAAAAAGAAGCCGAACAGATAGCGGCCGGTGAAGCTTTTGCTAAACTCCAGGCTCAACTGAACCCCGAAAAAAACGAAAAGCTTGAAAAGCCCTTTCCCGATGGCAATAGTTAACCCCAAGCGAGTCCTCAACCAAAAGCGACACCTCACCAAAATGCTTACTGTTTCTCAGAGGGTTTGACATAATTGTCGTAACGTTTGATTTTTGTTCAACGAGGGATTTTCCCAAACTGCTGTCAATAATTGAGAAAGTACCTTGCCGATAGTTGGGCCGGGTGATAGGCCCAGTTCGATAAGTTCATTACCCGAAATTGCCAAATCTTTAAGAAAGAGTGGGTCGTCGCTTGCGACAATTCGGTTGAGTGCTTGTCCCCAGGCTTGCCATTGATCCGCTTTATGGGGAAAGACCTGAGCCAAGGCTTGCCAAACTTGGTCGAAGTTCGCAGGAAGTATCCGATTGCCCCAGTGAAAAAGTGCCTTTTTGACCGTGACTTCTGTGTCAGCCTCGTGTGTCGCCTCTGCTATTAGCGTAAGCATCTTGACTTGCGTTGCTCGATCCTGATTCGAAAAACATAAAGCACGAAGCTCTGCGTCCCAGTCCAGAAAGGGTGCCCGTAAACGGCCTTCGTCTAAAAGAAAAACACTGCGTAAAAACGCCAACCGGAGATGGGGTGGTAAAACCTCAACTTGCCCAAGTACCGCGGAAGAAAATTCAGCCTTTTGAAGGGATGGAAAGATCCAAGGCAATAAGTTTTCCTTTTGCCATGCACCCCAGCCGCGCGCCGGAAAGGGGGCTAAAAGGGTTTTTACAACTTCATCACGTACCCTTTCTCGTGAGAGCTTTCCGAGGTCTTCGCGGCAAAGTCTCACGGCAGCCAGTGTCTGGGGTTCAATCGTAAACCCTAATTGGGAGGAAAAACGAAACAGACGAAGCATCCTAAGAGCATCTTCTCGAAACCGGGTTTCCGCTTGACCGATAGCCCGAAGAACTTTTTGCTCCAAATCGAACCGGCCCCCGGTAATATCGATTAGCTCACCTGAGTCAAGGTCAAGAGCGAGAGCATTGATCGTAAAGTCTCGTCGAAGAAGATCCTCCTCGAGTGACCCGGTGTATGAGACTTGGTCCGGGTGGCGGGCGTTTGAATACTTGCCATCGACACGAAACGTTGTGACTTCTAAAGGTTGGCTTTGGTACAGAACGGTTACCGTTCCGTGTTGAATCCCTGTGGGAAGAACACGAGGAAAGAGCTTTATAACTTCTTGAGGAGTGGCATTCGTGGTGAAATCAAAGTCTCCGGCGGGGTACCCTAACAGACGGTTGCGCACAGCACCCCCTACCAGATAAACCTTTTTTCCTGAACGGGTAAACGTTTGGGCAAAGCCTTGAAAGGCTGAAAGAAAATCCTGAAACATGGGCGCGGGGTTTTCCTCTTTTCAAGTTCAGTTTATCTTTTTTTTATGAAAGCCGCAATCTGGACAGGGGGAGAAGCCCCCGATCAGCAGTTGACTCACGAAATCCTTGGGCAGAGAGGTTTTGACCAGATCGCTTTCCATATCGCCGCCGATAGCGGTGCCCAAAACGCTCAGGCCTGGGGCATCACTTTGGATGCCTGGATTGGTGACGGGGATTCGCTTCGTCGCCCCCTTGATTTAGAGCCCAGCAAACTTACACTTTTGCCTCGGGATAAAGACCTGTCGGACACCGAAGCCGCGGTGCGTCTGGCCTTGCAAAGGGGAGCTGAAAGTCTCATCCTTTTAGGAGGGGGCGGGGGAAGGATGGATCATTGGTTGGCGAATTTGTCTTTGGTTCGTCAAACTCCACAAATCACTACCTGGATAACAGCGCATGAGCGTATCGATCTGCTTGCCGCACCGCAAAACTTGGTCGTAGGGCCTGGGACGCTTTCAGTATTTTGTGTAGAACAGACAGGCTCGATAGTCTCTTCGGGATTACAGTGGCCCTTGGATGCGGTGGATTTTTCACAGTGGTATAGTTTAAGCAATAGGGTGGAAGGCGAAGCGACTTTGACGGTGACAAAGGGACGTTTTATGATCATGACTCGAGAAAAGGAACTTCCGCAGTCTCAGGTGGTGCCATGAGTTCGGGTTTTGAAAATCTTGCTGACGGTCTAACGGTAGAGGAAAAGCGCGAACTCTTAGCAAAAATTCAGGCCAGCTTAAACTTGTCGGTCAAAGATGCTGATGCCATTGTCGCACCCTCTGACCACGAAGGCGAGCTTCGTCACAAATTGGAACGAGATTTACAGCGTGTTTCATTTTGGAGCCGCTTGCTGTTCGCATTGATGGCCCTCTTTACCGGCTCAACCAAGCTGGAAGTTTTTAGAAAATACCAACTAAGGGAGTCATTAGCAAAAGTTCGCGAAAGTTTACCGTCTGACTGGGAGCCCTCACGAAAAGTTCTCAAAGGACCTTTTGCCCGACGACTCTACGACCTGTGGGCAGACACCCTTCTCGTCAAACCCTACGTCGAGCATCTTTTTCTGCAAAAGCTCACCCTAGAAAATGGCATCCTCAGCTTAATCGAACAGCTGAACCCCAAAGCTCCTCACAAGCTGACGGATTTATTTCCCTTGGGGGAAATGGAGACTCTCTACAGACAAGACCCACGGCCGCCGATTCTTGCCCTAAACATGCGCTCACGGTTAGATGCCTACCTGAAAACCTTAAACGAAGCATCACTTGATAGTGTTAAACAAATTGTTCAACCGTTGTACTTATTGCGCTCTGTGGTCAATTACCCCTACGCGAATCTGTTTGATCTCTTTGGACATGAACTTACGGGTACTGTTGTAACTAAATATCCGGGCTTTCAAGATGCTCCGGCACGTAAAGTGGGTCCTTACCTTGAGCGACTGTTTTACGGTTTGTACTTGGCCAATAAGATATCCCACCTCAGCGACGACCTGTTTAGCCTTTTTCAAGAAACGGAAAAGCGCTTACCCCAAAATGACGAAACTCCAACTGCCGAAGCTTCTTGGTCGTCTTTAAAAATTTTGAGGGAAAATGCTCGGCATCTTTATGAAGACTTGCCCTGGAAGGATCTTTTGGAATGCTGTTTTGACAACCCCTATTATGCGTTGCAGTTCTATGTGCCGCAATTTTCTTTGTATGAATTTTATGGAAGTATTTTGCGCCTTCGGTTTGAAGAAGAATTATCGGCCTCCATTTTGCCCTTGCGGGAACGAATTCTCGATGCCGAAAGGACATTTTTATTTTCTTCACCGCAGGAAAACTTTTTAGAATTTTATATTCCCGGCTTAGCCCCGGTTGGGAGTCGTCCCCATTTGTTTCGCTTTCCGCAAACCTTGGCCTACTTGTACGGTTTTGTTGCTCTGTACGGACAAAAAAAACTTGCACCGTTCCTTCAGAGCTTGGGGAAGTATTTGGGACCTGGTGCCAAAACAGTATTTCAGGCTGTGAATTCCAAAATGGAACTTTTGCTGGCACTCAATGAAAAGATTTTGCGCTTTGACCGCTCTTGGCATACCGATACCGCCGATGGTAAAGAGTTTCAGCGGCTAAAGTACGAGGCCTCAAACCCTGCGTCTTCACCCAAAGCGTTGAATCAGTTTTTAGAAAAAAAAGACGCTGAAGCACAAGGTTTGCTTGATGAAGGGATCGAGCATCTTCTAGGATTATCCACTCAGCTTGAACGGTTGACTTCGCGACAAATTCCCGGCCTCAAGGCAGTGCTTTCCATGCCCTATCATTGGGAAAACCTCACCGAACCCATCGAAACGGTGCTGGGACGTCTTTTGAAATTGCTCGACAAAGGAACCTTTGTCATTCGGGAGTCCTATGCGCTGGAAAGTTGACGAATGGTTATGGCGAGCAGGGGTCACCGCCCTGGTTCTCTCGTCGCTCTTGTCGTACCTTTTAGTTTTGGGAGCTTTTCAAGGGTTTCAAGAGGATTCCATGTGGGGTCTGTATGCGATGCTCAGGATGACCTCTTGGTTTGGTTTAGGGACCTTACTCAATTGGGCCGTCGTCAGGGACAAAGCTCATTCACATAAAGGTGTTGCCGTTCTTATCCTGATCTTAGCTACCGAAGAATTTTGGGCTTCCTTCTGGAAAGCATGGTTATATGCCTGAAAATGCTTCAAGTATCTGGCTAGTAGCCCGGGAATATGAAGGGTGGGCGTCGGCCGGCGGAGTTAAAGACGTTGTCCACGATATGGCACGGGCCTTAACGGAGTTGGGATGGCAGGTCCATGTATGTTTGCCTTTGTATGGCTTTTTGAAAGACCGAGTCTTTCAAGAGGGTCAACGGTCCTGGACTGGGCGGTCGCAACACCCGGTGTTTCGTCACGAAGGCGAGTGTTGGACGGTTTCTTCGGGTAACCTTCACCTCCATTTTTTTAGGTTTTCTTCGGTAGAGCATAAGCAGGGCATTTATACCGTAACTTTAGCGGAACAAAATCCTGCTCTGAAGTTGGTGCACGGTAATGGCTACCCTGACAC
>JABEVK010000123.1 GCA_013044245.1 Spirochaetales bacterium | reverse complement strand
GGTCGAATGCTGAAAAACAATCTTTAACTCCGAAGGAATTCGTGGCTCATCGAAAAACTTTATTGGAAGATCATCTGGCAAAATATCGCCTCAACCAGTGGGTTACTCTTGTTCGCTTTTTGGAGCACGAAGAGATTACTCCTGATAATAATGCGGCTGAAAACGCCTGCGGCTTGATTGAAACGGCCAAACTCAACGGCAAGGAACCCTATGCTTACCTGCGGTATATCCTGCATCAGCTTCCTCTCGTTGAACAAAGCGCCGATTGGGGGTCACTGCTTCCCTGGAACGTGACACTGGTTTAAACTGACGGTTACAATGTATTGGTGGATCTTCTCGATTTCTTTCTCGAGTTTTAACCTTGTCTCACGCACATCTAGCTCTGCTTGGAGATTTAACCAGAACTTGTGGGAATTCCCGAAAAACTTGGAGAGGCGCAACGCCATTTCTACGGAAACCTTACGCTTGTTATGAATAAGGTCAAGGATCGAGCTAGTCGAGACGTTCAGCTCTTTTGAAAGTCGATATGGGGTAATCCCAAGAGGATCGAGGAATTCTTCTTTCAAGATTTCTCCGATCTTCGGAGTTTCGATCATGTCATTGTCCATAGAACTTGCCCCCTTTAGTGGTAGTCGACAATCGAGACATCAAAAGCTTCACCGTTCAGAAACCGAAACTGAACCCGCCATTGGCCATTAATTCGAATTGAACAAAGCCCGCTCAAGTTACCTTTTAGGTGCTCAAAATGGTTCGATGGTGGAATTCTTAAGTCTTCTTCCGTTGTTGCGGAGTCAATCAAGAGCAACTTCACCAAAGCTCTCTTCTGTATATCTGGTGGTAACCGCTTGGATCTCCTCTGCTGGAAGATGCCTTCTGTTTCAGAATCACCAAACGATTGGATCATGATCCGCAGTATGTATTAAGCAGATATATCTGTCAAGAAGATATCAAGATCGGCCACGCCAGGATGAATCGCCCCGGGTTTGCCGGAGACCTAAAAACCTGAGAGGATGAGGTCATGGGAAAAGCAACCAGGTCTTCACCAGAAGAACGAGAACGAGCCGTTCGGTTGGTTCAGGACCAGGATTATCCATCGCCATGGGTGGCAATACGGAGCGTTTGATGCGAGAAATGGGCCTTAAAGGTTCGACAAGAGGGTATAAAACGATTCGAACAACTTTCTCAGACCCTAATTGCCCGACTAAATTTCACCCTCGCAGGTTTCATTTTCCGTAAGCGGCAATTTTTACCTAGGGATGACAAATTCCAGGGAAGGAGCGAGGCCCAATTTTTTTGGGACTCGACAATCGGTAATGCCTGTAGAACATGATTGAGATAGGCATAGGGTTCAAGCCCATTGACTTTAGCGGTCTCAATTAAAGTAAAGATTCGGCAGGAGGCCTCGGCGGCTTCTTCATTCCCATGGAACAACCAATTTTTCCGTCCCAAGACAAACGGTCTAATGGCTTTTCCTGCAGGCCCAGAAGGCGCTGTCGATGTTGCCCTTTCATCAAGATTACCCAGATAATGTGGATGGGGTTAGTGATGTGGATGTGATTACCGGGACGTTTGAAAGCAATCCAGCAATAATTCCTGAAAAACTTCAATTCGCCGTACCCGGTGATGTGATGGAGTATTCTGATTCACATATTGGATACGTTTTGTCGAACGATGAGACGGGAACTATCAGCGGGATTCAGCTCATCGAGTCAACGCATTGGTCTGCCTTATCCATCAGTTCAGTGACGAATAAGCGAACACTTGCCAATCTGATCAACGGTGCAGCTTGGATTATTGCGAGGTTGAAATGACAATTTTTTTTCGCGCTTTGATTGTCTTCTTTCTTAGCGGACCGCTTTGGGGTCAGTCGTTTGAGTTAGTGAAGAGCTTTCCGATGGGTTCTGATCTCAACGAGTTAGGTTTGCAAAGCCTTAAAGGTGATCCTGACGGTTCAATATTCAGCTCGGCACTTATGGTCGACACCCATACAAAAGCTATTCTCGATGGAGTTAATAAACGTGTTGTTTTTTATGACTCGCATTGGCAACCAACAAAAAATCAGGCCTTGTTTCACGATCGGGGCTATAACCTTACTCCAACTTACGATGGACTACTTCTGTGGGACGCCGGTGGTGGAGCGCAGATTACAGGAGGAATCGAGTGGGTTTCTTTTCCATTAGGCACGCACAAAAATGTAGATCTGACACTCAAATCTTTCGTAGAATCGACCCAGCAATACGTCTTCCTCTTCCAGTACAAGGACGTGTTGATTTTTCAAAATGTAGCACAAAGCTACCCGCCCGAAAAAGCCAGTTATTTTGGGATTCGAGGTTTGGCGACAACCAAAGATGAACCGCAGACCTACTTGGATGACACACAGGTGCGGGCACTCTTAGCCGATCCAGCGAACACACGCTACAAAGTCACTGGTAATATTATTTTGGATGAAAACCAACTTGTATCTGTAGATGGAAAATCAGCAGGGCAGTTTTTTTCCGATAGGGGGGCGGGGAAATGGACTCAGAATATGGGAAATTTGACACGCCCCGCCGCCCTGGCTAACGGAAACTACTGGTTTGCAAATCAATACAATGTTAACATCTTAGACAGCCAAGGGCAGTCGCTTGTTGAAAAGCAGTTTTTTGACCATTTGGTTACTGATGTAACACTTTCTGAATTTTTCCCCGCCCCCGATGGCTACCTTTATCAACTTCGGGGCGACTACGCCCATAAAGAAACCCGACTGTACCGTATCGGTCCTTTTCCCGAGATCAAACTCGACTACCACGGCAGGGGCGGCACGATCACCGAAGATCATGTGAACCTGCGTGAGAGCCCGGCGATCGACGGTGCAATCATCACCCAATTGGACAAAGGCACGCCAGTTCGGATTCTGGATCAAACCAAAAAGCCCCAGACCATCGCCGGGCAAACGGCTATCTGGTACAAGGTGCTGCTTTGGGATCGCACGGAAGGCTGGATGTTCGGGGCGTTCCTGGGTGTGGGAAAATAGCTCAACAACCTCAGAAGGTTTTGGTTCCTCCCCCGATTCCCCTTGGCGCCCTTGGCGTCCTTGCGGTGAAATTTTTTTGCATAGGTTCACCGCCCGTTCACTTTGCTCGCTCAAGACGCAAAGAATGTTAAGGAAGAGGGAAAAAGAATTTCATTCAGAAATTACAAGACCACTGGAATAGTCACACCTCAGTGAGTTCCAAAAGAAAACGTTGCTGAAGAGCGGGGTTGGCGTTAACTGATAGAAACTGTCATTTCGGGGTTTTGTAACCGTCAATTTAAGCCACATTGACTCAGGGTTTAGTGTTTTTGCACGAGGAGGAAAAAGATGCGTGCAAAAAACAAACCCCCTGAGGAATGGGAGTCAATCGTTTCTGGTCAAGGACAAAGCGGACTTACCAACAAAGAATACGCAGAACAGGTTGGCGTAAAACTTTGTAGTTTCATGGCTTGGAAAAAGCGTTTAAAAAGTGAAATGGCTGAATCCCAAACGCGATTGGTCGAAGTTTCTTTTCCTGTACAAAAAGAAGCGCTGTTGTTGAGGTTCCCCAATGGCGTTGAACTTCAAATACCTTTGAGCCTAGGTAATTCCCAGCTCCAGACGATCCTCAATTGGCGGAATCTGTCAACATAGATGTCGTGGTTCTTTGAAAGAAATTAAGTTAGGCGGCTTCACCGTTCAGGACAACTTCGGCAGGTGCGGCATAGACCTTAG
>JABEVK010000122.1 GCA_013044245.1 Spirochaetales bacterium | reverse complement strand
GGACGGTGGCGTACCCATGACTAAAGGGTGTTTTGCTACGTTAGAGATAGACCTTTCTCTACCTAGTAGAGAGTGTCTGTATAACGTAAAAAAGACTCTCACTGTTACCTAAGCAAAGGACATTTTGTTACCTATAGGGTGCATTGAGTGGTTTTGCATTGACAACGCGGTCAGCTTGTGTGACAATCGAAACACGGGAGTGGAATGTGGCATTGAAAGGGAAAATCCTTATTGTTGATGATGAACCGATAAACCTTGATTTTTTTGATGTCATGCTGTCACGCCTTGGCTTTGAAGTGGTGATGGCAGAAGATGGCGAAGAGGCCCTGGAACTGATCCAACAGGATAAACCAGACTTAATCATTCTTGACAATATCATGCCGAAGATGACGGGCTGGGAACTCACCAAGCTCTTAAAAAAGAGTAAGGCGTACGAACATTTTCACGACATCCCGATTATCATGTTTTCTGCTATGGATGCGGTAAAAGACAAAATTGAAGGCTTTGAGCTGGGAATTGAAGATTACATTACAAAACCCTTTAATTTTTCTGAAGTTTTAGCCCGGATTCGCGCTGTGCTTCGCAACAAAGAACTTTCGGCTCAGCTGATCTACCGCGAACGTCGTTTGGCATTAATCGAAAGCCTCAATAAATCTCTTGTGTATTTTACCGATCATTTAAAGGGACCCATGGACGAAGTTCTATCAGCGGCTAGGGGGCTGAAAACCCAAGATGCTGACCAAGTTCAGGGATTTCGCCAGCTTGTTACCAAAGAGGCTGAAGAAGTCTTGGCCGCGTTGGCTGGTTTGCGTGACGAAATTCAAGAACTGCGAACCGAAGGCGATAAACTTAAATCGTCTGAAGTGAGCGTCCAAGATTTGGAAGAAAAATTCCAAAAAAACTTTAACGGAGTGTCTTAACCAGAAAGATCCGGTGGGAGGGGCGAGTGAACAGCGCAGATAAGCAAAAGATTCTTAATCTCTTTGCGGAGGGCCGTCGGCAATACCATCTACGTGACTTTGTCAAAGCCAAGGATTGTTTTGCTTCGGCCTTAGCGATTGACCGTGAAGACGGCCCTTCCAAGGTCTACTATTTTCGCTGTCAACATTACCTGCAGAATCCTCCGGCTCCTGACTGGGATGGGGTATTCGCTGTAGCGCCACAAAAGAAAAAACGATGAAAAAAACAACATACATTCCTGATGAAGCAGGAACAACCTTAGGTAGTCAAACAGTTTTTAATGGCACCATACGCTTTGACGATTCTTTGCGCATTTTAGGCCATTGTGAGGGTCACATCGAGTCTAAGGGATCTTTGGCGGTCGAAAAAGGCGCTGAAGTGGTGGCGTCGATAAAAGTTAGTTCGTTGGTGGTAGGTGGAACAATTAAAGGCGACATTGAAGCGGTTCGCCAAGTAGAACTTTTGCCTTCGGGAAAAGTATACGGGAATATTCGCACATCGCAGTTGAAAATGGCCGATGGGGTTGTCTTTGAGGGCAAAGTCGAGATGCTCAAAAATGCTGATGGTGTTGATGTCTTTTCTGCTAACCCCACCCAGCTCAAGCAGTCACTTGAAGTCCTTTGAACGTTAGTCCACGAGCCTTGTTACGGTTTTTAGAAAACTCCCGTTTAACGCTGGCCTTGGCGGAGTCGTGTACAGGTGGCTTGGTTTCGGCTCAGTTGACCGCCCAACCGGGAGCTTCTCGAGTTTTGTGGGGAAGTTGGGTTACCTATTCCAATGACGCCAAGCATCGGTGTTTGGAAGTTCCTCAGTCTAGTTTGGAACTCTACGGTGCCGTCAGCCGTGAAGTTGCGCTAGCCATGGCCGAAGGTGCTCTGAGGCTTTCGGGGGCTTCCTTGGCGCTGTCCATCACCGGCGTTGCTGGTCCTGGTCCCTCAGAAGGCGTACCGGAGGGAACTGTTTGGATGGGCGTGGCGGGGCCTTGGCCTTCTGAGGCGGTACGCCTGCAGATAAAAGGCCAGCGAGAACAAATTCAACGGCGATCCGCAGAGATTGCCCGGTTGGTTTTGTTGCGTTGGTGGCAACAGGAGGGACGGCTTGACAGCGTCGGCCTTGACGGGGATAATTAATCAAAACCTGATTTCTGTTCTTATTTCCTTTTTAAAGGGAATTTCCAAAACCTTTTTTTATGTCTTATCAAACCACCTATCGTGATGAAATTTTTTAACATCTTTCTGGAGAATCCATGAGTTTAGACGAAGCTGAGTCTTTTGAGCTCTCAAGTACCGAGACAACCCCTTCTGTTGAGTCCCCTTCCGTTGATTCGGCCTCTGACGTAGAAGCCGGTCAATCTTCTGTCCGCATCGTGAAGCGTCCTCGTCGCCGTCCCACCGAAGTCGAAGAAAAAGCCTCCGAGGAGCAACCGATCGAGAGTACGATGACCTTGCCTGAAACCTCCGAAACCGCTGAATCCTCCGAACCTGCTGAAACTAGTGAAACTGCTGGAACAGTAGAAGCAGAGCCTCCCCGGCCTTCGCGCAACTTTCGGGATAAAAACCGTCGGGGAGGAAGAGATTTTCGTGAGCGCGACCAAAATCGTAACGATCGGACGGAACGAGGTGACCGTAGCGTACGGGATCGGGGACGTGACGACCGTTATGCCGCTGTGCAGTTTGATGAAACCAATAAATTGGTGATCAATGATCTGACGGCGATGAATATGCAAGATTTGCGCAATAAGGCCGCCAGTTATGGGACTTTCTCGATGGAAGAGCTCAACGTCATGAAGAAGCAGGATATTATTTTTCAAATCCTGCGGGCGCATTCCGATCAGCGGGGGGTAATCTTTACTTATGGTGCGTTAGAGATCCTTTCTGACGGCTACGGTTTTTTACGCTCTCCGCAAAACTCGTACCTTGCTGGTACCGATGATGTGTACATAAGCCCTAGTCAAATTCGCCTGTTCAACCTCCGGACTGGCGACACTGTTTATGGTCAGATTCGTCCCCCGAAAGAAGGCGAACGTTTTTTTGCCATGCTGAAGGTAGAAACCGTCAACTATGATGACCCCTCAGTGGCCCAGACGCGTATCAGCTTTGATAACCTGACGCCCTTGTACCCGGACACCCGTCTGAATATGGAAACCACGGTTGGTGAAATTTCTACCCGGTTGATCAACCTCTTTTGTCCTATTGGCAAGGGGAGCCGCGGTCTGATTGTTTCGCCCCCCCGTACCGGAAAAACTATCCTGATGCAACGAATTGCCAACGCGATCACCGAAAATCATCCCGAAGTCCACTTGATCGTCCTTTTAATTGACGAGCGCCCTGAAGAGGTAACGGATATGCAGAGGACCGTCCAGGGCGAAGTGATTGCCTCTACCTTTGACGAACAAGCGGCACGTCACGTTCAAGTCGCAGAAATGGTCATGGAAAAAGCCCGGCGTTTGGTCGAACACAAAAAAGATGTGGTGATTTTGCTCGACTCCATCACCCGGTTGGCCCGCGCTTACAACCAAACGGTACCCACCAGCGGCAAGATTCTCTCGGGCGGTGTCGACTCGAACGCCCTCCACAAGCCTAAACGCTTTTTTGGTGCGGCACGGAATATTGAGGGTGGTGGCAGTTTGACCATTGTAGCGACGGCTTTGGTTGATACGGGAAGTCGTATGGATGAAGTCATCTTTGAAGAGTTTAAAGGTACCGGAAACATGGAAATTCACCTTGATCGGCGCCTTTCGGATCGCCGGTTGTTCCCAGCCATCAACATCAAGAAATCCGGTACTCGCAAAGAAGAACTTTTGTTGACTGAAGAGGAACAAAATAAGCTCTGGGTGCTTCGTAAGGTCTTGGGCCCCATGGATGATCTAGAGATCAGCGAGCTGTTGATCGACAAGATGCGTAAAACTAAGACGAACGACGCCTTCTTAAAATCCATGAATACAATGTAGTCCCTAATAGCCTCGCCAAGAGGAAGAGGCTGAACAGGCCTACCAGCCAGTCGCCGAACCGAACATAGAATGTCTCGCCGGTGCGTTCGGTGACCGGTACTTTTACGAGAAGAACGCCAGGGCGAAACAGAGGAAGGGGCCCTTTAACGGTGCGCCCCCAAGGGTCGATCATCTCCGTGACGCCACTGTTGGTCGATCTCACCAGGTAGACACGGTCTTCGACGGTTCGAAAGCGGGCCGCTACTTCATGTTGGACTTCACTTGAGGCCATTTTGGACCAAGAATCATCGGTAAGGTTTACTAAAACCTGAGCTCCCTTTTGTACCATAAGTCGGGTCAACCAGGGAAAGGCATCCTCAAAACAGATTGGTGTGCTGAAGGCGAGCTCTGTGGCTTTGGTTTGGTGGCCGACGCGAGGTAGGGGGAGATGAAAAACCGTCACTTTACGCCCTAGAGACCAGCTACCTTCCAGCCCAATCACCGATTTAAAGAAATTTCGGACAAAGGGGATATGCCAAAACGGGATGTGCTCGGCGAAGGGAACTTGTTGAATTTTTCCGTAGTAATCGACAATCCTCGCGGCGGGGCTCATGAGAACCGTGGCATTTACCCAACCAGGGTCTTCGTCGTTCGGGCTTTGAGCGTACGGGTTGCCAAACAACCAGTAAGCATCATGAGACCGAATCACACTCATCAAGGTGTGCCCTGCTGGGTGGTACTCGTAAAAAGGACGACTGAACTGAAGAGGTCCGCGGATCGAGGTCTCGCTCCAGACGACCATATTAACACGGCTCTGCCGTAAGCCCTCCAGGCTGAGTTTTACCGCCTCTCGCAACGAATCCCTATCGCCAGACGAAGGCCACGGACCGTTCGAAGCCCAAGGATCACTGCTTTGCTGAACCAAGGCTAACCGGGCATAGGCGATCGGAGCGGGCGCAGGAGTCATGAGCTTGACGGCACCGTAGAGAGCTGTGACTGCCGTAAGACTGGCTAGAACCCAACCGGGGGTAAGTTCAGGTTTCTCATGGTGGCTCAAGCTATCGGCCAAATCGCTGAGCCAAACGTTGAGGGCAATTACTAAAAAGGCCAAAAACGCCAAGCCCGTTATGTCTGAGATTTGAATCAGCCACAGCCAGCCATGAAAGGGGTAAGGGGCCAGTCCCCAAGGAAAGCCCAAGAAACCATTGGAACGCAGGTATTCATAAACAGCCCAAAGAGCGCCCACGGCAAAGGGACGCCAGACTGTTTTCTCTTGAAGGAAGCGCCGTAAAAAGGGCCCCAGTAGGGCACCAAAAGCGGCCTCGACAAGGGCCGGTCCCATGAGTGTCCAAAAAGCATAATCTTTAAAAAAGGCTAACCAGTAGCATTGAATTAGGGTTGTGACGAAGACAAAAAGCCCCGTCAACAACGACGCCTCGCTGTTCCGTTTGGTTTGTTTGAGCGCCCAAAACAGAGGAACCCAGGCCACCAAAGCGACCAAAGGGCTACCCGAAAGTTGAAGCTCGTTGGGCATGGCCAGCGAGACAGAAACGGCGGAGGCAAGTACGGCCCAGATCCATGTAGGAGACATATTCCGCATTATAGCAAAAAGTCATTGAAGATACCACGTTTTCGACGTAAACTAGGAAAAAGGAAAAATGGTTGGATCCTAAACTCCTCACTTGTCGCGATCTCCATGTTCAGGAGTATGGTTCTCCCCCCACCGTGGTGGCTTCAGCCCCAGGGAAGGTGGGAATTTTCGGTGATTATACGGAATTCGCCCAAGGAATTACTCTGAGCGCCGCCACCAGCTTTCGGGTTTGGGTGAGCGTTAGTGCTCGTCCTGATCATGTGGTCAAGTTTTTTTCCCGCGAGTACAACGAACGTAAAAAGGCTGTCGCCACCAGTATGAAGTACCGAAAGGAAGACCGGTGGGCGAATCTCCCCAAAGGGGTATTGGCGGGGTTTGCGGCTTTGGGGGTTGCCTTAACCGGTTTGGATATGGTCGTTTGCGGCGATGTACCCCAGTCGATTGGCCTGGGTTCGTCTCAAGCCCTGTGTTTGGCCTCGGCTTTTGCCTTTAACGAGTTCTTTCAAGTCGGACTCTCTACCGAGGCCCTAACCAACTTGGCTTATCAGGCCGAAGCCCAATTTTTAGGCGTCCCCCTGGGACAGAGTGCAGGAAAGACCCTTGTCAGTGCCGTTGAGAATCATCTGTTCTGGTACGATTCTCGCCGGGGTGAAGGCGTAAATTTGCCCTTTCCTGACACTGGTTGGGAGCTGGCAGTAATCAATTCCCGAGTTCCCCCTAGCTCCAGTGAGTCAGTGAGGGCCGCCCGAGAGGCCTGCGAGCTGTGCCTCAAGCTTCTCAATGACGGAAAAAACGGTAAGTCGCTTAGGGATTATTCAAAATCTGACCTTAGGGATGGAGTGGGTACGCTTCCCGAGTCCGCCCGACGGCGAAGTTTGCATATCATCGATGAGCTGGTTCGGCTTCAAGAAGCTGTTGAATTTTTGAAAACGCAAGACATGGCGAGCGTGGGGCGTCTTATGCACCGTTCGCATGAGAGTCTGCGGGATTTATTTGAGGTTTCGTGTCCTGAAATTGATTGGCTGGTCAAGCGCCTGCAAGACGCAGACGGCCTGGTGGGAGCCCGTTTAACGGGTGAAGAAACCGGTTCTAGTGTTTTAGCCCTGGGAAAACCCTCAGCTTGGGTCAAATTTCGTACCTTAGCCGAGGAGTATGAGCGAATCTTTGGGTTTAAAGCAGAGCTTACCAGCTTTCGCCCCTCTTCAGGGGCCCGGCTCGACCAGCCCCGCTCCAGTTGAAAGGTCTTCTTTGAGACGGTAAAATGCCCCAGGGAGGGAACCGGATGCGGATTCTTCTGACTAATGACGATGGAATTGACAGTCAGGGCCTGAGCGCTTTGGAAAATGCTTTAGCGGATCATGAGATTTGGGTGGTTGCGCCCGACGGTGAGCGCTCCGGAGGGAGTCATGCGATCCAGATGCGGGGACCCGTTAAGCTCTCTCGACGAGGAAATCGCCGTTTTGCCTGTTCAGGCTCACCGGCGGACTGTGTTTTTTTAGCCTTTCGCGGCTCGTTGGTACCTGCCTTTGACGCGGTAGTTTCAGGAATCAACCACGGTCCTAATCTGGGAACTGACTTGATATACTCGGGAACGGCCGCTGCTGCCCGCCAGGCGTCACTTTTGGGGGTACCTGGTGTGGCCCTTTCGCTGGACGTCCAGTCGGCCCCGTGGGATTTTTCTCATGGTGCGGAGTTTGTTCGGCAGAATCTTGAAGACTGGGTTGCCGATTGGACGCCGGGAACATTTTTAAATGTCAATTTTCCATCCCGTCCCCTCTTACCGCTCGAAGCTGAGTGGGCCGTTCCCAGCGAGCGTCGGTACTACGATCAGGTTGTAGAGTTTGAAGCCCCGGGCGGTGAGGTTTGGTGTTGGGTTAAAGGGTTGATTTTGGACGATGCGATTGCTGAAGGTTCCGATTGGGCGGCCGTACGGCGGGGTAAGGTGTCTTGTACGGTTGTCGTGAGCCATCCCGTGGCTCTTGGGGAACGCTCCGAGAGGAGAACCTCGCCGTGAATGATCCTTGGGAAGAAGGCCTGCGGCTTTTTGAAGAAGGTCACTTTGAACAGGCACTGTATTTTCTTGAGGACATTGATCCGCTTGAAGTTCCCGATGCGGCTTACTACCAAGCCCTGTGCTATTCGCAATTAGGCCGGGCTGACGAAGCCTTGAGGTCGTTAGACCTCGTGATCATTCAAGAGAGTAACTTCTTGAAAATTTTGCAGGCCCGGATGATTCGAGCCTTTTTACTCACTACCGAAAAGCGATACCCCGCCGCCGAAAAAGAACTCAAGGGCATGATTGACGAAGGGATAGAGTCCGTTCAGGTTTTTTCGAATTATGGCTATGTGCTGTGGGCAAGCGGGCGTGGAAAAGAGGGCATCGCTTGGCTTAACCGTGCGGTGACGCTAGACCCCGAAAACGCTAACGCCATGAACTCCTTGGGCTACATTTTAGCCGAGGAAGGGGTGTTCTTGGAACGGGCCCTGCAGTTGTGCCGAAAAGCTTTAGCCTTAAAACCCGAAAATCCCACCTATCTCGATTCGCTGGGCTGGATTTACCATCGTATGGGGCAAGACAAGGTGGCAAAATTTTACTTAGAAAAAGCGGTGCGAGCTCAGCCGGATAATCCGGACTTTCGCCAACACCAGCGGGCGGCGCTTCAAGCCTTAGGGGAAGAAAGCGCTCCAAAGAGACGTTCATGAAACAGATTTTGTGGGGATTAGGCTTTTTCTTGGTGATGACGCTGGGGGTAGCCGCCCAGGATCAACCGCTGGATTACAACAGAGTACGGGCCGATTCCGCCTTTCGAGATGGAGTAGACCTTTATAATAACGGCCAGTATAACCGTGCCCTGGTTTCGTTTCAGAAGGCACTGAGTTACAAACCGGAGCGTGCCGATATCCGTGAATGGTTGGGTAACACTCTTTATGCTACCGGTTTGGTTTCTCAAGCTCTCGTCGAATGGCACCATGTTTTAAATAGCGGTGGGACCCATGAATACTTGTCCCATGTGGTCGATGTGGTAGAGGCTCGCCGTAGCTTGGATGCTCAGACAAAACGGCCCGACCGTTACCTACCGCTGTATGAGCTGAATGGTAAGACCAAAGACGGTACCGGAAGGGCCTTGTTCCTGCGCCCCACTGCGGTCCGTCCCTTGCCTGATGGAGGGTTTCTCGTCGCGGCTTTTGGCAGTGAAGACGTGATGCGGTTTAACGCCAACGGCGACTTAGAACAACGCTTTGTCGGGGCTGTGGGTCGTTTGCGGGCTCCGTTTGATGTTTTGCCCTTCCGCAATCACTATTATGTCAGCCAATTTACCACCGATAACGTAGCGATTCTCGACCACAATGGCTTGACCGTTAAAACTTTTGGCGGCACAGGCCGGGGAGACGGTCAATTCTTGGGACCACAGTTCCTTGCCACCGATGGCCAAGCCATCTATGTCTCGGACTGGGGCAATGCCCGTGTGTCCAAGTTTGATCCTGAGGGGAAATTCCTGTTTTCGTTTGGAGGGCCTACCGTGGGCTTCGATGGCCTTTCGGAGCCGACGGGGCTGGCTGCAACCTCCGACACGATCTACGTTGCCGATAAAAACAAGCGAGCCGTTTATGCCTTCGATACGAGTGGCAACTGGCTGGAAACTTATGGCAAGGACCGTTTTCAAGGGCCTGAGGGGTTGTCACTCATGCCCGACGGCCGGCTTTTAGTTTCTGATGGGCCGAAAGTTTGGATTCTTGATCCTGTCCAAAATACCGTAACGCCCTTTGACCCCGAATGGAATCAGGGCTTGAAGGTAACCGATGCCGTCATCGACGCCAATCAAGACTTGTTACTGGCAGATTTTGACGCTAGCAAGATCCGTATTCTTACCGAGGGGCACACGATTTATTCAGGATTATGGGTGAGAGTTCTCCGCGTTGATCGCTCTGCTTACCCCAAGATCTCGGTTTGGTTTGATGTCGAGGACCGTTGGGGACGCCCTGTAACTGGTTTGGATGCCTCCAACCTTTTACTGTCAGAAAGCGGAACGCGGGTGGTTAACACTCAGCTTACTTTTCAGGGGTTTAGGTCTCGCGATGCGGATGTGGCTCTGCTCGTGGACCGAGATCCCAGCATGGCTGACGCCGATGATGCAGTTCGTCATACCGTGAGCTTTTTTAGTCAGGCCTGGGCCGACAAAGGCGGTATCGGGCTGTTTGCCGCCGCAAGACACCCGGTACCCCAAAATCATCGCCTTTCTTCGGCTACCGATAATGAAGCTGCCGCTACAG
>JABEVK010000121.1 GCA_013044245.1 Spirochaetales bacterium | reverse complement strand
CCCCAAGACTCCTGCCAAACCACCAGAAGTGTAAAGAAGCATCAAAGGATTATCCCAAACCTGCTCCCAGCGAGTAAAAACGGGGGTTATCTTCCATACCAGTAACCCGATCAGCACCGACCAAGACACTCGGTCCGCCCAAAACTTGCCGACCTCACGATTTTTCTCGTGTCGGTTAAGCCAAAGCCGAAAGACCACCGCCCCTGCTACTGCCCAAAGTAATTCCCAGGGAATCGTTACAGTTCCCCATGTTAAGGCTGGCACTTAAGCTCCTTTGCCCGTAGGTCTTTGCTCGCCCTATGGCCCATCGGATAGTATAAAGTCACCTCATAATCCTGACAACCTTGGCAATGTTTAAGTTTTATGAACAGCAATTTTACAAAAAAAGGCCATCTATGGCGATTTGATTCTTGCTTCCAAGAACAAATAAAGGGTAAAGTAATTCAAATATTGCAAGATGAGGAGACGATGATGCCTACACGACGCCAATTCGGCATTTCCCATAACCCGCAGGACCAGGCCAGTCGACAACTGTTAATCCAAGCGATCAACATGAAACTTGCCGCTTTAGGACTGCCGGTCTACGAGGGTGCCGGAACGGACAATCTGGATGTCGCCCGAGATTTGATTCGCAATATCCGTGAAAAAAATCGTCTTCTCGAAGATTACCTTCCGGCCGCCGACCGTCGTATCCAGGCGTATCTAGATGATTACCTAGCGGACACGGGGCTAAAAATCCCCCACCTTCCGTCGAACAGCCTAGTACTTGATCGTTACGGGATGGCCCGTGAGCTGTCGTTACCTCCTGGGGCTTCGGTCCACCGATCCCCTATCTTGACCAGCTACCGCGTTCGTCAAGGGGTTCTGCACAACCCCCTCAACGATCGACGAACAACCAAGGGAGTATTTCATATTGCCGAAGGTGGCCTGCCCGTTCCCCCCGATAAAAAAGCAGTGCCCAAAGCTGTATTCGCCCGGCTCTATGCTGAGGCGCTGAACCCGCCGCAAGATTTGGCACTATTTCCTTTTACCGCTGATCAAGAAACAAAAGCGGCTGGCTTTGTGAGCTTGATGCTTCGCCCCACGGTTTGTCCGGAAGTTCCTGGTCTTCTTCCCGAAAAGTCTATGGAGATCCGCTTTTTTGCCCCTGGTTCCTTGGTGAGCAACTTGGACTTTGTCGAATCGATCTTTGGAAATGCCGGTGATCCCTACCTGCCCGAAAATGATGCTGCCCTTGACCCTGTGCATTGGAGCGGTCACACCGGCTGTATCATCCTGGCTACCCACCTCACGACCCTGCGCAAAAAAGACCTCGGCTTACCAAAATGGGACGATGCCACCGAACGGCAACGTCGGGATGGAATGGCCTGGAAAAAAGAAGACGAGCTATATAATGACGGCGCGGCTTTCAAAATTTGCGCTCGTGATGAGCGCGGTGTCATGGTCACGCTTATTGCCGACAACTACTACGGGTATTCAAAAAAAGAAGTCAAAACGCAAATTAGTTACGCCGCCAACTTGCTCGGCCTGGTCGAAGAAGAGCATGCCGGGGGGGCTTTGGCCTTTCCTCGTTTTAACTTAGGGATGCGCTACGTTCCTGAAACGGTTCATCACAGCACTTTTGTCACGGCGACGGAATTGCTCGGGGACAGTGTGCTTCCGCAACCTGAGGGGTACGCGATTGACAAGCAATGGCCTGATATCTTTTACATCCCCGAAGACGCCATACTCGACCTCGAACAGCAGAGGGTGTACTGGCATCGCGAGGGCCGTACACATGCTTTAAAAGTACTCCCTTCCAAAACCTATATTTACCCGTCGGGCTACAAAGTCCACATGGAAAAACACCCTGCGACCACGGCTTGGCGTTTGGTGGGAACGGCGGCAGAGGGGACGTTATGTCACAAGCCTTGCACGGTCTCCGGCGGTGGAAAATCCGAGATTTCAAAATCCATTTATGATGCCATTCACTTTAACCCTGTGATCATTGGCGACTATGACAAAGACATGGCTCTGGTCGAAAGCATCGTGAGCTACGACTTCAGCCGTATTTGGAAGACACCCCAAGAGTCTGAGAAGAATCTTTTGTCAGAAAAACTCACCTTATTGGATGCCATTCAGCTCTTGTCACCCTCAACGCTTTACACTGACGCTCACAACGCCTGGCTAGAATCCCTCCCAAGCCGGATCAAAGCCCTGGTGTATCTGGTGAAACGCTTTCACGGCCAGAGCCCTCACTCCGGCGAAAGCTGGCGCGACGCCTTTTCGGTGGACGTCGTCAATGGGACTTCGGGCAATATCTTCTTGATCAACGGTAGGCCTGTGATGGGGGCGTACCTACGCGTCGGCGTTCGAGAAAACGGTGCCGGCTGGACCTATAAACTCCGGCAAGATTTTTTACCGGCTTCAAAGATTCAGTGGGAAGATGACATTTCGGCCAGTGTCATTGTTCCGTCTTCGCAAGTTTCACACCTGGGAAGCACCGTGAACCCGAGTGTCAAGTTTTCGCAAAACTGCGAGGCCCGTTTCTTTCAACGTCCTGATGAAGCGATTCATCGAGGTTACGACAAGCAAGCCGAACGCGACCTTTCAAGCGAGGGCAACTTTATCTCGAATTTCGAACCCTTTGAGTGTGACAAAGCTTCTGAGTTTTTTGAGAACGCTCTAGAGTTCACGGAGTATACCCGACCCGTTCAAGCCCTTATTGAAGACATGACTAAACGAACGGACTACGAATACTTTGTTCTTTCGTCGCATCCTCGTCTGGTGGATGGCGCTCCCTCGAAAAACCCACGATACCTGCAGACCGATCCCAATTTACTCAACGCCCGGGACAAACACCTGGCCGATGTGTCCACCCGACTGGCTCGCCATGTTCCTGCTCAAAAGGCCGTCTTACACCCGGTCAACGCTGTGCTTCCCGGACGGCGCAACAACCCAGCTGAACCCAAAAGTGGCATCCGACCCCTGGCCGTTTACAATCCGATTCACTTTCAAGAGCTCCCCGAACTCTTTATGGATTTTATCTGCTCGTTAACCGGCAAATCGCCTTCTACCACGGGAGCGGGTTCTGAGGGTGCGCTTACCAAAGGGCCCTTCAACGCCCTTAACCCGACTGCCGACTTGAACAACGCGCTGTTGGGTTTTATCCTTACCGGCTATAACGGCTTTAGTAGCGCCGCTGGTCATATCGGCAACCGCTACCGAGTCGATCATGATATTTCTTTGTTAGTTCCGGAATTGTGGTGTCGGTTAGAAGAGGATGAACGAGATCCCTACCGTATGATCGCTGAAGGCCAACTCGAAAAACTTAATGATTTTGAACACCAGGGCAAGACAGTCTTGGCTAGCCGCCTCGGTTACCGAATCACCTATAAGTTTGCCACCAGCTTTTTGGGACGTATCTTTGATGAACCCGGCATTGTGTTCCAAGAAGAAATGCTTCGCCCTGAAAAACAAAACCTCGAAGAATTTGTCGACGGCGTCAACAACATTGTCGAAGCTCAACAAAAAGTGGCCCTGGAATATTTTGAAGATGGTAGTGTCGCCAGCGCCATTCCCCCATTGCAGGCCTTACTTCATATTATGGCCTATGGCCATTGGCAGGGAAAAAGCGCCTCTGACCCTGAAGTCCGCCAGCTGTTCGATCGTCAAACCGTTCTGGCTTCTGACTGGTACCAGCATCGCTTAGAGACCTACCGTGACCGGCAGTTGCACCTGTGGGAACAGCACAAAAGCTACCTTAAACACTTTTTGGCTTCGGCCCGACATTCAGAAGAAGCCCACCGTTTGGACATCCATACCCGATTAGTTCAAGTCGAAAAAGAATTGAGTCGCCTGACCTCGCCCGGGTTTTTAAAATCGCTGGAAGGAACCATCGGCGCTGATCCGCTGTACCGGTCATGAATCAAAGCACTTCGTTTGATGGTCTTTTAGCCCTCATGAAACGTCTTAGGGCACCCGATGGGTGCCCCTGGGATCGTGAACAGACTCATGCCAGCCTTTTGCCTTACTTGATTGAAGAAAGCGCCGAGGTAATAGAGGCCGCCGGTGAAAATAACCCCGACCACCTCTGTGAAGAACTCGGCGATGTCCTGCTTCAGGTGGTGTTCCATGCGCAGATTGCCGAAGAGGCCGGACACTTTTCGATTCACGATGTGATTCGTGTTTTAAGTGAAAAGTTGATTCGCCGGCACCCCCATGTTTTTGGGGATGCTCAGGCCGACACCGCACAAGCCGTCTCACAGCAGTGGGACCAAATTAAAATCACTGAGGGGCTAAACGCCAAGGGCAAGCCTTCGCCTAGTGTCCTTGATAAGGTTCCGCGCTCACTTCCCTCGTTGGCTCGGGCTGAAAAATTGGCCAGCAAGGCAGGAAAATCTGGGTTTCGCTGGGCCACTCCTGCTGATGCGCTGGCCAAGGTAAAAGAAGAATGGGCCGAATTGCAAGCCGAGCTAACAGGTTCGACCGAACGCCGGCAAGAAGAGCTGGGTGATCTGCTCCAGGCTCTTGCCGTTTGGGCTTCAACCATGGGTATGAGTGCTGAAAGTGCATTGATTCAAGGTAATGCCAAGTTTGAGCGTCGTTTTCGTGCCTTAGAGGCACAAAGCGGTGGTTCGGAACAAATGCGATTTTTGAGTCCGCATGACTTGCAGGAACGCTGGAAAGCTATCAAACTCACTCAAGAGACACTTACCTAGACGGGGGTGCAAACGGGGAGGTCAAACATGGAGGTCGTGGCCGATTTTCATAATCATTCCTGTTTATCTCCGTGTGCTAGCTTGGAAATGTCCCCTAGCGTTCTTGTTAAGCTTGCCGCTGAACGAGGCGTACAGGTCTTAGCCCTTACTGATCACAACAGCGCACTCAACACCCCCGCCTTCGAGAAGCTTTGCCACCAAGCCGGCTTATTGCCGCTGTGCGGTCTCGAGGTCACAACCATCGAAGAGCTACACTGCCTTTGTTTATTTTCGACAGCAGATGAAGCCTTGGCCTTTGGGCAAATTGTCGAAGCGGCCCTCCTTAAAATCCCTAATCGTCCTGACAAATGGGGTGACCAGCCTTGGGTGGATGAAAACGAAAATATTTTAGGAGAAGTCTCATTTTGGTTGGGGGCCGCAACCACTTTGTCGTTATCGAGCCTTGGGGAACTCTGTCTGGGTTCAGGCGGTCTGTGGATTCCAGCCCATGTGGACCGTCCTTCACAGTCCATCACCAGTCAACTAGGCTACATCCCCCCCGGCGCGTACTCCGCCTTAGAAGTTCGCGAAGGGCTGGGAAACCTCAAAGACGACGGTTTTGCGCTTGTGCGAGGAAGCGACGCTCATTACCCTGAAAACATCGCTGGGCGAACTTGCCATTTAACTTTAGAAAGCTGGGATTTTCATGGCGTGCGTGACTCGCTCAAAAATCAGGCAAAAAATCGAGGCTAAGGAGACTTTATGAAACAACCGTGGTGGAAAGAAGCCGTTGTTTACCAAATATACCCGCGCAGTTTTCAAGATTCAAACGGCGACGGGATTGGTGACTTACCGGGAATCGTCAGTCGTCTAGACTACCTCAACGATTTAGGTGTGAACGTGATCTGGCTGAGTCCGGTTTACGAATCCCCCAACGATGACAACGGATATGACATTTCAAATTATTACGGCATCATGAAAGATTTTGGTACCATGGCCGATTGGAAATCTCTTCTGAACGGCCTTCACGAACGGGGTATGAAACTGGTTATGGATTTGGTCGTGAATCACACCTCAGATGAGCACCCTTGGTTTATCGAGTCTCGAAAAGCTCAAACCAGTCCAAAGCGCGAATTTTATATCTGGCGACCGCCAAGAAATGGGAAAGAACCCAACAACTGGGCCTCGTTTTTTTCGCCTTCGGCTTGGAAGTTTGATCCCGCCACCGGAGAATACTACCTCCATTTATTTTCTGAGAAACAGCCTGACCTCAATTGGGAAAACCCCCAGGTTCAAACCGAGATTTTTTCTATGATTCAATGGTGGTTGGATCAAGGGATTGATGGGTTTCGCATGGATGTCATCAATTTCATCGGCAAACCAGCAGGTCTCCTCGATTCCCCCCGCGCCCCTACTCACCCTGACGGCTATGTTCACGACCCCAGCTTTTACGCGAACCAGCCGTTCACCCACACCCTGCTTCATAAGCTCAATCGCGAGGTTTTGAGCCTCTACGATGTGATGACAGTAGGCGAGACTCCCGAGGTAACCCCCGAGACCGCGTCGTTGTATGTAGCACCAGACCGACAAGAACTCAATATGGTCTTTCAATTTGAGCTCATGGGCGTTGACGCCGGTCCCAACGGAAAGTGGGATGTTCAGCCGTGGAAACTTTCAGACTTTAAGCGTCTGGTCAGCAAATGGCAAACCGGTCTGGCGGGTAGAGGTTGGAACAGCTTATACCTGAGCAACCACGATCAGCCTCGGCAAGTTTCTCGGTTTGGCGATGACAAACAGTACCGACTGGAATCGGCCAAGCTGTTGGCAACCCTATTGCATACCTTGCAAGGAACCCCCTACATCTATCAAGGCGAAGAACTAGGCATGACCAATGTTGCCTTTCCGCGTCTTGACGACTACCGAGATTTAGAAACCTTTCACTTTGCCGCCACCGCACGAAAGCAAGGATACGACGAATCCTGGATCATGAACGCTATTCACCGAGTGAGCCGCGACAACGCCAGAACCCCTATGCCTTGGAACTCACAAAAGAACGCAGGTTTTACTACAGGAACACCCTGGATTGACTTGAACCCCAATTTTTCGAACATCAACGTTTCTCAAGCACTCGCTGATCCGAACTCAGTACTTCGCTACTACCAGGCCTTAATCCGTCTGCGCCGGCAAGAACCCACCGTGGTAGTGGGCACCTACGTTCCCCTGTTAGAAAACCACGAACAACTGTTCGTCTACCAACGCCGTGGCCCGAACACGCTTTTGATCATTCTTAATTTCTGCGGCCAAACTACCCGCTGGTCTGTCAACGAGGCTCAGGCCGTAGGACTAACACCCCACGCCATACTTTTGCTTTCGAACTACCCTGATATGGTTAACGACTCTGCCAAGAGTTCACCTTCACTCAGCGAGTTTCAACCTTGGGAAGCCCGGGTGTACCGTTTGGAAAGTTAGGTTGATACGAAGAGGGAACAACTCCCTCTTCCTTCCACTGGTCGATAGGCAAGTCTAAATCATGAATGAGCCCGCGGCGAATATCGAGGACCCAGCCGTGAATCCGCGGATAGTACCCCCCTGATTCTATCAAACGTTCGACTGCCGAAACTTGAAACACATGGCGAACCTGGACAACCACGTTCAGTTCGACGAGCCGATCCAAGCGGTCCGACTCGTGGGGAATGGCCTCTAACTCCTTGCGGTGGGACCGTATGATATCTTTAATGGGAGTCGTCCAGTTTTCGGTAAGCCCCCGGGCGCTGTTTTCATAAGCGGCCGTTACGCCACCACAGGCATAGTGTCCACAGACGACAACATGCCGAACTTGTAAAACCTCGACAGCATATTCAAGAACCGACAGAAAGTTCATGTCGGTCAGCGACACCTGGTTGGCGATATTACGGTGAATAAAGATTTCTCCGGGTTCCGTTTGCGTATACGTGTCGATAGGAACCCGGCTGTCACTGCAACCGACATACAGAAATGGCGGTTTTTGGTCCTGACTGATGTTTTGAAAGTAGTCAGGATTTTTCTCGAGCTTTTCGCCGGCCCAGCGGGCATTGTTGCTGATTAAATCGTCATAATCATGGTAGTGCATACCTCTAGAGTAGCCGGGGTTCGCGAGCTTGACCAGTCGCCAAGCATTGGTTAACTGCCACTTTCCACCCCGCATACCAGGCTTCGCGCTGGAAACTTTCACCTTGAGGCACCCAATGCCGATCTTCGCTCCACAGCTGTTCTAGCTCTTCTTGGTTCTTCCAAAATCCTACCGCAAGGCCCGCCGCAAAGGCCGCTCCTAGGGCGGTGGTTTCGGCAACGATAGGACGCCGCACTGGAACCCCCAAAATCTCTGCTTGAAATTGAAGAAAAAACTCGTTGGCCGTCATCCCGCCGTCCACTTTCAGGGACCTCAACGGTGTTCCCGCATCTTTTTCCATCGCCTCAACGACATCCCGCGTTTGATAGGCCACAGCTTCAAGCACCGCTCGGGCGATATGGCCCTTGTTGGCAAAGCGCGTCAGTCCTGTGATGATTCCTAAGGCGTCTTGCCGCCAATAAGGCGCTAACAGACCCGAAAAGGCCGGAACAAAGTACACACCGCCGTTATCAGAAACACTGCGGGCCAAAGCCTCGATCTCGTCACTGGATTTGATCAGACCGAGATTGTCCCTCAACCACTGTACCCCCGCCCCCGCGACTGCCACGGAGCCCTCTAAGCCGTAGACGGGCTTTTGGCCTTCGTGCCAAAACGCGACAGTCGTTACCAGGCCGTGCGAACTCCAGGCCGGCTCACCCGTATTCATCAAAAGAAAGGCTCCCGTACCATAGGTATTCTTAGCGTCACCGCGTACAAACCCCGCCTGACCAAACAAGGCCGCCTGTTGATCGCCTAAGAGCGAGGCAACCGGAAGCTCAAACTCTAAACCTTCGGTAAGTCCCAACACCTTTGCTGAAGGATTGACGACTGGTAACACCTCTAGAGGAATATTAAAGAACTCAGCCAAGATCGGGTCCCAGGTCAAAGTCTGAAGGTTCATCAGGAGTGTCCGACTGGCATTAGTTGCATCGGTGGCATGGACACCACGCTTGGCGCCCCCGGTAAGGTTCCACAACAACCAGCTATCGATCGTTCCTGCCACCAGGTCGCCCTTAAAAGCTTTCTGGCGCGCTCCCGGCACATGATCTAACAACCAAGCGAGTTTCGTGGCCGAGAAGTATGACGCCAAGGGCAAACCAGATTTTCGTACAGCGTCAGGGCCCCACGTTGCAGACTGTTGCCGACACCAGGGTTCGGTTCGCGTGTCTTGCCAAACCAACGCCCGATGCAGAGGTTCACCCGTATGACGATCCCACAAAACGATGGTTTCGCGCTGATTGGTCACGCCCAAGCCCGCAACTTCGCTAGGGCTGATTCCCGAAGTCAAAAAGGTTTTCGTCATCACCGATCGGCTATTTTCCCAAATTTCCCAGGCGTCGTGTTCCACCCAACCAGGCTGAGGAAAGTACTGCGTGTGCTCTTTTTGGTCCCAACTCACCAGGCGGCCACGATGGTCAAAGAGCGCAAACCGTGTGCTGGTGGTGCCTTGATCTAAGGCCCCGATATAACGTTTCATCATTTATTACCCGGTTTTAGAGATTATCCGCCTTATACTTGAGTGAAAATCTCGCCTTCAGTATACTGAGTTTGTGAAAAACATCCACCAATTGTTAAGAAAGTTGGTTTTTGCCAGCTTTCTGACCCTGACGAGCCTCGCGGCACCACCTTGGGCATCTGCTCATTCGGTCCCCTTAACGATTCCCCATCCTGGGCCCTACCGTGACCCCAGTATGTGGCCTCGCGGGTACTACCCTGGCGATCCCCTGCCCCCCAAGACAATTTACTTGACTTTCGATGACGGTCCTTGGGCCTTCACGGGGCAACTTGTTGACATTTTAAAAGAAGAAGGGGTTCACGCCACCTTTTTTATGAATGCGTTTGACAAAGATCACCCCAACTATGCCAATATTCATGACGATTACCTGTTTCACTTTGCCAAAGTTTTAAAAGAACTGGTAGCTGACGGCAATGTGATTGGCGATCACACCTATTCTCACCGAGATCTTGCCACGCTGACTCCCCAGCAGATCCACTTTCAATTGTACTGGCTTGAGCATGAATTGAGAAAGGTTTTAGGACCCCAAATGCCCGCCATTCACTTATTCCGCCCCCCCTATGGCTCGCCTTGGCTGGGTCACTGGAACACTAACGCTCAGAAACGGAAGGTGACAAAAGCCTTAAACGGGCAATTTTTTGTCATGATGTGGACCATCGGATGGGATTCTGCCGATAGTATCGATTGGGCTAAAGGGGAATGGTATGAGCCGGGGCCGCGTTATCACCCCAATACGCCACAGTACAAAGCCAAAATGAAACGGGATATTGACCGCATTTTAAATCGCGCTCACAACGGAGCCAGCGGAATTATCCTGATGCATGATACTCACCCAACCTCCCGAGACTCGCTCAAGACCCTCATTGAGATCCTCAAAAAGCGGGGCTACCGTTTTGACACGTTAGATAATTACTGCCGCTGGAGATGGGGTCCTCATGTTTTTGACCAGGCTCGACCAGCAGAAGCTGTTCACTAAGAACTCTTACCAAAAGGACAGCTTTACAGGAACAACGCCGGTAAAGTAAGAATCCCAAGAACCGCTAAAAGCGGTTTGAGGGAGTCTGCGGTTGAGGCATCCCCCAAGGGGGGGAGCGCCAGCCAGGCCAAGAGAACAACAGCACCTAAGGCAACAAGGGCACCGAAGCGGAACTTGAACGGCTTTTGTCGAGCTTTTGTCAAGGACATAACTTTTTCCCTCCATGGTTTTACAAGGAAGAACTCCCTAGCCGGAACAAGGTTACGGCGGCTTTACAAGTCTGTAGGTCAGGTTACAATGGGTGAAGGGGGCTGTATGAGCTACTTAGATCAGCTGTTTTCTTTACAAGACCGTCTTGTTGTCATCACCGGCGCAGGAGGTGCGTTAGCCGGGAGCTTGGCGCAAGCCTATTTACAAGCCGGTGCTCGCGTCGCCCTTTGGGTCCACCGCACTGAGGCCTGTGCCCCTTTGCAAGAAAAGTTTTCGCCTTTGGCGACTAATGGTCAACTTTTTGTCACTGTCGCGGATACCAACGATGCGAACCAGGTCGACAAAGCCTTTGTAGCGACTCGAAACGCTCTGGGACTTCCCAATGTGCTCGTCAACGCCGCTGGAGGCAACCAGGGTAAAAGCCCTTTCACAGATCTTGACCTTGACCAATTCGACCGGGTTTTAAAACTCAACCTTTTGGCCGGGTTAGTAGTACCTACGCGCCACTTTACTCGCATTTGGACAGCCGAAGGGGTCAGGGGCTGTTCCGTTCTCAACATAGCTTCTATGGGTTCGTTTGTTCCTCTTTCGGGAGTTTGGGCCTACAACGCCGCCAAAGCGGCCGTGCTCAACCTTACCGTAGGACTCGCCAAGGAGTTTGGGCCGGTAGGCATTCGGGTTAACGCCCTAGCGCCCGGCTTTTTTGTCGGTCAGCAAAACCGAGCCCTTTTGTACCAAGAAGATGGGCAGTTGTCAGCTCGGGGTCAAAATATCCTGAGTCGGACACCCTTTGGACGTTTTGGTGCTTTAGAGGAGTGTCAGGGGGCTGCCCTTTTCCTTTCCAGCGACAAGGCGGCGGGATTTATTACCGGAGTCACACTTCCTGTTGACGGCGGCTTCCTGGCCGACAATATTTAATAAACAAGCGGTAGTCACCGTCCCCTGGGGGCGGAATGCAAGGGAGGCAGATTTGGCAACAATCCCGTTTATGAATGATGATTTTCTCTTGGGTGGACCAACCGCCCGGTGGCTTTTTCACGAGGTAGCAAAGACCCTTCCCATTCACGACTTTCACAACCACTTAGACCCAACCGTTTTCCGTGAAAATGGGGGGTTTCCTCACCTGACCGCCCTCTGGCTGGACCAAGATCATTACAAGTGGAGGGCAATGCGGCAAGCTGGCCTTTCGGAACAGCTCATCACCGGCGAAGCTTCGCCCGAAGAAAAGTTCGCCGCATGGGCCCATACGCTATCATTGGCTCCCGGCAACCCCCTGTTTATTTGGTCACACCTTGAGCTTCGCGCCTTGGGTATTCAAGAAGTTTTGACCCCAACGACGGCCACCAGGATTTTTCGTATGGCCTCAGAACGTCTTGCCTCAAAAGAGTATTCCGCCCGAAAGATTGTAGAACTCTTTCATGTTCGTACCCTTGGGACAACCGACGACCCCTCGTCCGAGCTCGAAGCACACAAAGCCCTGGCTCGCGAAGACCTGAGCTTTTCGGTTCGCCCCACGTTCAGGCCTGACAAACTCTTAACCCTGCAAGCTCCCTTGTTTAGGCGTTATCTACACGATTTTTCAGAGGCGATTGGCATTACGATCGATAATGCCGAAGCCCTCTGGGACGCTTTAGAAGTGCGTATGGATTACTTCTACCACCTGGGCTGTCGTTCAGCCGACCACGCCCTCCCTGACACCGCCTTTTTGGAACCTTCGGCCCGCAGTGAAAGTTTACTCAACCGTTTACTAAAAAACGAAGAACTGACTCCGACCGAAGCCCTCGAAGTACGAAGCTACCTCTTAGTTGGTCTTGCCCAAAGGTATGCCGAACGCGGTTGGGTCATGCAATTGCATTGGGGAGCACTACGGAATGTTAATTCGCGGGGCTTGCGCCACCAAGGAACAGACGCCGGGTACGACGTCATGTCGGGGCCATTAGATATTTCTTCACTAAGTCGCTTTCTCAATACCCTTGAAAACAAAGATCAACTGCCCAAAACCATTCTGTACAACCTCAACCCTTCTGATGCTACACCCCTAGCCGTGTTAGCGGGAGCTTTTTCACACAGTGTGCCCGGTAAGGTTCAGCTGGGAGCGGCCTGGTGGTTTAATGACCACCAACGAGGAAACCAACAACAGATAGGTATTTTGGCAGAACAAGGACTGTTAGGCACATCGGTGGGTATGCTGACCGATTCTCGAAGCCTTTTGTCCTTGGCTCGGCACGAATATTTCAGGCGGATCTTTTGTTCACAGCTGGGTTCCTGGGTGGAAGAGGGAGACTTTCCCAGTGACGAGTCCCTGTTGGTTCCCCTCGTAAAAGGGGTCTGCTACGAAAATGCGGCTCGCTTTTTCTCGTTTGAGGAGTCCCAGTCTTGAGTGGACCTTTTCTCACGGAATCACAAATAGACAATACCCTCAGCCAGCTGTTGGCCTCGTTTCCCTATGATCAAAAAAAGGTTCTCGTGCTTGTTCCTGACCTAACACGCACGATGCCCTTGCCGTTGTTTTTTCGCTTCATTGAAAGCCTGCTACGACCCCGCGTTCGACGCCTTGACTTTATGATTGCGTTAGGAACACACGCCCCTTTGACCGAAGAACAAATCTGTCAGCTTTTTGGTATAAAAAGCACAACGGACTACCCGAACATTTCTTTTTTAAATCATGCGTGGAATGACAGCAAAGCTCTGACTGAGGTGGGAAGTATCCCTGCCGCCCGAGTAAAAGAGCTAAGCCAAGGTCTGATGGATCAAACCATTCCGGTTCGGCTAAACCGCCATATTCTTGATTATGACGAGCTTTTGATCTGCGGTCCGGTCTTTCCCCATGAGGTTGCAGGTTTTTCTGGGGGTAATAAGTACTTATTTCCGGGCATCGCTGGTCAAGAGATTATCGACGTTACCCATTGGATCGGTGCTTTGGTGACCTCATTTGCCCTGATCGGCGTAAAAGACACCCCCGTTCGACGCCTTATTGATGAAGCGGCATCTTGCGTTCCCCGACCACGCCGTGCGCTTTGCTCTGTGGTAGAAAAAGGAGGCGTTTCAGGAATCTTTGGAGGCTTGCCCGAAGAAGCCTGGGACAAAGCCGCAGATCTCGCCGCCCAGACCCACATCACTTGGGTGGACCGTCCCTATCAGACGGTTCTTTCGCTACTCCCCTCCATGTATGAGGAAATTTGGGTCGGCGCCAAGGGCATGTACAAATTAGAGCCCGTCATCGCCGATGGCGGTGAGGTGATCTTGTACGCCCCCCACATTCATGAGATTAGCGTCGTTCACGGTGAACTCATTGGGCGAATCGGTTATCACTGCCGGGATTATTTTACAGGCCAATGGGAAAAATTTAAAAACTATCCCTGGGGGGTTTTGGCCCATTCAACACACCTCAGAGGAGCTGGCCATTATAACCCCGCAACCGGGAAAGAAACCTTGCGCATTCAGGTAACCCTGGCAACCAGTATTCCTGAACAGGAATGCCGTGCCCTAAATTTGGGCTGGCGTGACTGGCACAGCATTGACCCCATGGCTTGGCAACAAGAAGCCTTAAGCAACCCTGCCCTGTTGGTCGTCCCCGATGCCGGCGAACAATTGTATCGGCTCAGGAAAACGCCATGATTCTTATCGTTATGGGGGTATCTGGCTGTGGAAAATCCACCGTGGGAGCCGCGGTCGCCCAAAAACTCAATTGGGAGTTCCAAGATGCCGATGACTACCATCCTCCCCAAAATATCGCCAAGATGCGCCAAGGGATTCCCTTGCAAGACAGTGACCGCGAAGGCTGGTTGTTGATACTAGCCGCTCTGATCCGTGAACACGAAGAGCTGAAAAAGCCTTTGATTCTGGCCTGTTCGGCGCTAAAACAGGCCTATCGTCAGGTTTTAATCACCGGTCCAGAGGTTAAACTGGTGTATTTAGAAGGAAGTCTCGAAACCATCGCTAAACGTTTGGCGAACCGTGAAGGCCATTTTATGAACCCTAGACTTCTTGAAAGTCAGTTCGCCATTCTCGAACCCCCGTCTGACGCTCTGGTGCTGGACGTAGACTTAGGTCTTGAGTCTCAGGTAGAAGCAATTTGTGCTTATGCCACCCCAAAACCCCATTCTCTCGGTTGAGTCAATCGCGAGGAATTTTTATTCAAAACATCGAAGAAGAAACTTCAACTGAGCAAAAAAAATTGAGTATTTTAACAACATGAACTTATTAGCCTTTTTTATCCGCAAAGCCCTCGGGGGCTATATCCACCCTATGAATCGGCCGAATACTGAGCTCCCTCGTAAAATCGAACAAGAGCGTAGAATAGCCGTTATTGGCTCGGGCTTGGCCGGACTTACAGCCGCAATAACTCTGGCACGGCGTGGCTTTCAAGTAACTCTTTTTGAAAAAAACGCCTACTTAGGTGGAAAAATCGGTGCTTGGCCCACACATCTACCGCAGGGTGAGACTCAGTTTGTTGAGCACGGGTTTCATGCCTTCTTTCGTCATTATTATAATCTTAATAACTTTTTAGATTCCTTAGGGCTTCGCAAAACCTTTCGTTCGATTCAAGATTATCAAATTTTAGCCTTGAACGGCAGTCAGTACCGTTTCACTGGGGTTTCCAAAACCCCCGTCTTAAACCTGCTTTCGATGCGAAAGACGGGTGTCTACCATTGGGGAGACATTCTAAAAAACCCCCGGCTAGCCGGTTTAGCCGCTATGCTAGCGTTTCATCCTGAAAAGACTTTTGAAAAGTTTGATGATGTCTCGTACCAAACTTGGTCCGAGTCCCTGGGGTTACCGCCTTCAATGCGCCTTATGTTCAATAGCTTTTCTCGAGCCTTTTTTGCGACACCCGACCGAATGTCTACTGCCGAGCTGTTAAAAAGTTTTCACTCATTTTTTCTTAGTCATGATGGTGGGCTGATTTATGACTATCCGACCGGGGACTACGAAACCGTCTTTTTAGCCCCGCTCCGCCTAGAATTAAACCGTCTAGGGGTCAAGGTACGCTTACAAACCCCGGTTACCGAGCTTCGGCAAAGTCAAACCAACGAAGGAGGAGGTTTCGTGGTCAACAACGAGGAGTTTCACCAGGTAGTTGTTGCCAGCGATGCCGCCTCGACGAAAGCTTTGATGTCACAAAACCCTTGGCTTGAGCACAGTCAGTTCCGCCAGTCTCTCAATAGCCTTCGGTCTTCACAAGGCTACGCCGTGTTGCGCGTTTGGCTTGATAGCCCGGTTGATCCGGGAGCCGATCAACTATGTGATTTTATTATTACGGAACATCAACAAATTCTTGATTCGATAACCTTTTATCATCGGTTTGAGCCGACAGCTCAGCAGTGGGCTAAGAAGACGGGTGGCAATGTTCTCGAATTCCATTCTTATGCCCTTCCTGACGGACTCGAAGAAAGTGCTGTGACAAAAACCTTTTGGAACGAAGCTTGTGGCTACCTGCCTCAATTAGCCCAAACCCACCTTGTTCACAGTGAACTCCAAGTTAAAAAAGATTTTACGGCCTTGCATACGGGGCTATACCGGGATAGGCCAGGGGTTGTTACCCCTTTTCCTGGCTTATTTTTTGCCGGGGATTGGGTTAAGCTGCCTCGCCCTGCAATGCTGATGGAAGCAGCTGCGACGGCCGGACTTCTGGCCGCCAATAGTATCCTCAGCGGTTATCAGCTGTGTGAGGAAGCCCTGTTTTCGGTGCCTCCCAAAGGAGTTCTTTGAAACCTTAGGCCCCGAGCAAAAAAAGTTTTGCCCCTAAAGAGCTAAACGGAATCAGCCCATCAAGGATCGGTATTGTGATACGGGCGCCAACAGAATAGTCCCCCCTGCAAGTTGTCGTCACCGATTGTCGACACTTTGTTAGGGAACATCATTTGTTTTTTCTATCGCCTACGTTCTGCAGAAAGTACGCAACATCTTCGAAAAACTCGTCCATGGCAGGGAGGATATCTTCGGGAATGCCAACCTCGGCCATCGCCTCACGCATATAATGTAACCATTTTTCGGCGTGGGCCCGTGTGATGGCAAAACGGGCATGCCTATCCCTAAGAGCGGGGTGGCCCTTGCGCTGGCTGTAAAGGTCAGGACCTCCCATTCGTTGAATAAAGAACTCATATTGATTTTGTATCGCCGAAGCTTTGTCTTTAGGAAACATTCCCCGAAACGAAGGTTCGGTGTCCTCGTAGACCTTGTCATAGAAGCAGGTAGAAAGCTCGATGAACTTGTGCCGTCCTAGCTTGCTATAAATGTCGATTTGATCGATCAGAAACATGCCCTAAATATAGCAAAATTTTGTAGGCACGGCATCTCACTCGCAGAAAACCAAACCTTGCGGGTTAAGAAAAGACTAAGAATTTCCTATGACATAATGCCATTCTTCCGGTTATAACGAAAAAGGAGGCTGAAAATGCAATTCTTATGGACCACTTTGTCCGTCACTGATTATGACAAGTCCCTAGACTTTTGGACACGGGTGGTAGGACTTTCTGTCCAAAGGACGATGACACCCCCAGGCATGAAAATAGCCTTTTTGGGACAAGGTAAGAATGGTGGACGGGGCGAGACACAGATTGAACTCATTTGGGATTCCAAAAAAGACCACATCACCGTGACCAAAGATTTGGGTATCGGGTTCGAGGTAGGCGACCTGGATCTTGAAGCGCAAAAGCTACGTAGCCAAGGCTGGGAGGTTCGTGGCCCCTTCCAGCCCAATCCAGCAATTCGTTTTTTTTACGTGTCTGCCCCGGATGGCTGGCAGGTACAGTTTGTCCAAAACCTTTAGGCCAAAGAACGAATTCTTACTTCGATCTCGGGTGAGCTTTTTAGCAACTCTACCAAAGTCTGGGGTTCGGTACCCCGGTAGTGGTAGGGGTACAGAATTTTTGGCTTTAGGGTTTTCGTCAAACTCGCTACCTGCTCGGGTGTCATGGTGTACGGCTGATTCATGGGGAGGAACGCAACATCCAACCCCGCTACCTGACGGATCTCTGGGTGGTCTTCGGTGTCTCCCGCGACGAGGACCTTCCAACCATCAAAGTTGAGAACATAGCCGTTATCCCGACCTCGAGGATGAAATTGCTCCCGTCCAGGTGAGTTGTTATAGGCAGGCACCGCTTGGATTAAGACACCCTCGACCGTAACAGTGTCGAAATTTCTCAGCACTGTACCTTCCCCTAAAAGGCCGCAAACGGCGGGGTTAGCAATGATCTTGGTAGAAGCCTTTTTGATAAGGTGTATCGTAGCCGGGTCGAAGTGATCTTGATGCTCATGGGTAATGAGGATGACATCAGCTTTGGGCAGGCGCGTATAGTCGGCTTGTGCACTCCAAGGATCGATATGAATTATTAGTCCTTGCCAGTTCCAAAGGAGTGACGAATGCCCCAAAGGGGTCAAATCCAGGTGTTTTTCGCCAATGACAAACCGATCTGCCCCAGATGGTGACGTTGTGTTCATTGCTTACCTCCACGGACAAAAATGACTCTGAAAAAGGCTGGCGGCAAGTGCTTGACAAGCCAATGCGGACCGCCGCAAGCTAAAGATTCCAAAGGAGTATCGAGCATGCTAATCAAGACCATCAAAGCCGCCCTTTTTTTGCTGGTGATGCTCGTATCAGCTCATCTTGAGGCGCAGGTTTCTGCCCTGGCCACACCAAGCCCCGTTCCCGCTCTAACCTTGATCAAGGTTGAAGGTGGCAAAATGGCTATGATGGGGCAAATTGCCGTGACCATTTCCTCTTTCGAAATGTCTAAAACGTTGATAACCCAAGAGGAATACGAAAAGGTAATGGGCAACAACCCTAGTCATTTTACGGGAAAAGACCTCCCGGTAGACAGTGTCAGCTGGTATGCCGCGGTTGAGTATTGCAACCGCCTTAGCCAATCACAAGGGTTAACCCCTGCGTATGCGATTGACGGAAGAACGGTGCATTGGAATCGTTTTGCTAACGGCTACCGACTACCGACGGAAGCCGAATACGAGTTTGCCGCTCGGGGCGGCAATAAACCCGATAAGACAATCTTTGCGGGGAGTAACACAGCGACCGATGTCGCTTGGTATGCCGATAATAGTGCCCAGAAAACACACCCGGTTGCCCAAAAGAAACCCAATAGCTTGGGTCTGTACGACCTCAGTGGCGACCTCTATGAATGGTGCTGGGACTGGTATGATGAAACCCTCAGTGGAGGAAAAGACCCCACAGGCCCTGCGCAAGGTTCCTTGAAAGTTCTGCGAGGGGGCTGTTGGAAAAGTCCGGAATACATGGTTGGGGTTGCCCAGCGCAGTAATAGTTTTCCTTACGATAACGACCCGGTTCTGGGTTTTCGTGTCGTTCGCTCGTTGGTACTAGCCCAGCCAACGCCGATGCCAACCCCGACGCCGATGCCAACGCCAATTCCTACGCCCTCACCAAAGCCAGCCCCAACCACTAAGCATGGTTGAAGTTCTTCTCGTCGTTACCATTCTTTGGAGCGCAGCCGGCACCGTTCTGACGGTCTACTTTTTAACCCAGTCCCGTCGTGACCAAGCGGATCAAGCGGATCGTACCTGGAAAAACCTCGCCGATCTTAAAAACCGGCTTAGTGCCGATGTGGCAGAAGTTCACAAGGGGCTTGCCGCCATGCAAGCTCTGGCACAAGACGTCGGCGGGCTCAAAAAGATACTCAGTAATGTCAAAACTCGGGGCATCCTGGGTGAGGCTGCCTTGGAAGGTCTTTTAACGGAGTACCTCGCACCCGACCAGCTGGAACGAAACTGCGAAATTCGTCCCGGATCAGGACTGCGGGTAGAATTTGCTGTCAGACTCCCGGGTCAAGACCGCCCCGTTCTTTTACCGGTTGACGCCAAATTCCCCCGAGAAGACTTTGAACGTTTGCTAGAAGCAGGCGAAGCGGGCGACAAGGTAGCCGCCGAAACAGCCGGCAAGGCCTTTGAAAACCGCTTGCGAGCTCACGCCCAGGATATTGCAAAAAAATATCTTGATCCGCCGCACTCGACGGATTTTGCTTTAATGTTTCTTCCTTTCGAGTCGCTTTTTGCCGAGGCCTTAAGGCGCCCCGGCTTATTCATGGAGCTCCAACAAAAACTCAAAATCGTTTTAACGGGTCCGACGACCTTAACAGCCTTTCTTAATAGTCTGCAAATGGGGTTTCAAACTCTGGCCGTCAGCAAAAAATCAGCCGAGGTTTGGAGCTTTTTAGCCACGGTAAAAACAGAATTTGAAAAATTTATTGAAACCCTTTCGCAAGCCCGTAAAAGCGTTGAGTCAGCTGCCTCCTTTCTTGATCAAGCTTCTCGTCGAAGCGAAAAACTAGAAAGACGCCTTTCCGATCTGGGAAAAGGTAATGACGTGTCATGACGAGAGCGTTCTTATGTCTATTTTTTCAGACAGCTTTTTTAGCAATCTTTGTTGATATTGCCTTGCCAAGCTTAAGACAGCACTATAGTATCTTTCAGTCCAAGAAACACTTAGATTCCAATTCGAATGTAATACCAATATCGGCATGGATTTTGCTTGTTTCAATTTACTGGGTTTGGCCCCAGGGACTTCCGCGACACCCGACTAGGCGATGGACCAGGAATTCCTTACTTTTAATGTGAACATCTAAGGAGGCCCTTTGTGGGTATAGGAATCATTGGCACCGGTTATTATGTCCCATCAAGGATCCTGACCAACAAGGAGCTTGAGAGCATGGTGGATACCTCCGACGAATGGATTTTTACCAAAGTCGGAATCCGTGAACGCCGCATCGCGGGCCCCCACGAAGCAACCTCAGATTTAGCTTTAAAAGCCGCGCAAGAAGCCTTAGCCAATGCCGGAGTAGAACCAGAAGAGGTCGACCTGATTATTTTAGCCACCTCTAGTCCCGACATGATCCAACCCGCAACCGCCGCTATTGTTCAGGGCAAGTTGGGTGCGCTTAACTCTGCCGCTTTTGACGTCTCGGCAGTTTGTGCAGGTTTTGTTTATGCTATGACGGTGGCCTCGGCCATGATGCAAGCCAACCCTCAATACCGTCGTGCCGTGGTAATCGGAGCCGAAACTTACTCCCGAATTCTCGATTGGACCGATCGTACGACCTGCGTCTATTTTGGCGATGGCGCTGGTGCCGTCGTCCTTGGACAGCAAGCAGGAGACCTCGGCATTCAAAAGACCTTTTTAAAGAACGACGGCCGAGGAGCTGGAGCTATTCGTTACCTCGGTGGCGGGTCGCGTCACCCGGCCTCACCCGAAACTCTAGCACAAAAGATGCACCGTTTTGAGATGAATGGCCGAGAGGTATGGAACTTCGCGACAACAGCTTGTCCGTTGAGCGTTCGCCAGGTTGTTCAAGACGCAGGAATACAACTTTCTGATATTGACTGGATTATTGTTCATCAAGCCAATATCAACATCATCCGTCACAGCCTCGACGAGTTAGGTATTCCTCTTGAAAAGACCTACACCACTATTGAAAAGTATGCCAACACTGCGGGCGCTTCTTTGCCTATCACTCTGGCTGAGGCGCATGCAAAAAATCTCTTTCGCAAAGGGGACAAGATTGTCTTAGTAGGCTTTGGCGGCGGACTTTCGCTCGGGGCAGTCTACCTGAATTGGGGTATGGACTACGCCGGAGGCCAAAAAGCCCTCGTCCAGCAACCTGCTGTAGTTGGGGATTGGCAAAAAAACTAGTCATGAAACCACTAAATCTTCCCTGCTAGACCTCATTTTTTTCTGGCTGTAACCCTCACTTATCTGTAGCATTTTGCTTCCAAAGGGGTTACATTCTAAAGTTATGAAAAAACATCGCAGTCACTCTCTTGGGCTTATTCTTTTTACCGTTGCCTTTGCGCTGTCGACTCCGTGGGCTATGGCTCAGACGGTTCTTAATTCGTTAACCTCACCGGCAATAGCCTCCGCTGGTGGCGAAGCGGTCAGTACAGACACCCCCCTAGCTGAACGCTATAACCCTGCCTTGGCGGCTGAAAATCAGCAATTGACCTGGGAAGGGAATTATTTTGGTATCCCCGATTTTGGGGGGAACTATGGGAATGCAGTCAACCTCGGGGTAGATATTCCCACCCGTTGGGCCGTCTTTAGCGCGGCCGGAAGTTATATCAACCTAAAAAACAACTCATTTGACCTGGGGCAAACCGGAAGGCTTACCTTGGCCGCGTCAAAAGAAATTTGGGACGGAACTAGCCTGGGCCTTGGTCTCGATTCCAGTTTGGGAACATCGGCCTGGGGACTTGGTCTAAGTGTTGGCCTGTATCAACATTTGGGCCAAGTAGGCCCCTTTTCAAACGTTAGTTGGGGGGCCTCACTCTTGAACATGGGAAAAGGCGACACCCTTGTGCAAAACTCTACCGTTCCCCCTCCTTTTACCCCCCTGTTCGGTGCCGTTGGGACGATTTTCAACCAGAACGGTCTGCACTGGCAAGTCCAAGCTGACCTTGGGTTTCCGGCGGTTCAGGATGCCTATGTGGATTTGGGGACCTCGATCGAATTCCAACATCTGCTCTCACTCAACCTGAGGACGGCCTACGATGTGAACGAAATCACGTCAGGAATTGCCCCTGCTATTCCTCTTTCGCTCGGCCTAAGTTTTCATTTTGCTACCAATTTTGGCAGTGCCCACGAGGTAAATGTTGATTCGGCAGCAGTGGGACTTCCCGGTGGCAGTTGGGCGTTTGGCGCTGGGTTCCGTGCGCCTTTGGGAACGAGAGACACGACCCCGCCTGTTGTGACGGTCGACAAAAAAACTTGGTACATCTCTCCCAATAATGATGGCATCCAGGACGAACTGAACCTCCCGGTGTCGATCACCGATGATAGGTATGTCATGGGCTATACCCTGACTGTCACCGACCCTTCGGGTAAGGTGATTCGCTCGATTCAAAATAAAGAAACCCCACCACCGGCCCCCAATTGGAATGGCTTCTGGAAAAGGGTTTTTTACATGCAAAAGGGTGTCGCGGTACCGCCTACACTGGTGTGGAACGGCATGACCGACGCCGGACAAGTCGCCCCAGAGGGAACCTATAAATTGGCTATCACCGCCTGGGACGACAACAACAACCGCAAGACCTACAATGCCGGAACTGTCGTTGTTCTTCTGACACCGCCCCAGGCTGTAGCCTCACCGCAATACACGCAGTTCAATCCTTTAGGACCTCGCAACAGCCTAGTGATTAACCAATCGGGTAGCCTCGAAGATCTTTGGACAGGAACTTTTTATGATGCCTCGAATCATCCTGTTAGACATTTTCAATGGAAAGACTCCAGCCCCGAACAAGTCGTGTGGGATGGCAAAAATGACGCCGGTACCCTAGTACCGGATGGAGTCTATCACTATGTCCTTGATGGCGCTGACCGTGCTGGAAACCGTACACAAGTTCCCATCGACAACCTAATCGTCAATTCGATTCAAACACCGGCCTCGCTCAACCTAGACCGTTCGGCATTCGCCCCACTGGGCAACGGTGTAAAAACTCTTGTCTTTGAGCCCCAACCGCAAGTCACCGAGGGCATGACGGATTGGACACTTGCTGTTCAAGACCCTCAAGGACAAACTGTGCGAACGCTACAGGGTCCGGGAACAGTCCCCTCGGCCATCACCTTTGACGGTCGCAACGATACCGGGTCTCCTCTGCCCGAAGGCACCTACAAGGGGGTTTTGACACTCAACTACGCTAATGGCAACCAGCCTGTGGCCGTCAGCTCGCCCTTTCAAATCATCAACACGCCACCAGTCGCCACGGTTACCGTTGCTCAACCTGTTTTCTCGCCAGGGTCAGCCGATGCCCGCCGTGTGGTTACCTTCCAACAGACCTCCTCTCAAGAAGAACTTTGGACAGGAAATCTAAAAAATTCCCAAGGCAAAATCATTAGGACCTTGAGCTGGCCCGGGAAAGCTGATGCCACCTACTTGTGGGATGGTCGAGGTGCTGATGGTGCCATCCAACCAGATGGGGTCTACACCTACCAAATTTCGTCAACTGACGCGGCAGGGAATATTGGGACCTCAGCCCCCGTTCAGGTAGTCATTGATACGCAAAAACGCGGAGTTCTGCTGTCAACAAGCCGATCTGCTTTCTCACCTGTTCTCCCGGGGAAAGAAGGACTGATTCAGTTCTTACCACAATTCAAAGGTGCTTCGGCCCTGGTTTCTTGGACCCTCGCGGTACACAACAGCGCAGGACAAACGGTGAAGACCTTCCAAGGAAACTCAGCAATCAACTCTTTGGACTGGAACGGCCAAGCCGATGGGACGCGGTTACCCGATGGTGCCTATACCGCCGAACTGAAAGCCCTGTATCAAAACGGGTCACATCCAACGGCTATTTCTAACACCTTCCTCATCAAGACCACCGCCCCCACCGCTTCAGTCACCCCAGAGTGGATGATCTTTTCGCCCACCCCAGGAAGTACGCACCCGGCTTGGGAAGCCAGACAGACCACGTCCAACGAACCAGAATGGCACGCTCAGATGTTGAATGCGTCGGGAACCCCGGTACGCAACTGGCTCTGGAAGGGTCAACCACCTCGCTTAGTTTGGGATGGCACGGATCAAAACGGCAATAAGGTTCCCGACGGAGAGTACACCTACCGACTGAGTTCCACTGACGAAGCCGGCAATACGGGAACCGCCGAGATTACAGGAATTCGCCTCGACTCACGCCCCACGCCCCTCTTCTTGACTGTTGATTCCGACGGTTTCTCTCCCAACGGGGACGGAATTAATGACACCATCGGCTTTAACGCCGTCGTTGGCCTCAACGAAGGTATTTCATCATGGACACTCAAAATGGTGAACGAAACCCTAGGGGTACAAAAGACCTTCGAAGGAAAGGGTGCTGTGCCGTCGCATTTCACGTGGGATGGAAAAACAGATCAGAACGAAAGAGCTGCCAACGGGCGCTATACAGCAGAGTTAGAAGTTCACTATGAGAAGGGAAATGATCCAAAAACAAAGAGCACAATTTTTGCCCTGCAGGCAACCGCGCCTGAACTTTCTATTGGTCTGTCTCCCTTGCCCTTCTCGCCCGACAACGATGGTTACCATGATGAACTTCACATCGCCTTAGGGGTAAAGACCTACGCTCCCGTTGACACCTGGAACCTCGAGATTCTTGATCCTGAAGGCCACCATTTCACGAGCTTTGCCGGCAAGGGAATGCCGACTGGCAAGTTAACCTGGGATGGTCGTTCCGACACCGGTGAACTCGTTCAATCAGCTTCTGACTACAAACTTGTTTTTAGCCTCAAAGACATCTGGGGGAACTCAGCCACAGTCTCGAAAACGCTTCCGGTGGATGTGCTTGTTCTCAAAGACGGCGACAAGCTCCGGATTATTATTCCCAGCATCCACTTTGCTAGAAACAAAGCAGACTTTTTGAACTTGGACGCGGACACGCTGGCCAAAAATCCGGATGCCGTTGCTAAGAACATTGCGGTGCTTAAACGTCTTGCCGAGATTTTCACCAAGTATGGTCACTACAAGATTGTCATCGAAGGTCACGCCGTCATGACTCATTGGGATGATCCAGCGGCGGGCAAAATCGAACAAGAACGTGAGCTGATTCCCCTGTCAAAGGCAAGAGCAGAAGCAGTGAAATCGTATCTGGAACAATTGGGAATCGATGGTTCCCGCATCAGCACCGTAGGAGCTGGAGCTGACAACCCGATTGTTCCGTTCTCGGATATTGGCAACCGGTGGAAGGACCGCAATGTTCAGTTCTTCCTCATCCGTTCTTAAGAAAGCCTTTATTTCTCAGTAAGAAAGTGACAAGCGGCCCGGTGTTCCGGGCCGATTTGTTTCCAGGGCGGAGTCTCGATGTGGCACTTCTTCTGTACGAGCGGGCACCGCCCGGCAAAGGAACAGCCCTGAGACTCTGAAGTCTCTGAGACAATAACGTTCTCGCCTTGGTCGACTTCCCGGTGTGGATCTTTAAGTAAACGGCTATACGGGTGTGCCGGTCCCCGTGCCCACACTTCGGCCGGGGCTTCTTCTAAAAGTTGTCCGCCATACATCACACCCATTCGGTCAGACAAATACGTCACCACATCCAGGTCATGCGAGATAAAAAATAAACCCAGACCATGACGTTGTTTAAGGTCCAACAACAATCTCAGAATCTGCCCCTGAACCGACACATCAAGCGCACTCACAATTTCATCACAAATCAACGTGAGGGGTTCGCTCATCAGGGCCCGCGCCAAAGCCAAACGCTGACGTTGACCTCCTGAAAATTCCCCGGGTCTTTTATCCAAGTCCAAGGGGTTCAGCCCCACCTCTTCCATCAAAAGTCGAGCTCTAGCTAAAGCCACACGGGGCCCCTGATACCCGTTTTGGTACCGAGCCCCCCAGGTAAGAATTTGTGCCGCATTGCGACGAGGGTCCATCGACGAAGAGGGATCTTGAAACACATAACGGGTTACGGGTCTTTCGGAAGGCTGAACGGTCAACGTGCCAGAACTTGGCTGTTCCAAAAAGCCCATCAACCGTGCCAGTGTGGATTTTCCTGATCCCGATTCTCCGACAAGACCGTAGGTTTCGCCCTGACGCCACTCCAGGCTTACACTCCTGACAGCAACAATTTCACGTTTAGAATGTGAAAAAAGCCCCGCTTCGGCCCGGTAGACCTTACGAAGATCCCGTACGTTCATAAACACCTCAGATTGGCGACTACTCATGATGGGACCTCCCCGCGGGAGTCTGTGTATCAGCGATCTCAGGATGATGACAGCGTACCTGCCGGCCGGAGCCAACAAGGGGCGGCAACGAAGCGCAAGCGGAATCGGCACGGGGACAGCGGGGGGCAAATGGACAACCCTTCAAAGGGGAACGGGGGTCAGGAGGCATACCTGGAATCACGTGCAGGGGATCTTTTGTCCAATGACTACCCAAGGGAATGCGAGCCGACCATAAAGCCCGAGTATAGGGGCTGGCCGGTGACGACAAGACCTCTTGAACAGGACCGCTTTCCAGAACCAATCCACCGTACATCACCAAAAGTCGATCAGCAAGCTGGGAGACCACTGCCAGATCATGCGAAATAAACACCAGCGCCAGCGAACGTGAGAGTTTTAAATCTGCCAAGAGCTTAAGGATCTGGCGTTGCACCGTGACATCAAGAGCCGTGGTAGGCTCATCACATATCAGAACCTCAGGGTCATTGGCCAAGGCCAAAGCAATCATCACTCGTTGCAACATCCCCCCTGAAAGTTGATGCGGGTAACTCTTTAAACGAGTTTCTGGCTGACTGAGGTGAACTTCTTGCCACAGAGCGCTCGCTTTGTGATGGGCCTCGACTGCCGTAAGCCGGGGATTATGTGCTCTTAAGGTTTCGCGAAACGTTGCTTCAAAGTTGGTAATGGGGTCAAAGGAACGGCTGGGTTCTTGAAAGATCATGGCGGCTTTGGCACGTTTAAGCCGACGTTCATCAGGAGAAAACTTATCAAAGTGCTCTCCATCAAGAAGAACCTCGCCCTCTCGTTTCGCTCCCGGGGGTAAGAGGTCCAAAGCCGCCAGCGCTGAAACACTCTTGCCCGAACCTGACTCACCGATGATTCCTAGGCATTCTCCGGCCGAAACAGACCACGAGACTCCACGAACCGCTTGGATAGGATTGTTTCGGGAACCGAGAGTCACGGAAAGGTTACGCACTTCGAGTTTGGTCCGATCGTCAGGTAGGGGGTTCATGAGGGGGCCCTCCAATGGGGGTCAGCCAGATCCCGTAAAAGTTCTCCGAGAAAGTTATAAGCCAACGATACCACAATTAAAAAAACGCCAGGAAGAAACAACCAAGGAAAATGCACCAGATTATCTAGGCTTGCCGCGTCACGGCTGATCAAACTTCCCCAGCTGAAGGCTGGATCCGTAATCCCTAAGCCTAGGTATGAGAGGGCGGTTTCACCTAGAATGAAGCCTGGAATCCCTAAGGTGACGCTCAAAATTAAAAACGAGGACATTTGCGGGATGATGTGGCGAAAAAGTATGGTAAGAGGCGGCATTTTCTCTTGCCGGGCATTGGTGACAAAGTCGGCGCGTTTCAAGGAATGCACCATACCCCTTACCAACCGCGCCATACCAGGCCAACTGACAAACGAAAGAATCACCGTGATCAGGGCATACGATGATGCAGAATCCATTTTATCACTGAGAATCGACCTTAAAAATAGCAAAAGGTACAAACCAGGAATCAGAATCAACAGTTCACACAGACGCATGATCAGCCAATCCCAAAACCCGCCATAGTACCCCGCCAAACCGCCCAGAAGGAGCGCTAGGGTCAAAGAAACAGCCACTCCAACAAATCCAATCGTGAGCGAAATTCGGGCTCCATACAAAATACGACTAAAAAGGTCGCGACCCAGATTATCCGTGCCGAAGAGAAAAACCGGGTCGGCACCGCTGCGGACGTTAGTACCAAACACATGCCAGCTGAGGGGTAAAAGGCCCCAGAGTTTTATGGCGTCAGCGGTGACACCCCAATGCACAGGGTCGTATTCCCCTTGGATACGAACGTATTGCCGTGAAACCTCATCAATCATGACCATGCGCTGGACTTGGGGGCCAAACCCCCAATGAGACGAATACCAACAAAGATTCGGCGGATGATCGGAAGCCTCAGGGAAGAGTCGGGTGGGATCATAAGGAGAAAGCACTTCACAAAAGGCCATGGCCAAATACATGACCACCAAAACCGTCAGTGAAACGGCGGCAACCGGCCTGCGTCCTAAAACCGTCAAAAAACGTTTCATGATTTGCTATACCTGATGCGAGGATCTACCAAAGCTAACGCGATATCTGAGAGTAGCATTCCCGCCAGAATCAGAAAGCTGATGAACATGATATTCGTCATCACCAAATTGATGTCTTTTTGTATTACCGCTTCATACATCAGGCGGCCTATGCCGGGGTAGGCAAAGATAATCTCGAGGATCAACGACCCTGAAAATAAATCGGCCAACAAGCCTGAAGCTCCGGTGATGAAGGGGTTCATCGTATTCCGAAAGGCGTGAAAAAACCGAATGCGTCCTTCAGGTATACCCCGAGACCGGAGCGCCGTAACATAGGGTTGCCCCAATTGCTCTAACATCGTGGCACGAATCAGGCGCAAGGAGCCCCCGATTCCCCCTAAAAATGCCCCCAAGAGCGGTAGCGTCAGATGATAAAGGTACGAACCAGAAAACGCCCAAAAGTTGCCCCCGAAACTTTCACTCGGGTAAGCTGTGACCGGAAACCAACGGGTAGAGGCCGCGAACATTTGCAAAAGTAAAAGCAGTAAAATGCCAGGAAACGCATTAAGAAACAAGCTGACAAAACCCACTACGACATCCCACTTGGTGCCGGCTTTTGCCGATAGCCAAATTCCCAAGGCAAAAGACGTCAAAGTCAAAAACACCAACGACAGTAAATTGAGAATCAAGGAATTGACCATCCGGGTAGACACTAAAAAGAGCACCGGAGCTTGCGACAAAAGCGACCGTCCCAAATCATGGTCCACCAAAACGCGCCAAAGCCAATGCCCGTATTGCTCCCAAAAGGGACGATCCAGCCACAGCCGATGCTTCATGGCCGCGATTTCGGCCACTGTCAAAACGTTGTTTTGCGTCATGACTGACGAACTATTAAGAAGCTGAGCGCGGACATAGTTATCGACGATGTCTCCTGGTGCCAAACTCATGAGCCCAAACACCCCTAACCCCAAAAGAAACAGAACTGCCACCATGGTCAGAATTCGGCTGATTAAAAAAGACGCCAACGGGTGCCTTGAGGCCCAAGAGCGCCAGGGAGTCCCCAGGTTGTCGAGAATACGCGCCACAGAGGCGAATTTTCGCTTCACAAAACCTCCCAACAAAACCTTCAGTGCCAGCACCCTTTTTAAGGTGTCAAATAAACATAATTCATGTCAGGCGCCCCGACATTATCGACAGCGACATTTCCCCACCGGTTGCGAACCGCACGAAAGACTTCGGGGTATACCGTATAGAGAATAGGAACTTCGTTTAAAATAATATGCTGAAATTGATCCCAGATTTGGGCAGCTTTCGCATGATCTCGCGTCGCATACCCCTGCCAGTATAACCTGTCCAGCTGAGCTTCCCAGGGAGTGGCTGGTATCGTTTGAAGCGGGTTCCACAGATGCAAATTCCCCTGCGACAGCCAAACATTGTCACCCTGGGTGGGAAAGTAATTGGCGCCCGACAACCCGATCAAAATCATCTGCCAGTCATAGGTTTTTAACAGACTGTCGACAATTTTTTGAAAATCTAGGGGACGAACGGTGAGAGTGATCCCCACCTTCTTTAATTCATCCGCGTAGACATTGGCAATATCAATGGGAAGGTTGCTGTCGTTGTTCACGGTGAGGGTAAAAGCGATCAAATGGCCCTGAGCATCGCGCAAACGCCCATCGGGGCCAGGGTGTATACCAAGGTCGGCTAAGAGTCTCAGGCCACGTGCTGGGTCATACAGGTAGGTTTGCTGAATCGCCGGATCAAAAAAGGGGTTGGGTTTGGCAAAGAACCACAGAGCCGGTTCGGCTAGCCCTCGGTATACTTGGTCGATGACCCTTTGCCGATTAAAGAAACAGCTCATCGCTTGACGAAATTTCGCCTGGGTAAACCAGGAATAAAATGGCTTATCCTTGTTGCGGGGGTTCTGGTTCCAGCTAAAAAACTGTGCCCCCAAACTGGGGCCGGCAGAATACACCGTGTAGTCCCGGGGCTCTTTGACCAGGTCAGACAGATCTTGAGGGCGAAGGGTATAGGAATCAAGGTCCCCCGCAAGGAACTTAAGTTTTACCGTCTCAATATTGGGGAGAATTTTATCCTCGATCGCGTGTAGATAGGGAATAGATTGACCAAAGCGATCACGCTTCCAGTACCAGGGGTTGCGAACTAACGTGACCCCTAACCCAGGATGATACGACGCAAGGTAATAAGGGCCCATCGAAGGCAGAGTCCGAGGATCGGTATCGATCGTCCAAAGCTTTAACACCCCGGCGGCACCTTGCTTTTTCAAAACCGGTTCAAAGACATACCGGGGACCGAAATCCATATTGCTGGACAATTCTGGCATAGCCACTATGCGAGGGTAATGAAACACAAAGGTGCGATCATCAATTTTTTGAATAGTAATCCGTTTTTGGGTACCGTCAGGCATTTGCACAAACTGACCAGCATAGCCGGATTGTTGCAACTCAGGGTTCCCTTCAATCTGGTTGTACCAAAACACCACATCGTCCGAGGTGACACGGACCTTCTTTTGCGGATCAGCCAGACTGGTCCACCACAAATCCGGCCGAAGTGTAAAGGTGATATCGAGAGTCTGGGTAGCCTGGTTGACGCGAACTTGGTATGAGGCGATATTGGGTCGCCAGGCCCGGCGGTAGACATCATACTCGAGAAGACTATCCGACAAGGGCCCTACTACGGCGGCAGTTTCACTGTCTTGCTCATGAAGGGGGCTGAAAGACTTAGGATCTTGCGTTAGAAAGGTCCGCCAGGTGCCCCCGTGTACGCCTTTTTGATAAGGCCCACCCCCAGGTCGATTCACAGTTTTTTTCCAAAGTGAGTTGTGTGGCCTTGCCAGGTACGCCTGCACTTGACCTTTGGTCATTTCGGGCACGTTCGGTCCGCATGAGACCAAAAATCCGAGGACCAATAGTACAAAAACCCCCAAAAGCTTGCGTATCACCGTTTTCACCCTCAAAAACTTTATACCGCATCCCCCTTGCTTTGGCAAAGTCAGGCTTGTCTTGATAAAGTCAGGCCGCGAGGAGTTGGAGACTGGTTTCAGTGCTGGCATAGAAGGCTCACCTGCCTTATACTGTTCCCATGAAAATCCGTCTTTTGGATGTGCCCCTCGATTTCGGGGCCAACTTAAGGGGCGTTGATCTCGGGCCCACTGCCCTTCGGAGGGCGGGGCTAAAAGAAACCTTAAGCCTGCTAGGCCATGAAATCGAAGAGGACCCGGGGCTTGTCTCCATTCCCATTGCCGAACACCGCGAGACAGGCGACCCCAAAGTTCGCTTTTTAGAACCAGTGGCAGAGGTTTGCCGGTCGCTGGCTAGCCGCGTCGAGACAGCCTGCCGCGAGGGGGCGTTTCCTCTCGTCCTCGGCGGGGATCATTCTTTGG
>JABEVK010000120.1 GCA_013044245.1 Spirochaetales bacterium | reverse complement strand
TATAGCTATGTGGTCGTTCATTACGCGCAGACCAAGGCTGCCGAAATCGCTCTCCCGCAAGCTGCCGGAGCCCTCGTTCAGCCGGGGGGTGATCTTCAACAAGCTTTTGATCGTTATGCCCAATATTTTCATACTTATGGACGCACCATTGAAGCCGTTTCAGTATTGAAGGCAGCCTGCCTGCAAATGAGTCGGACTACTCCTCAAGGATTTGCCCAATTTTATCATTTAGCAAAAACCTGGCCACTTTCGCCCGAAGCTCAGGCAGAACTGGAGCTTCAATGGTGGATCAGTCGCATTGATGTCGATTCTTCTGACGCTCTTTCCGCGTTAGATAGGCTGGCAAGAACCGCTCCGTGGGCTTCTCAACGGTCCGAGGCCTTAAGAGCTGCCGGACTTTGGGCCATGCGTCAGCAAAAGTGGGACCAAGCTCGGGCGTTTTTAAAAGCAGCAAGCCGTCTCGGAGACGATTTATCAATCTTTCAAGCTCGTCTGGCATTGTCCGATTTAGCACAACAGCAGGGCCAGACAGAAACAGCCGCTCGTCTTTTGGAGTCTGCGGTGCGTCAATCCGGAGAAGGCGTTCCTCAGGCTTTTCGCCTTAAGGCCCTTCAAAACGCAATGTCTTTGTGGAAAAAGCTGAACAAGCCTGGCGAGGTCGCCCGTGTGCAAGCTCAGATTGCTCAGGCAAAAGCCTCCTCGTAGCCCTTTACAGATTGCTTTTTTCTGGGTATACTTGTTTGTCTTTAGGAGGCCGCTTTGGGTATTTGCTTGGATAAGATTGTCGATTTCGACGGCAACATTTACGAAGTAACCAACGCTGTAATTCGCCGTTCGCGACAAATTACAGAAGTCGGCGATGACGATCTCGAACAAAATAACTATAAAATTGTTTCCACGGCGTTAAGTCAGATCTTTTCGAAAAAAGTTGAGTATCAGCTCCAAGACTAAACCGGTAGTACTGGTTTTTGGCCCGACAGGAGTGGGTAAAACCCGCTTCCTGATCGATCAGGCCTCTGTTTTCGGTGAGGTTATCACCGTCGATTCCGTTCAGGTGTACCGTCGTCTTGATATAGGCTCGGCCAAACCCAGTCTTGAAGAACGTTCTGCGATTCCCCACCATTTGTTAGATATTATCGATCCCAGCGAAAGTTTTGATGTTGGCGCTTTTCTTGCTCACGCCGAAAGGGTGATTCCGAATATCCATAGGCGAGGAAAAATTCCTATACTTTGTGGTGGCACAGCTTTTTACTTTTGGAATTTTATCTACGGGTTGCCTCAAACCCCGGCCTCAGACCCCGAGATTCGGCAACAGGCCGAAAAAGATTTAGCTCTTTGGGGTTTTGTCGGGTTAAAAGAACGCTACACTATTCTTGATCCTGTTACCGCCCAACGATTGGGAGCTCAGGATGTTTACCGCTGGACAAGAGCCTGGGAAGTATTCTTGCAAACCGGTAAACCCTTGTCGGCGTTTGCCCGACATCAACAACCACGTTCAGATTATCAATTAGAGATTTTTTCCTTGGAACGCCCCAAAGAAGAGCTGTCACGTCGTCTTGACGAACGGATCGATCAAATGCTCGCCGAGGGACTTCTTGACGAGATTCGGGGGCTGTTGGGTGATGGCTATTCCGAAAAAGATCCGGGGCTGAGGGCTATAGGATACTCTGAGTTTTTGCCGTGGCTTGTTCACGGTCAAGGAAGTCGCGATGAAGCAATTCAGGCCTTGCGGTGGCATTCGCGCCAGTACGCCAAACGACAGCGGACATTTTTTCGTAGGATCGAAGGCGCTCGGGTTGTAAATCCTGATTTTCCAGAACCTTTTCTCGAGCTATGGCGCCAGTTGACGAGCTAGTGGGGTACCGTTATACTGCCTTAATCATTTCGGAAGGAGCGCACCGTGCCCTGTGGACGCAAACGGAAAAAGAAAAAGATCGCCACGCATAAACGTAAAAAGAAGCTGAGAAAAAACCGCCACAAGAAGAGAATCCGCTAGGCCATCTTATGAGAGCAGGTTGGTTGTTGCTTCTCCTGCTTACGACGGCGCTGGCAGGCGCAGAGTCCCTTTGGGCCCCCGGGTCCAAAGGTTACTACTCAGGGGTGCAGACTTTGCATCAGGGAGACTTTCTTCACGTTGTTTTGACGGGAGAAGCCTCCCTTTCTTTTAAAGCAGTGCGTACGTCCAATCAGGCTGTCTCGCTGGATTTTGGTAGTGCTTCTGGGTTGAACTTACCCCCCGGTACCACTTCTGGTGGCGAAAAGATTGGCTTGGACTCGCAGTGGAAAGTTAAAGATTTTTCCTTGACAGTTCGTGTTGTCTCCGTTGACCCTTCGGGGGTGGCTCGGATCGAGGGTAGTCGTACGCTTCAGGTGTCGGGAGGTTGGGATTCGTTAACCTTAACCGGAATGGTTGATCCCCGATCGGTTGAGGGGCAAACGGTAGCTTGGCAAAATGTTGCTGACCTTAGCCTTGTTTATACCAGTGCCGCCGCCGCCACCAACCCGGTGGTTACAGCGCAAGATTATGGTCCGGATCACCAACTTACCAAACAAAAACAGGAACAGCTGAAACGAGAATACCTCAACCGTTTTTTAAGCGGATTTTTTCCCGCGGGAACCAAAAAAGCGCCTTGACAGGATAGCTGAAAACAGGTAATTTTGCCGACGAAGTTTAATTTCCGGGTGGTGTAATGGTAGCACTACAGACTCTGGATCTGTTTGTGAGGGTTCAAATCCTTCCCCGGAAGAATTGTTTATTGGTAAAAACCGGCAGACAGCCGGTTTTTTTTTAATCTGAAGTTTTCGGCCCCAGATTCAATGGTGTGTGGGGCGAGAACGAAGGTGAGGGGCAAATGCGCGAATCCGTATGTTTGTTTTTACAGGATGGGACCTACTATCCTGGCCGATCGGTGGGTAAGCCCGCTTTTCGGGTAGAACAGTTGATCCCGGGCCATGCGGACCGCAAGGGTGCCGGCGAAGTTGTCTTTAACACGGGTATGACCGGTTATCACGAAGTTCTGACCGATCCTTCGTACACGGCACAGATCGTGGTGATGACCTATCCCCATGCTGGCAACTATGGCACGTTGGATCAATGGTCTGAAATTGGCCCCGAAGAAGGGGTCACGCGGCAGGGCATCAAATGCTCGGCACTCGTGGTAAGGTCGTATTACGAAGGTCCTGTGCCAGAGGGGCGATTGTCCTTAGAAGCGTTTTTGCAGAAACATGGCACACCGGCTATCACGGGGGTTGATACAAGACGGTTAACCCTCCACCTGAGGGAGCACGGGTCTCAGAATGGTGTGATCGTCGCCATTGCCGGTGATTCACCCAGTGAAACCGAACGGCAAGCGGCTCTGGCCTACTTAGGCGGTTTTCCCTCTATGGAAGGCTGTGACTTGACTCCTGAGGTCGGCACTGAGGCCCCGGCGGAGTTCGGTGGGGGTGATGGTCCGCGCTTGGTTCTGGTCGACTCTGGCATTAAAATGAACATTGTTCGTGAAATTGTTGCGCGGGGAGCTCACGTCACGGTTTTGCCGGACTCATCGACAGCCGAAGAAATCTTTGCTCGAAAGCCTGATGCTGTTTTGTATTCGTCGGGCCCCGGTGACCCCGCCGTTCTGGGTACCCAGATAGCGTTAATTCGAACCCTCATGTCTCGTCTGCCTGTCTTTGGCATCTGCTTAGGTCATCAATTGATATCGCTCGCCCTGGGGGCAAAAACCTACAAAATGAAGTTTGGTCATCACGGCGTAAACCATCCTGTGCGGGATGAGCTCACCGGAAAGGTGTTTGTGACGACTCAGAACCACGGTTTTGCCGTCGACGAGGCCAGCCTTCCTCCCGAAGTTGGGGTCTGGTTCCGCAACGCCAATGACGGAACGATTGAAGGTATCTACCATAAAACCTTGCCCGTTCGATGCGCCCAATTTCACCCCGAAGCTTGTCCCGGCCCCCATGATTCGACTTGGATCTTCCAGTCGTTTCTTGATGTGCTCAAAGCGCAACCCCGGCAAGCGGGAAAACTTTAAGGAGAATCTATGCCCGCTCGAAAAGATCTGAAGAAAATCCTGCTGATTGGTTCTGGCCCCATAGTGATCGGTCAGGCTTGTGAATTTGACTACTCGGGTACGCAAGCGGTGAAAGCCCTTAAAGAGGAGGGCTATCAGGTCGTTCTTATTAACCCCAATCCCGCCACCATGATGACCACACCTGGCCTAGCAGACACCGTGTACATGGAACCTCTGACCCCTGAATACATGGAGAAAATCCTTCAGAAGGAACGGCCCGATGCGGTCATTTCGACCATGGGGGGCCAAACCGCACTCAACTTGGCCCTCAAAATGTCAGAATTAGGGTTGTTAGAAAAGTACGGCGTAGAAGTCATTGGTGCCAATATCGAGGCGATTCGGTTAGCAGAAGATCGCGGTTTGTTCAAAAAACGTATGGCAGAAATTGGTCTGGAAAGCCCCCGGTCTAAGCTTGTAAGCAGTTATGACGAAGCTCATGATTTGGAAATTGACCCGGGCTTTCCGTTGATCTTGCGGCCTAGCTTTACCCTGGGCGGCATGGGTGGTGCTATTGCTCGCACGGCCGAAGAGTTTCGTCCCTTGTTGGAACGCGCCTTAGCGGAATCGCCTGTTCATACGTGCTTAGTCGAAGAATCGCTTATCGGCTGGAAAGAATTCGAGATGGAGGTCATGCGCGATAAGAACGACAATGCGATTGTCGTGTGTTCCATTGAAAATATTGACCCTATGGGGGTGCATACTGGCGACTCGATTACCATAGCCCCTATTCAAACTCTCAGCGACCGCGAATACCAGCAAATGCGTACCGCTTCGATCGAGGTTTTGCGGGCGGTAGGCGTGGACTGTGGTGGTTCAAACGTTCAGTTTGCCGTCAACCCCGCCAATGGCCGCATGGTGGTCATCGAAATGAACCCTCGCGTTTCTCGCTCGTCGGCCTTGGCGTCGAAAGCTACCGGCTTTCCGATTGCCAAATGCTCGGCTCGCTTGGCAGTGGGCTACAGCCTGGATGAGGTTGTCAACGAGATTACCGGCAAAACGGTTTCGTGTTTTGAACCTGCCCTGGACTACTGTGCTGTCAAGGTTCCCCGTTTCGAGCTAGAGAAATTTCCCGCAGGGTATAAAACCCTGGGAACTCAGATGAAATCCGTGGGCGAATCTTTGGCCTTGGGGCGAACCGCTCTAGAGGCGCTTAACAAGGCCCTTCGTGCGGCCGAAATTGGGTTTCAAAACCTCCAAGAGCTCCCCGTTACCGACCAAGAGCTGGCTGGGATGCTTGATACCTTGCACCCTAGGCGATTGCTGGCGGCCTTCACCTACTTAAAACGACATGGGGCTTCAGCCCTTCCCGAGGTGCAAAAGCGAACGGGGTTTGACCCTTGGTTTTTGTACTTAATTCTGGAACAGCTTGAGTTAGAGGATCGCGTGAAGGCGCAGGGACTTACCGTCGCGTTGGTTCTTGAAGCCAAGCAAGCGGGCCTTTCGGACCCCTATATCGCTACTTTGGTGGGCAAAACAACTGCGGAGGTCGAAGCCTTTCGAGAAACGCACAACCTTCACGCCGGATTTCACTTTGTTGATACCTGCGCCGGGGAGTTTGAAGCGCAAACACCGTTCTTTTACTCGACTTGGGGCGAGATCGATGAAGGCGGGGCGAGTGGCGAATCAACTGTGGCCATCTTGGGCTCGGGACCTAACCGTATTGGTCAAGGTCTAGAGTTTGACACCGGTTGTACCCTGGCCTCGTTGGCTTTTCGCAAGTTGGGTCGAAGAACGATCATCATTAACTCGAACCCCGAAACGGTCTCTACCGATTACAATGTTTCGGACCGTCTGTTTATCGAGCCACTTACTCCCGAGCATGTCAAAGAAATTCTTCGTAAAGAAAAAGTTCGCGATGTTGTGGTGCAACTAGGGGGACAGACACCCTTAAATATGGCCGAAGAGTTACAAGGTTGGGGGGCACGCATCCTGGGAACCAGCTTGGCCGGTATCGATGCCACCGAAGACCGAGGGTTGTTTTCTCAGTTGGTGACTCGTTTAGGACTTCGTCAGCCTGCCAACCGAAAGGCCGCAAATCCCGAAGAAGTACGGCGTTTTGCCGTCGAAATCGGCTTTCCTGTTCTGTTACGCCCCAGCTTTGTGCTTGGCGGTCGATCGATGTTTATCGCCAGTACGCCCGAAGATTTAGAAGTCTTCTTTACCAAAGGCGTAACGATGAACGAAAAGCGTCCCGTCTTGGTGGATCAATTCTTAGAGGACGCTTTTGAGTACGACCTCGATGCGGTCAGTGATGGCAAAAATGTGTATATCGGTGGAATTATGGAACACATCGAAGCCGCTGGTATTCACTCGGGTGATTCGGCTTGTGTTTTTCCCGCCTACATGACCAAGCCTCATATCATTCAAGAAATGATTGACGCTACGGTGAAAATTGCCCGTGATTTGCCGGTAATCGGCTTTCTCAATATTCAATTCGCCGAAAAAGACGGCCTGCTTTACATCCTTGAAGTAAACCCTCGAGCAAGTCGCACGGTTCCATTCTTGTCCAAAGCGTCTGGGGTCAATTTGGTCGAGACCGGAGTGCGGGTTTGGTCGGGAGAGAATTTGGTTTCGCAAGGCTTAGTCAAAAAAAACGGGATCGGCGTGGGGAGTTGTCTGACCGGTTGGGCTGTGAAAGAAGCCGTGTTCTCGTTTGACCGTTTTCAAGACCTCGACCCGATGTTGGGACCTGAAATGAAATCCACGGGCGAAACGATGGGTACGGGAGCAAGCTTCGGCGAAGCCTATGCAAAAGCCCAAGCCGGGGTGGGAACGACGCTTCCGACCTCGGGAAAAGTCTTCGTCTCGGTGCATGACTTAGACAAAGATTCTATCCTTCCCATCGTCAAGGACTTATACCAACTGGGGTTCAGTGTCGCTGCAACCCCGGGGACTGCCGAGTTCCTTGGTCAGCAGGGTATCCCCGCCGAAGCTGTTCAGAAGATCCAAAAGGGGCACCCGAACGTCATTGACCTCATGCGTTCTGGAGCGGTGCATCTGTTGATCAATACTCCCAAAGGACGTTACAGCCACTCCGACGATGCCCAAATTCGTATTGAAGCCGTACGGAAAAAAATTCCTTACACCACCACCGTTTCGGCGGCTCGGGCTACAGTTGAAGGGATCAAGTACCTTACAAAGAAAGAATTTATCGTGAGGCCCATGCCAAACCAAAACGGACCATTGAACTTCTAGGCAAAATTGTCACTTCGTGGCGCGTTTGCCGAGAAAATATTCTCGCAACCGCGCCGCTGTAATGGGGCGGGGTAAGACAGTTAAACCCCGCTGGCGAAGCCGTTCAAGGGCCGCTTCGGTGCTTTCTGACAAAAGAAGAACAAACTCTGGCGACGCCAAACGAGCGCAGGCGTTTTTGAGTTGATCGAGTGCTTCCAACTGGGGCGTTAGCGAAAGGTTAGTCCCCAAAAAGACAAAGTGAAAGTTCCCCTTGGCAACTTCTTTGAGGGCCGCAGAAACTGTATCCACAAGGACATACCGTAAACCCAGCTGTTCACTAGCTTTTTGCAAGGTGAGAGCTAAAAAAGGGTCATCTTCGACAAACAGAACTTCTGGGTGATCTTCTAAACGGGCCGCGACCTCACCTTCAAACGGCAAAAAAGGAATTTTTACTAAAAATTCCGAGCCTTTACCCTCGAAGCTTGTTACCGTTAGGTTCCCTCCCAGAATTCGCACCAACCGTTGTGCCAAGGCTAAACCTAGACCGAGACCTCCGTAGTGTCGGCGAGAAGAACCGTCGAGTTGTCGAAACGGTTGAAATAACTGTTGTTGCTTTTCTGGGGAGATGCCAATCCCGGTATCGCTGACCTTGACGGTTAACTCGCGTAGGCCAGCGGGGTGTGTCGTGGCATCTAAGTCCACACGGACAACCCCCTGAGAGGTAAACTTTACCGCGTTGTCTAAAAGAATGTCCAGAATTTGCCTCAGTCGTTCCGGGTCAGTTTCAACACAGGGCGGTAACTGTCCGCTCAGTTTCACGACAAGGTTTAAACCCTTGGTGGTAGCCAAAGGTCCCCAGCTGGAGACGAGGTTGTGAACCAGCTTATCGAAGACAAGGGTATCGAGTTCTAACTGAAGTTCTTGTGCTTCGATTTTGGCCAGGTCGATAAGCCCATTGATAAGGTTCGCCAGGTGCGTTTCGGCCGATTCGAGTGCGTCTAAGTAGTCAGACTGCGTGTCGGTAAGATTGGTTCCCTTTAAAAGCTCGGTAAAACCCACCAGGGTAAATAGTGGTGTGCGTAATTCATGACTCAGGTTAGAGAGAATTTGGGTTTTGACCTGAGCACCCGCTTCGGCGCTTTCTTTGGCTTGACGTAATTCTTGAAGAAGCCGCACATGGGTAATGAGGTTGCCACTATAATCGGCCACAAATTCCAAAAGGTGCAAGTCTTGGTCCTGAAAATCCCGTTGGCCCGGTCGGTTAATGGCTGTCAATGTTCCCAGTAAACGCGAACCCGAGAGCAGGGGCACTACCAGGATGGCTCCCGCTATCGTTTCACGCCGACGACGCTGGACGGCTTCGGATTCCCGGGGATCACTTTGGTACTGTGACGAGAGGGCACTTTGATGAGTTTTGATCACCCAACCAGTCAATCCCGAAAGCATCTCGGAAGCCGTCACCGTGAGATCGACCAGTTCTTGTCCGGGCCCAGAGCGAAGGTAAAAATCCAACCCTGTAAGGAGTTCATTGAACACAATAAGAGACATTCTATCGGCGTCTAAAAGCCGGGTGATTTGATTCAGAATAGTCTGCAGAGATTCTTGAAGGGATTGCGCCGACCAGGCTTGAGTTTCTACCGACAAAAAGAATTCCCGTAAGTCCTTCCAGAAGTCGGTTGTCATTTTTTAAATTTAGGAGAAAACCTATTGAGTGTCAAATTCGGGTTGTTTGTGAAGAAAAAAGTCTGCCGAGACTTTGTTGTTGGTCACCGTGACGAACTCCGCTTCTAAAAGCTGACGCTGGAGGTCTCGTTCCAGCGGGTCACTGAGGGCGAGTTGCCCATTGGCGCGAATAACGCGGTGCCAGGGTAGTCCCGGCGAGGTTCGGAGAACCCAGACTACGATTCTTGCGCCTCGGGGAAAGCCAGCCCAGGCGGCAACCTGCCCGTATGAAACCACCCGGCCCGCTGGAATGGTTCTCAAAACAGCCCGGATACGGTCAAAGACCCCAGGGGTTTGCTGTGTCGTGGGCTCCATCTTAAGGGTGCCTGGAAAGCCAGGTATTGATAGCCGACAGCACTTCTTGAGGTTTTTCGGCATGCAACCAGTGGCCGGCCTGGGGGATGGTCTGAATTTCAGCTTGTGGAAACAACTGGTGAACCAGGGCGTGATCTTGCAACCGGACGTAGTCAGAGTTTCCGCCAGCCAAAAAGAGAGCTGGTCCAGGGTATAAACGGGGCAAGTTTTCGGAGGTTTGTCCCTGTAATGGTTTCCAAATTTCGTCATAGTGCTTTTCGAGGGCTTGCAGGTTGAGTTTCCAGCGCCACGAGGGTGTGCCTTCTTGGGGGACGAGGCTTTTTAGAAGAAACTGGAGGGTGGGGCGATCAGGAATAGCCGCTTCGAGGGCTTTTTGAGCTTCAGAACGGCTGGTTACGGTTGCCAGATCGAGGGCCTGCAAGGCGGGGACGAAGCCAGAGTAGTGTGGCTCATAGGCACGGGGGGCCATGTCCAAACATATTAACCCCCGAAAGCGTCGGGGTTCGGTCAACGTCGCTTCCATGGCCACTTTGGCGCCGAGGGAGTGACCTCCCACGAGCACGGAATCGAGCTGATGTTCAGTCAAAAAGTCTAAAAGATCCTTTGCCAAAAGGGGAACCGAGATCTCGTCGGCCCAGGGCGACTCGCCGTGGTTTCTTAGGTCGGGGAGCCAAACTTCACAACCGGAGAACTTAGCACCCAAGCTCAGCCAGTTATCGCCGGAACCAAAAAGACCGTGTAGAAAAATCAAAGGACGGCCGGTTCCGATTTTTCGGTAATGCAATTTCATGCTTAACACCTTAGCGCAGACCTCGGGTGAAACGCAAACGTCTCACCCAGGCAATTTGACAGTCGGGGTGAAACGTGTTACCAACAAAAGTGTGCGGGAGGGGCCGTTATGGCGTTTGATCTTGAAGCAGTCATTCGTAAGATTCCTGATTTTCCCAAACCGGGAATTCTCTTTTATGATATTACGGGAATTTTATCCTCGCCGGAAGCCTATGCCTATGTTATCGACGAGTTAACCCAGCGCTACCAGCTGCGGGGGTTGTCGGGAATTGCCGCCGTCGAATCACGGGGTTTTGTCTTTGCCGCTCCGTTGGCCCTCAAATTAGGGTTGCCCCTGATCCTCATTCGTAAAAAAGGCAAGCTCCCCGGGGTTACCCTGAGCAAACGCTACGCCCTGGAATACGGCGACGCCGAGATTGAGGTACAGCGGGCCGATGTCAGGCCGGGAATGCGGCTCTTGCTCTTGGATGACCTGCTGGCTACAGGAGGGACACTCCGCGCCTCGGCTGAGCTATTGGAAGAGGCCGGTGCCCTGGTGACCGATTTGTTTTGTGTGGTCGGCTTACCCTTTTTGCATCCCGAGCGACAACTGGGCAACCGACGGGTCGAAACGTTGGTACAGTACGAACACGAATCGACTCAGCTTGGTTAATTTTTAAAACTGTGCACCGGAGCGGGAATGCGTCCGCCACGATCGATAAAGGCCTTAGATGATAGGGTGCTGACCGGCATGACGGGACCACCCCCTAAGAGTCCACCGAATTCGACCCAATCGCCCGCTTTCATGCCAGGGACGGGGATGACCCTCACGGCTGTTGTTTTATGGTTGATCACCCCTATGGCAGCTTCATCGGCGATCAGACCTGATAGGGTTTGCGCAGGGGTGTCACCGGGAACGGCAATCATATCCAGACCAACCGAGCAAACACAGGTCATGGCCTCGAGTTTTTCGAGAGATAACCCCCCACTTTGAACCGCTTCGACCATACCTTCATCTTCGGTCACGGGAATGAAGGCCCCTGAAAGTCCACCCACATGAGAGCTCGCCATAATGCCACCTTTTTTGACAGCATCGTTGAGAAGTGCCAGCGCCGCTGTACTTCCCGGGGCTCCCACCCGTTCTAGACCCATTTCTTGTAAAATTCGGGCTACGGAATCGCCCACCGCTGGGGTGGGTGCCAACGATAAGTCAATGATTCCAAAGGGAACATTGAGGCGTCGGCTGGCCTCGCGGGCGACAAGTTCTCCCATCCTGGTAATTTTGAAGGCGGTTCGTTTGATGGTTTCGGCCACCGTATCAAAGGGGGCTTTCTCAAGGTTCTCGAGGGCACTCTTGATGACCCCGGGGCCTGATAAGCCGACATTGATGACTACTTCCCCTTCGCCAGGACCGTGGTAGGCTCCTGCCATAAAAGGGTTGTCTTCGACCGAGTTCGCAAACACCACCAGCTTGGCACAACCTAAGCCTTGGGTGCTGGCAGTGCGTCCTGCAAGGGCTTTCACAACAAAACCCATCTGACGAACGGCGTCCATGTTGATGCCGGCCTGAGTCGAGGCCACGTTGACGCTGGCGCATACCCTTTCGGTTTCAGCTAGGGCTTGGGGTATGGACCGGATCAAAATACGGTCACCCCGGGTGTATCCCTTTTGCACTAGCGCCGAGAATCCACCGAGAAAGTTGACCCCGGTTTGTCGGGCCGCCGCATCGAGAGTGTGCGCAAACGCGACATACGATTTGTCCGAGGAAGCCTCGGCAACCATAGCGATGGGGGTGACGGCTATACGCTTGTTAATGATAGGAATGCCGTATTCGAGGCTAATGGCTTCACCGACACTGACGAGGTTCTCGGCATAGCGGCAAATTTTGTCGTAAATCTTTTGACGAGACTGAGCTCCCGACGCGCTAGCGCAGTCTCGAAGAGAAATACCCATGGTAATGGTACGGATATCCAGCTTCTGGGAGCGGAACATCTGGATTGTTTCGTCAATTTCGGCGTTAGTAAAAACCATTCTAGATCCTGTGCATCGCTTTCAGAACTTCTTCGTGAATGAGGGTAATCTGTACGCCCAATTGGCCTCCCTCGGCCTCTAGCCTTGCATTGAGGGTTTTTCGATCAACGGACAAATGCCCAATATCCACCTTCATGATCATCGTAAAGTATTCTTCAAGGATGGTTTGGCTAATCGAAAGAATGTTGACTCCCGAGGCTGATAGCGCTTGGGTGACCCCCGCGATGATCCCGACGCGGTCTTTGCCGACCACCGTGACAATGGCGTCCATTAGACGTTCAAGGCCTTTTTCAAAGCGGCTAAGACCGACTCGGGGGCTGGTGAGGCGTCAATATCTTTGAGTAATCCTTTTTGTCGATAAAAGGCAATCAGGGGTTCCGTTTGCGCCTTGTAAACACGCAAGCGTTCTTGGATGGCTTCGGGAGCGTCGTCAGGGCGCTGAATTAACTCACCGGAACAGTTGTCACAGACTCCTGGTTGACGGGGAGGAAGGTTTTGGAGATGAAAGCTGGCTCCACAGGCTTTGCAGACGCGTCGTCCCGAGAGACGTTGAACAATCACGTCGTCGGCTAGAACAAAGTTGATTACCGCTTCGGGTTTAGCAAAGCCGTCAAGCGCCTGGGCCTGCGTGACCGTTCGGGGAAAGCCATCTAGTAGGTAACCGGCTTGGCAATCGGCCTTGGCCAAGCGGTCTTGAACAATTTCGATGGTGGTTTCGTCGGGAACGAGCGCCCCGGAGTCGAGGATTTTTTTTACTTTGAGGCCTAAGGGTGTGCCCCCTTTAATATTGGAACGAAAAATATCACCAGTAGAAATATGAGGGAGGTGAAACGCCTCTTTTGCAAGAACGGCTAGCGTCCCCTTACCGGCACCGGGTGGGCCTAAAAAGATTAGCTTCATAGAAGACTCCTTAGCTAGAATTCGAGCCTATCGAACAAGTGCGGAAAATCCTGGGGCTTTTCGCGGCAAGCGGGACTGCATAGTCCATCACCGTCCGGCTCGTGGGGAAAAGGCCGCAGACAGACCCGGCAAAGGTCAAAAGTCTCGGCACATTCCGGCGAGCAGTATACCTGTTTTGAGCCGTCCTGCAAAGCGAAAAAGCGCCCACAGGTACGGCAACTGACAAGTCGAGGCTCTAAAGAAGGTTCACCCTGAGCATCGGAGTTAATGCTAGTGACCTAGCGGAGTTGATCCCATTCAACGGCGCCTTTGACAATTTTATCCTGGGGAATGAGACCTCTCACGTTCACCATGGGGTAAACTACCGTATTGCGGCCAACAATGGTTCCCGGGTTAAGAACGGTTTGACAGCCCACATCCACGAAGTCACCTAATAACGCACCAAACTTTTTTAGGCCGGTTTGGACGGGGCCTTCTTCGGGGTGAAGAACAATTTCAGTCTTGGTATACTTGAGGTTGGACAAAATCGCGCCGGCACCCAAATGCACCATGTACCCAACCACAGAATCGCCTATGTAATTAAAATGGGCCGCCTGCACACCGTCAAAGAGAATCGAGTTCTTGATTTCGGTAGAATTACCCAGAACGCAGTTGTTTCCGGCAAGGACGTTTTCACGGATATAACAGCCTGGCCTAAGTTCGCAGTCATGCCCGATAATCGCAGGCCCTATAAGAGCTGAGCGAGGGTCAATGAGGCAACCTTTACCAACCCAAACATTTTCGACAATCTGTTCGTAGTCTTTGCCCAGTTTGGGACCCGTTTCGCGAATGAAGTCTTTTAACAGCGGAAGTACCTCCCAGCCAAAGGCGGTACGCTCAAAAAGCGGCACGGCAAGGGTCCGTTCCAGATTAAATAGCTTTTTGTGAACCAAATCAACTTTGCGCACTATTCCTCCCTAGCTACCGTAAACGCGGCTATTTATTCATTCTAACTCAATAAGTCAGAAAAGAAAGAGAAAAATGCGGGGTTGTGTAAGATTCCTTCGGACTAAATCGGGGGGATTAAACCAGGGTAAGACCCAAAAGAGCCAGGCCTGTGCCCATGACGGGTTTCAAGATTCGTTCTGGTACCTTGGGTGCTAACCACGAACCTACCGCGAGGGCCGGAATCGACCCCAGACATAACCAAAAGACAGCCCAAAGATGGACATGACCGGTGGCAAGATGGGCTAAGCCCGCTGTCAGAGTTAGCGGAACGGCATGGGCAAGGTCACTTCCTATGATTTTCGAAGCAGATAACCGAGGGAACAGGAGACTTAGCGCGGCGGCACCCACAGCGCCTGCCCCAGCAGAAGACAGGGTGACAAGGATACCCAATAACGCACCAAGAAGTATGGTCAGAATTTTGCGTGGCGGTTGGGTGGGTTCGTATGGTGAAGCGGCGACAGGCTTGCGCAAGCTTAGGCGTAACAGGACCAAAGCCCCGGTGCCGATCAAGATGAGGCCTAAGAGCACCTTGACTGTGGTAGCCTGGACGGTGTGGGGAACGATAAGCCTTTGCCAAGCAACGAGCGTTAAAAGAGAAGCTGGTAAACTCCCCAAAAGTAGCCATCCGACCAACGGCCACTCTACATTGTGGCGACGGGAATGCAAATAAGCACCGCTTGTTTTTGTGACAGCGGCGTAAACCAAATCAGTTCCTACGGCATCAACGGGAGCAAAGCCCAGGTAGAGCAAAAGGGGAGTCATGAGCGTGCCGCCGCCGACCCCGGTGAGACCAACGAGTAAGCCCACGACAAGACCCGCTAAGCCTAGGGCAAGACTGGAGTGTTCCATGCTTCTGAACCTCTTTTGGTTTTAATAGTTAATCTACTTGTGTTTATAAGTCAAGTATAAATAAAATTCGACCAATCTACCAAGGCGAACGAGAGCTCATCGAAGAAAAGGCGAGAATTGAGTAGCTAGCTCTTTAGGTTTTGGCTAGGTTATAGTAAGTCTGTCTACTAAGTTATACAAAGCCTTGCTGCTACGTAGAGGTAAGGCTCACCCTTACCTAGTAAAAGAGGGTGAACCATGGAGAAGTTTTGAACCGAAGTTTTCGCCAACGACGGCTTTTACCTTGGCTGACCCTGGTGTCGGCGGTACTGCTTTGGGGAGTATCTTTTGTCCTGACTAAACAATTGTTGAGCCAGTTAAGCCCGCCGATGATTGCCTGGTTGCGTCTAGGACCAGCGTTGGCGGTGTTAGTTCCTTTAATGGTGTGGAAAAAGGAATCTTGGAGGCTTGAGAAAGGGTATCTTTGGCGTTTTTTGCTGACCTCCGCCTTGGGGATTGTCCTGTATATGGTCTTAGAAAACACAGGCCTTCGCTACACGCAAGCCTCGACGGCTTCGATGTTGGTAGCCTCGATTCCTGTCTTTGTGCTGTTAGTCGATTCGTTTAAACGACGCGCCCGTCTGAGATGGGGGCAAACCGGTGCTGTGATTGTATCCTTGGTGGGGGTATGGTTTGTCCTTTTTAATGGAGCCTGGCCCCACCTCAAGAGCGCAAACTTAGGGGGCAATCTGCTGGTTCTAGGGGCTATGGCCTCGTGGATCGGTTATACTTTCTTAGGAAAAAAGCTCAACGATCGTTTTTCTAGTCTTCAGCAGACTACCTTTCAAACCCTCTTTGCGGTGCTTCTGTACTTGCCCTTTGTCATAGGGGAGGGAGGTGGGTTTCATGGAATTACGATGAGTGGCTTAGCGGAGCTATTGTTTTTGGGGGTGTTCTGCTCTGGCCTTGCTTATGTGGGGTTTCTGTATGCACTGAAAGAGCTGGGGCCTGTTCTACCCTCGGCATTTTTGAACCTGATTCCCGTTGCCACCGTACTTACCGCCCTGCTCGTCTTAAAAGAGGTTCCCAGTATCTTTCAAGCGGCTGGTATGGTTTTGATCTTAGGGAGCCTTAGTTGGCTTGCATTGAAACGATAAAGGAGCGATCAGATGACCGATAAAACCAAACAAGCGTTTAGGGGGATGGCCCCCTGGCTGAAGTTTTTGGCAGTTTTATGTTTTGTGCGCTTATGTGTGATTTTCGTTGCCGGTGTGGTAATGATAATTCTCAATATAGGCCCGTGGCATTTGGGACGCTTCTTGGGGGCGTTTTACATCATCATCGCGGGTGTTGTGGTCTTTCCGGTTCGTTGGATCTTTCGCTTAGCCAAGCAGTCTAAACTCTGTGGGCACGAAGATTCGGAGGAAAACCTTGAAGCCCTGGCGGTTAACTTACACCGACTCGTGAAGTTTTATGGCATTCTTACCATCGTACTTTTAGCCGTTTATGCCGTAGCCATCGCCGGAATATTTTTTGTGATCCCTTTGACAAATGGGGTTTAAAACCTTTCGGTTGGACTGAATTTCAAGGCTCGCAAAAAAACAAAAATCTTTTCACAATGCAGTTGACCACCAGGGGGTGAATTTGATAAGTTCATTTTCGCCGCTAACGAACGCTGGTGAGAAACTGGGGATAAGTTAGAGGCGGGCTGTAAAAACTT
>JABEVK010000119.1 GCA_013044245.1 Spirochaetales bacterium | reverse complement strand
CTTTCAGCAAGTGGCTTTTTAACAGGAACATCAGAAAGGAAACTTCTTGCTCGGCGCGTTTCCAGTTTTCGGTAGAGAAAACATACAAGGAAAGAAATTTGGCTCCTAAGTCAGAGGCCGCTTTAGTGACACGTTTAGCGGCCTTGAGGCCTTCTTTGTGACCCTCGGAACGGGAAAGCCCACGACTCTTGGCCCAGCGGCCGTTCCCGTCCATGATAATACCTACATGAACGGGGGCCAAGGACGGATTCCAGGCGTTATCCATAATTAAACTTCCAGAATTTCCTTTTCCTTTTCAGCGGCCACCTTGTCAATATCCTTGATGGCAACATCGGTCAGCTTTTGAATTTCATCTTGAGCTTTCTTGACCTGGTCTTCGGTCATGCCGGTATCTTTTTGTTCACGCTTAAGAAGGTCATTGTAATCGCGCCGAATATTGCGAATCGATACGCGAAAGTTTTCTGCCACCGCTTTGGCTTGTTTGACTAACTCTTTGCGCCGCGTTTCGTTGAGAGGGGGGATGTTGAGTCGAATGACTTTTCCATCATTGCTGGGTGTCAAAGACAGGTCAGAGGCCAAAATCGCTTTTTCGATATCGCCGATGACTGTTTTGTCCCAAGGTTGAATCACCACAAGACGGGCTTCGGGAACAGAGATATTCGCAACCTGACTTAATGGCGTTTTTGATCCGTAGGCTTCGACTTGAATTCGGTCAAACAATGCCGGAGTTGCCCGGCCTGTTCGGATCGTGTTGAATTCATCCTGAAGACTTTTGACTGTCTTCTTCATTTTGGCTTCCACATCGGCTTTCGAATAGGCCATGACTCCTCCTGCAGTTGTTTCTAGCGGGTCAACTTTTGTCGTTTAGGCTTCTACACCGATTTGGCAATAGGCATAGTCAGCAAGCTCAACTTTCGTCCCCAGCTCTTTACCGACTTTATCGGCGGCTTGGGCAACCGTCAACTTATCGTCCTTAACAAAGGGCTGATCGACAAAGCAAATCTGCTTCAGCAACTTTTCAATTTTTCCCTTCATGATATTAGCGGCAACGTTTTCTGGCTTACCAACCAACTGATCCGCATCGCGGACACGAAGGATTTCTTCTTGCTCTTTTAAATAGCCCGCATTGACCTTATCCCGGTTGAGATACGCAGGGTTAAAGGCAGCGGCGTGAAGAGCTAGATCAAAGGCAAACTGTTTTATCTTTGGGTCAGACACTTTAGCAGGGTCAGCGACCTTAACTTTTACCAGAACACCAATGCGTCCTTCGCCATGGATATAGTCCTGAATGACCTCGCCACTGCCAGCGCTCAAGGTTTTGTAGCTTTTCAGCGACAGGTTTTCTTTGGTCTTGATGGCCAAATCTTTGAGCTTAGCGTCTTCGGTAGCGCCGGGTTCTTTCTGACTGTTTTTGACCATACCATCGAGAATATCTTGACCAGTAGTGACAAAATCGCCATTACGGGCAACAAAGTCAGTTTCGCAAGAAATTTCGAGCAAACCAGCAAAGGTCCCCTGCAATTTAGTAAAGACGCGGCCTTCATTGGCGGTGCGTCCAGCACGTTTTGCTACTGAAGCCAGACCTTTTTCTTTGAGGAACTTTTCAGCGGCGGCAAAATCGCCACCAGCTTTTTCAAGAGCTTCTTTGCAGTCACCGAAGCCGGCGCCGGTTTGCTCTCGAAGTTTTTTCACATCTTGGGGACTAACGGCCATAAGGGTCTCCTTAGTTCAATTCGTCTTCATCAACTTCGTAGTTGGCGGCAAGGCCTTCTCCCGAGGCAAAGCCTTCGGTTTCCATGCCAGGGGTTTCATCTTCTTGCAGACTGTCGATGACCGTCAAGCCGATTTCGTTATCAGCCTCGATAACAGCGTTGGCGATGATCTGAGTAAACAAGGTGATGGCCCGGATGGCGTCATCGTTGCCGGGAATCGGAAAGTCAATCCCTTCGGGGTTACAGTTGGTGTCAACTACGGCGATGATGGGTATACCTTGACGGCGGGCTTCGGCGATGGCGATACCTTCTTTACGGGGGTCAATAACAAAAAGAACCCCGGGAAGTTCCTTCATCTCTTTGATACCGCCCAGGTTTTTTTCAAGCTTGGCTTTTTCTTTTGCCAACTGAGCAATTTCTTTTTTGGTTAAGTGGCCGTAAGTACCATCCACTTCCATTTTTTCAATTTTTTTCAGGCGGAGCAGGGATTTCTTAATCGTCGAAAAGTTTGTCAGCATACCACCAAGCCAGCGGTTGTTGACATAGAACATATTGCAGCGCTCAGCTTCTTGCTGAATCGCCTGTTGAGCTTGTTTCTTAGTGCCAACAAAGAGCACAGTCTTGCCGGCTAATACCGTCTTGCGGACTTCGTTATACGCTTCTTTGATAGCCTGAATGGTTTTCTGCAGGTCAATGATGTGAATGCCGTTCCGTTCCGCGAAGATAAACTTCTTCATGCGGGGGTCCCAGCGTTTGGTCTGGTGGCCAAAGTGGACACCGGATTCCAAAAGGTTCTTCATGGTAACTACGGCCAAGGTAGTCTCCTCCTTACACTTTCACGGTCGACGCGAAACGCCCCGTGATCCTTCTCGTGTTACTCGTCATAATGACGGAAATTTACCTGGAGCCGGACAAACCGATCAGCCGAGGCATTGGCGTAACATGCCATAAAACCGGGCGATTGGCAACCCCACAACGTTACTCCAGCTTCCGGAAATGCGACGAACTAACCTTTCGCCGCCTTCTTGAATTTTGTAGCCCCCAGCGGCATCATGCCATTCTCCCTCGGCAAGGTAGGCGGCATATAGCTCTTCTTCCCAGGGGGTAAACTCGACTTTGGTAGCCTCGACAGCTTGAAACCAGCGGTTTTGACGCGGGTTCCAGAGTGTGAGCGCGGTTAAGACTCGGTGTGTTCGTCCCGCTAAGAGCCGATACCAGTGCCATGCTTCGGCTTGATCGCGGGGTTTTTCAAGGGGTTTGCCCCTAAACTCCAGCAGGGTATCGGCGCTAAGTACGGGTAAAGTAGGGGAGCTCACCTGTGCCAAGTAATTGAGTAACTTTCCTGCGGAGAGTCTTTTTACCCTCTTGAGGGCCGATTCGCCGGGTATCCCCTCTTCGGGCCAGTTGTTGTCAATGACCTCAAAGTGATATCCCGCCCGTTGAAGCAGATCTCGGCGGCGAGGCGAGCGCGAAAGAAGAAGAAAATGAGGGAGCCCTTTCGAAGCAGTCATTCAAAGGATCCAAAAAAGAAAGATTCCCAAAAGAACGCCCAAGGCGGATCCGGGGTTTAAGACAAACGTGACCAGCATAAAACCAAGATCAAGGGGGGGAAGCGCCCAGTCAAGGTGAATAAGTCGCCCGTTCAAACGAGAAATATCTTCCGCTACCGTCCAAAGCTCGGTGCAAAGAGCAACCGAGAGGGCAAATAAGCCAGCCAGATGTTTGAAAGTGCGCGGTGTGGGAGTCATAGTTAGTGCCCTATTTTGGGGTACAAGACGAACTCATGTCAAACTCTTGAGACCCATTCGGTTACTCGGTAATGAAGGCCTTATTCGGCAGTAATAACTTGATTGCGCCCCAGATTCTTGCCACGGTAAAGAGCTTTGTCGGCAGCATCTAGGACGTCACGAACCGAGCGGCCTGGACGAACGAATGCTAGACCAATGGTGATACTGACCTTGACTCCGGTCTGCACTGTCGCTTTAACGGCAGACTCAAGGAGGCGCTGAGCCAACAGTTCGGCAGAGGCCGAATTGAGACTAGGGGTGACGACTAAAAACTCTTCACCGCCATAGCGTCCCACTAGGCCCTGGTCTCCCACCGTGTCACGAGCCGACCTTGCCAGCGCTTTGAGTACCTCATCCCCTTTCAGATGCCCGAAGTCATCATTGACTTCCTTAAAATGATCAGCATCGAAGAGCATGATGGCAAACTCTCCCTGACCGGTTCTGTTGACGACTTCGGCTTCCTTTTCTAAGACAGACATCACCGTCAGACGGTTGGAAATACCTGTTAGGTAGTCGGTGTTCATTAGTTTAAGGATTTCAGCGTTTTTATGTTCGAGTTCGCGGTTTAGGCGCGACAACTCGGTCGAAAAGTCTATAAAGGCTTGGGTGTTGGCAATTTCTTCCGTTAGTTCAAAAAGGGTCCAAACCAAATGAGTTTCAGATTTTGCATCGGTAAGGGGCGCAACATTGAGGTAACAACGGATCTGTCGATTTTGTGGTTCATTAAGAACTAAAACCTCACCTTTAGGATGATTTTGGGGAGCAACGCTCTTGCCAAGGTCTTCGTTGACTGGGGTGATCAAAGCCTGCCAGCTTTCTGGAGAAATATTCACTAGCGGAATGCCGAAAAGCTTTTCGGCAAAGGAGTTGGCAAACGTTAACTGGCCTGCTTCGTTGGTCAACACAATGCCTTGTTCCATTCCATCGACGATTTTGCGAAAGACCTCGATTTGCCGGGCGTATTCTCGGATTTTTGCCTGCGTGGAAGTGATGTCTGCCATATAATCAATCAGGCCTTGCCTGTCGTCTTGGACGCTAGTGAGGTCCGAAACCAGCCAAAACCAAACCTCAGACTTTTGCTTCTTGCCACGAAGTAAGACTCGCAGTTCTTGGCCCTGACCGCCATGAAGAATCTCTTCAAGAACAAGCTCAGATTCCTTTGTCTGCAAAAGACACGACCAGTCTTCTTCCCGGTAAGGGAAGAGTTGTTGAAGGGTCGTCAGAGGGGGGCCTTGCGTTGAACCTGGTTCTAAGCCGAAATCAGTTCGAGCCAAGGTGTTGGCCTGGAGAAGGTTACCTCTCAGGTCTGTTACCAATTTGTAGCCTGGCAGATCGTCAAGGTTGTTTTGCAAATAGGCGTCGTTGGCACTCATAACTTGAGTATAAGCGGTGATACAAAAGCGTGCCAGAAGTTTGGCCGTGAAAGGATATTTTCGTATACTTTTTTTTAGGAGTGTTCTATGAAAGTATGGTTTATTACCGGTGCTTCGAAAGGTTTTGGTCGGATTTGGGCGGAAGCTGCCCTACGTCGCGGTGATCACGTTGCCGCCTCAGCTCGACGTAAAGAGACTCTTGAGAGCCTTCAGTCTCAATTCGGTAACCGGGTTTTGACCCTTGAGTTGGATGTACAAAACCGTGAAGCCGTGTTTGCCGCCGTCAAACAAGCCAAAGAACATTTTGGCCGTTTGGATGTTGTCGTCAATAATGCAGGGTACGGCCAATTTGGCGCTATCGAAGAACTCAGTGAAGCCCAAGTTCGCGCTCAGTTCGAGACCAATGTTTTTGGTGCTTTATGGGTTACCCAAGCAGCTTTGCCCTATTTGCGGGAACAAAAATCAGGGCATATTCTTCAGGTTTCTAGCATTGGCGGAGTCCACGCCTTCCCTAATATTGGCATCTATCACGCCAGCAAGTGGGCCCTAGAAGGCTTGAGTCAGTCCTTGGCTCAAGAAGTAAGCTCGATGGGGATACATGTTACTTTGATTGAACCTGTGGGGTATGCCACGGATTGGGCTGGTCCTTCTGCTCAATTTGCGCAACCGAACCCTGCCTATGAACATATTCGCGAAGCGATGAAAGCGCGGCGGCAGGCAGGAAAACCTGGTGTACCTGAGGCTACAGCGGAACCGATTCTTACCCTAGTGGACATGCCTCAGCCTCCGCTTAGACTATTCTTAGGGGCTACGGCCAATGCCATGATTCACGCCGAGTACGAAAAACGTCTGACAGAATGGGATAAATACAACGATCTAAGCGTCAAGGCTCACGGTCTTTAGCCCTCCTAACCCCTAAGCCGTTGCAGAATTTCATCAATGGACCTAAACTTGAGGTATGCTCGAGGTCGATCCGTTCAGTGCAATAGAGTACTTTTCCGCTGTATTTCTTACCAGTCCTGACCACATCACAGTATCCCGCTATAACGACGGGACCTACCTTATGGTCAACGAAGCATTTTTGAGGTCTAGTGGCTATTCTTCTGAGGAAGTAATCGGAAAAACTTCGGTTGAGTTGGGCCTGTGGGTCGAGGAAGAGGGGAGACACCAGTTCCTCGAAAGCTTACGGACTCAGAGAAAAGCCATTCTGGAACCCGTAAAGTTTCGTGCCAAAAATCAAGAGATTAGGTTTTTTCAATTGGCAGCGGCTGTTGCTCGCGTGGGCGGTGAAGATTGTATCGTGGCCATCTCGCGTGACATCACCGAAGAGCAACACTTAAAAGAGGGACTTGAAAAATCTAAGTTTTTATTTGAACGGGCGGAAGAGCTAGCTAACATCGGTAGTTGGGAGTTAGATTACCAAACTGGAAGAGTGACGGCCTCGGCAGGCGCGGCCCGTGTGTATGGTATTGAGCCGTCACAATTCTCGGTTAAAGCTGTCGAACAGTTGCCTTTGCCCGAGTTTCGTCCTCTTTTGGATAAGGCCCGCAATGAACTGATAGCCCACGGTACCCCGTACGATGTTGAGTTTCAAATTCAAAGGGCATCCGATGGGCAAAGGCGCGTCATTCATTCACAGGCACAGTATGATCATGTCAACCAGCGCTTGTATGGCGTTATTCGCGACATTACGGAAGAAAAAGCCGCCCTTTCACGGGTGTTAGACTTTCAGAAAGAGCTCGAAAAACAGGTAGCTGAAAGAACCGAGGCTTTACTGCAATCTCAAAAAGAACTCAACTTCGCCGAGAAGCTAGCGTCGCTGGGTCAGTTGTCGGCCAGCTTGGCGCACGAGGTCAATACACCCTTAAGCGCCATTATCTCAGCTACTGGAATTCTTACACACTTTTTTCATAACCAATTGCTCACAACGCTGGAGTTTTACGCAGGGTTGACTCCCGCTCAGCAAAGCCAATACCGTCGCCTATGGCAAGGGGGCCTTTCTGAAGAAGCACCTGCGGACAGCCGCTTAGTACGTCGTCGCAAACTCAAAGAAAGCTGGCCCATTCAAACGGCTCCTTCATCGGAAGTTCTGGAAGCCTTATTAGATTTTGACTTGGACACGGTACCGAGTGACACGTTATCGGATTCTGTCCTGGACCTTCCGCTTGTAACGTCAGTGGGCGAAAGCCTTTCTGCCGCGCGCATGGCTTCTATTATGGACACCGCCGCACAAAAAGCGGTCGCCGTCGTTACGGCGCTTAGGCAGTACTTAGGCGGGGCCACCCAACCGGCACACCGATTTTCTCCCGAACAGGATTTAGACACCGCGTTAACCCTTTTACAAAATCAGCTAAAGCAGGGAGTAACCGTGGAACGCCGTTACGGTGGAGTCACTGTTCACGGGTCTCCGAGCGAATTGGGGCAAGTGTGGCTTAACTTGCTCAGCAATGCCGTTCAGGCGATGAACTGCTGTGGTCGGTTAGAAATTGAAACAAGTCACGAGGATAACTGGGCTGTTATCCGAGTGATCGACTCGGGCCCCGGGATTCCTCCCGAACTCAAGGACAAAATTTTTGAACCTTTTTTCACCACCAAGAAAACGGGGGATGGTTTGGGCTTGGGCTTAGATATTTGCCGTAAGATTGTCGAAAGGCACCACGGCATGATCTCGGTTGAAAGTTGTCCTGGACACACTTGTTTTTCTGTTCGCTTACCCTCTTCAGCCTAAACGCTAACGATTTCAAGGAGTGAAGTATGAACCGTTCGGCCATTGTCTGCGTCGATGATGAAGTCATTATTCTTGCCGCTTTGAAAAGTGAGTTACGGAACGCGTTTGGCAATCAATTTCAATACGAGACAGCGACTAGTGCCGCCTTAGCCATGGAGCTTATAGGGGAATTGCAGGCGGACAGCATAGAGGTTATTCTGATTCTGTCAGACTGGTTGATGCCAGTAATGAAGGGTGATGAATTTTTGAAGCAAGTGCGTGAACGATATCCCGGCATTAAGGCAATTCTGGTGACCGGGAATGCGGACGAACGTTCCCTTCGTTCTGTGCTGGAAGATGGGCTGGTCAGGGCTGTGATCAGCAAGCCCTGGAAGGCGGTAGATCTGTTGACCCTGGTCAAAGAGTGTTGTATCCCGCAAACCTAGTTTTGACCGTTTACTAACGGGGTTTAACCACTCATGCAGAATCAGTCAAAGGAGAATAAGGTATGAAAAATCTCGGTTTCGGTTTGATGCGGCTCCCCTTGTTAAAGGAAGACGATCAAACTGCCGTCGATTTTGCCCAGCTGAACCGCATGGTAGACACGTTTCTTGAGCGTGGTTTTACCTATTTTGACACGGCGTACATGTACCACCAAGGAAAAAGCCAAATTGCCTTACGGGAATGTCTGGTAAAACGTCACCCCCGTGAACGCTTTACCGTAGCCACCAAGATGCCCACTATGCTTTTGAAATCTCGTGTCGATCACGAACGGATTTTTGAGGAACAACGGCGAGACTGCGGCGTTGAGTATTTTGACTTTTACCTTTTGCATAATTTGAACGTCAATAACTACGCTATTGCCGAGAAGTTAGAAACTTTTGAGTATGTCAGGCAGAAACAGAAAGAAGGCAAGGTCAAAAAGATGGGTTTTTCGTTCCACGATAAGGCCGACCTCTTGGATGAAATTTTAACACAGCACCCCGAGACAGAGTTTGTTCAGCTTCAACTGAATTACTTGGACTGGGAGAACGAAAGTATTCAGTCGCGTAAGTGCTACGAGGTAGCCCAACGTCATAACGTTCCGATGATCGCCATGGAACCTGTCAAAGGCGGAACCCTGGCCAAGTTGCCCGAAGAAGCAGAAGCGTTATTACGAGAGCACAGACCAAGCGCCTCGTTTGCTTCGTGGGCGGTTAGGTATGTGGCGGGCTTAGAAGGCGTTTTCATGGTCTTAAGTGGAATGTCGGACTACGCCCAGCTTGATGATAATACGGCCTATATGCAGAACTTTGAATCTTTGAACGCTAGGGAACACGAACTCATTGCTCAAACAGTCAACATTCTCAACCGTTCGGTAACTGTTCCTTGCACAGCTTGTCAGTATTGTGTCGAAGGCTGTCCCCAGCACATCCCCATTCCGCAATACTTTGCTTTATACAACAATGTCAAACAATCCAAGAAAGCCGCGTTTTATATCCAGCAGTTGTATTATGTCAATTACTCAAAGGGGGTAGGCAAAGCATCCGATTGCATTGCCTGCGGTGCTTGTGAAGAATCTTGTCCCCAGCATATCGCTATTATCAAAAACCTTAAGGATGTGGCGACGGTGTTCGAGTCGTAATCAGCCGATTGATTTGGTTAGCCAGGTAACCTGCGCCAAAGCCATTGTCAATATTGACCGTGGCAAGGCCGGGTGCGCACGAGTTAAGCATGCCCAAAAGAGCCGACAGTCCACCAAAATTGGCACCGTACCCCACGCTGGTGGGGAGCGCTATGACTGGAACAGAAACCAAACCAGCTAAAACGCTGGCCAGTGCCCCTTCCATGCCCGCTACCGCTATAACCACATTGGCGCTTCGAATCTGCTCTAAACGATGAAACAGTCGGTGTATTCCCGCAACGCCTACATCGGTGATGATTTCGGTGCGACTTCCGAAAAACTGAGAAGTTAACAGCGCCTCACGAGCATACGGAAGATCTGAGGTTCCTGCGGCAACCACCATGACCAATCCCTGAGGTTCTGGAGCTTGCCCGATGGTGAGAACTTTTGAAAGCTCATCGTAGACCAGATCAGAAAAGTTTGGTCTCAGGCGTTGGGCCAAGTCTGGCGAGGCGTGAGTGGCCAAGACGGGAATGCCTTGAAGACGCATTTGCTCGATGATGACCTGAGACTGTTCTAGGGTTTTTCCCCCACAGTACACGGCTTCAGGATATCCGGTTCGCTGGGCTCGGTGGGAATCTAACACCGCGAAGTCAAAGTTGTCCGGGGTAAAGTCACTATTCATGATTATCCGACGATAAATGATCGCCTAAGAGCAGGTTTTCTGCTTCGGTCAGGCTAATTTTTTGCTCGCGAGCCACACGGGCACGGTCTTCGTACTCCAGTTTAGATTTCGTATTGTTCTCAAGTGTTGCCGTTTTGAGGTGGGCTTGGCCCCATTTACCCGACCACGAGGTTTCTTGGCGCGACAGGGATACCCGGCTCACACGGGTTTCACGAAACCCCAGAGTAGTCGATTGTTGAAATAGGGTTCGCCGTAAAAGGTCGAGGTGTTGTGCATCTGCTAGCACCTCGACAATGATGCCGGGGCGTGATTTCTTCATCGTACAGGGAGTCATGGTAACGTCCCGAGCTCCACAGGCTAGCAACTCCTCCATCAAGAAGCCTAAGGCCTCGCCTGTCATATCATCAATGTTGGTATGTAACAGAATGAGTTCTTCAGTTAGCCAGGGATCGGCGCTGGGTGTCAAAGTTTCGCGCCAAGAAACTCGAAGCACATTGGGTTTGCTGAGCTTTCGGGTGCCCAGGCCGTAACCGGTTTTTCGTTCGATAAAACGGTCAACCGTCACAAACTCGTCGACGATTTCAGCAAGAATAGCCGCTCCTGTGGGGGTCGTCATTTCTTTATCAAAGCCGCCTGTTCTTACGGGGAGTCCTTGACATAAGAGGAGGGTGGCGGGCGCGGGAACAGGAAGAACCCCATGGGCACAGGTAACTGTGCCGCCTCCCAGTTCAATCTCGGAGGCCGTGACGCGCTCGGGAGCCAAAGCTTCGAGACAGACGGCCGCTCCGACAATATCAATAATTGAGTCTAGAGCGCCCACTTCGTGAAACCCTACCTCCTCGACATTTTTACCGTGGACGTGCGCTTCAGCGATGGCAATACGCTCAAAGATGCGAAGTGCGAGTCCTTTAGTCGAATCTGACAGCGTTGAGCGTTCAATCAGCTGGCGAATTTCTCTCCAGGAATGGTGACTATGTTCGGTTTTTGTGATCAGCCGGGGTGTAGACTCGCTAAGCTTCACTAGTGCCCGCATACCCGTTATGCCGTTTCGCTCGGCCCGTACAAAGCTCAGGTCCCAACCGCTGAGTCCAAGCTTGGTAAGTTCACCCTTTAAAAAAGCGGGGTCTACTCCAAGATCGACCAAGGCACCGAGGGTCATATCGCCAGAAATGCCGGCAAAGCACTCAAAATGGAGAGTTTTCATACGAGAGACTCACTCACCCCAGGATTCAGGGTGTTTTGTTCAAGCGTGCGGTTGAGGCTACCCATTACGTAGCCTTCAAGATCGAAGGTGACAAACAGAAAGCCAAAGCTTTTTAGTGCCAACGAGATAGAACTCAAGGCTTGTTCACTAAAGAACAGTGCTCGTTCGTTAGGGGCTACTTCGATGCGGGCCAAATCACCATGCGACCTTACCCGAAATTGCTTGAACCCAAAGTTTCTCAGCCAATCTTCAGACTTTTCAATTCGTGTAAGTTTGGGAAGGTCTATCCTTTCACCATAAGGAATGCGAGACGCCAAGCAGGCAAAGGCTGGTTTGTTCCAGGTGGGAAGTCCAAACCGGTGGGACAGCTCTCGGATCTCGGCTTTTCTTAGCCCAGCTACCCGCAACGGACTAAGAATTTGTAGTTCTTTCAAGGCCTTTAACCCAGGACGAAAATCTTCTAAATCATCGAGATTGGAACCATCCAGCACCACTTTGGCCCCATGACGCACAGCTTCTTTTTGAATGTCGCTGAATTCTAGCTTTTTACAATGGTAACAACGATTTTTGGTATTAAGGGCGACTTCGTCTTCAATCTCGGGACTTGTTACCAAATAATGGGCAAGTCCAATTTGGGCCGCTAGGGTCTGGGCACTAACGAGTTCGCTTTGTGGTAACATCGGGGAAACAACAGTGATTGCCAGAGCTTTTGACCCGAGGGCCTCAAATGCGGCGTAGCACAAAAATGAACTATCCACACCACCCGAGAACGCCACGGCGACACTTTCCTGCTCGCGAAGTAATGCCAGCAAGGCCGAATATTTTTCAGTTAAGGTCACGAAGTGTACTCCTGCAAACGCAAAAGACTTTGTAGGCCCTGAGCTAACGTTTCAAGCTCGTGCGCTTGAACGTTACCCAGCACGGCAGAAAACTTCTTTTTAAAAATCGATTGAATCTGCTCCTGTAGTTGGGCCCCTTCAGGAGTCAGTTTGAGTTCGATGGTCCGCTTGTCGTGCGGAACAGGATGAACCACGACCAACCCGCGCTTGGTGAGTCCGGCCACCGCAGTCGTCACATTGGGGGGAGCAATCAACAGTTGGTCAGAAATATTTTTTGGGGTGATTCCTTTTTCAAGGTCAAAGAGCGACAACATTTCTAGCTGGGGTCGGGTTAGGTCAAACTGGCGACAAAAGTCTTTTTGAAAGGATCTTAACCAACGAAAAATTCGAGGAATCGCATTGGCAATGATATCCATACTTTGGGAGGTAGACGTTGTTTGTTCCATATCTGTTACAAAATAGCCGGATTCTGTTAAAAAAGCCACTACTGAACCTTACAATTTGTAAACCCTTGGGAGGGTTTACACCCTCCGCGAACAAGGCACCCCAAGGGGCGCCACAAAATCTTAAAGGAGGGTGCGCCCTCCTTTTTTTTATGTCTAATAACGGACATTGATTGCTGGTCATTCGATCGGTTGACCAGAAAGGTGAATAACGACTAAAATTTTGGTCTTTGAGTTGATAGTGATCTTAGATTCTTGTGATCGTTTTACAGGCAGACGGATGTGTTCATCGGGAATCGCACTGGTTGGATAGCTTGTTTTCGTCAAAAGAGAAAGTTACAAGACGCTGATGACTTTAATAACTTCTAGGGGCACCTTTTTGTTGTAGACCTTAAACGCCCCCTGGTGTTCTAGACGAAACTTGCTGGAAAGTTCCTTGGACCAAGCGGCTGGTAGAAAGATTTCTCCGGGACCGGCAAGGGTTTCAACTCGGGCGGCGACATTCACAGGGTCACCGATCACAGTAAAGTCAAAGCGCTTAATGGTTTGACTCCCAAAGTCGCCACTGATCATGATGCCTTTGTTAAGACCAACGCTGACCGCCGGGTAGGGTTGACTGGGGGACATTTCTTGCGACTGGTAAGGGATGAGCCTTTCACACACGTTTAGGGCCATCATAACAGCGCGTGCTAATTGGTCTGTGCCTTCGAAAATTACCATGGCGGCATCACCGATATACTTGTCGATGGCCCCACCGTATTTGAGTGTCTCTTGGGCGATAATGTCAAAGTAGAGATTTACCAGGCTTCGCATGACCTCTGGCTCAATGAATTCAGATAGTCGGGTAAAACCACAAATATCGATAAACCCAACAGTGGCTTCGACCTTTTGGGCGTTGCGTTCCGCCTCGGGGTCAAAGGTCTGGTACAATGCGGGGTTGACGTAACGCCGCAACACCTGATTTTCAGCGGACAGGCGAATGGAATGCCGCAATTTTTGCACTTCAGCTAAAGTTTTTTTCAAGGTGAGTTTTAAATCAGAAAAATCGATAGGTTTGGTCAAAAAGTCGAAGGCCCCACGATTCATCGCCGAACGAATATTCGGTAGATCTCCGTAGGCAGAAATCATAATCGTTCGCGTCAAAGGATAGAGCTCTTTTATCTTTTCGAGTAGGGTAATTCCGTCCATTTTGGGCATATTGATATCACTGATCACACAGTCGACGTCGGGTTTTTCCGACAGCTGGGCCAACGCTTCCTCACCGTCTAGGGCGAAGAAAAACTCGAGACTACCTTCCTTTACCTCCTGGCGAAAGCGTTGAAGAAAGAGGCGCTGGATGCTTTCCTCGTCATCGACGACCAGAATTTTACCCATTTATGTTCCTTCGAGTAAAGCTTTAAACTCAGAAAAATCCATCGGCTTCGAGAACCACCCGTCAGCACCGAGGCTCAAGGCCTGTTGACGGTATTCTTCGTTATCGTAAGCACTGGAAATGTAGATTTTCATTTGTGGGTAGTGGGATCGGACTTGTTTAAGAAGCTCTAAGCCACTCATCCCGGGCATATTGATATCCGTCAAAATTAGCACAAGCTGGTAACCGAACCGGTCGACTATGGTCAAGGCTTCTTGAGCGCTTCTAGCAAAGTGAAGCGTTAATAGCCCCTCGCGAATTTCTTTTCGCAATCGCTGTTCGAAGATGCGTTCCATCATGACTTCATCATCGACAACGAGAATTTCATAACTCATTCTTGGAAGCTTCCTTCGCGGCCATAAGGAAAAATTATAGTAAATTGCGTCATTTTTCGCAATGTACTTTTTACACTTAGGTTCCCATTGATTTCCGCTTTAATGATGTCATAGCTCAAAGAAAGACCTAAGCCGGTTCCTTCACCGGGAGGCTTGGTCGTAAAAAAAGGATGAAAAATTTTATCGAGGAATTCGGGGGGAATGCCAGGACCGTTGTCTTCAATCACAATGTGAATATTTTGTTCGTGAACGGCGGTCGTTACTGTCACCTCGGGCACCCAAGATTTATCAGTTTCTTCGCGAGACCTTTGGCTGAGCGCTTGAAAGGCATTATTAAAAAGGTTTGTCAAAACCCTTCCTAAGTTTGGTCGAATAATGAGCACCGGAGGTATGTCCTCGGCCAGATTCTCACGCAGGTTGCATGAAAAGTTTTTGTCACGAGCGCGGTGCCCATGGTATGAAAGGTTTAGTGCTTCCTTCACCAAGCCATTGAGGTCTTCCCACGTAGCATGACCCGCGTCAGTTCTACTATGCAATAGCATTGACCGTATGATGCCGTCGCCGCGCTGACCATGAAACTTAATGTCGTGCATGTTTTGCACTAACTCGGGCAACAAATAATCAAGCTCACTTTGGAGTTCGTCGGAAAGTTGTGGCCTGACGGGGGCCAGCGCTTTTTCTAATTCATCGATAAGTTCCACCGAAGACTCGGCAAAGTTATTGATTAAATTGAGAGGGTTTTTGAGTTCATGAGCAATGCCGGCGGTTAAGGCTCCCAGCGAGGCTAGTTTTTCTTGAAGAATGATTTTTTTTTGTGACGCTTTAAGTTCTTGGGAGCGTTCTTCGACTCGCCGTTCCAAGGTCAATTTTGCTTCGGTCAAATCGCGGAATAAGCGGGCGTTCTGTAAAGCCATTGCCATTGGCGTAGCCATCCGTTCAACGACCTGGAGGCGTTCTTTGGTCAGAATACCGGGCATTACAGAGTTTTCGAGGTAGAGGTAGGCGGTCACCTCTCCATTGCTCAACAGGGGCACGCCTATGAACGAACAGACTCCACGTTCTGAAAGGACGGCGCTTTGCCGGCGAACGATGTCGGTGACCTCTTCGACGATGACTTCTTTGCGGTCGGCGATGGACTGTGTCAGAATCCATTGGGGAAGGTCATCGCGTTCGGCGACGCGTTGATCAGGTCTCCTTATGGTATTTCCCCAATCGGTTTCGCCGATAACTTTCCAAGTTCCGTTATCGGTAGAAAAAAGCAGAGCTCGGTCTGCTCCAGAGTTTTCCATGACTAGTTCGAGGATTGAGCTGATCAACGCCTCTAAATCAATTTCACCTGAGATCGCTTCGATGGCTTTGAAAATACTGACAACGTCTAAAGCCTCCGGTTGACGAGGTTCCTGTTTCTCAGGCAATGCATCAAGAAGCGCCCAGGCACCAAAACGTTTCCAGCGTTCTTGCGCTTGAGCATGAAGCAGTCGTGCGGGGACATCAAGACCCTGTGCTGACCAAAGACGGGCTAAAAGCTCGCGAGCTAAGGCTTGCCATTCATAAAATCCGGCTTCGTCGGCGGCTTTGATGGCTCGCGACAAGCAAGAGGCGGCCGAGCTCCAAAGGTGGCGAGACTGAAAAGCTATACCCTCTAATACTTCCCGGTGAAAAGAAAACTGGGATGAGTTCTGGGCCCAGCGGCGAGCTTTGCTTCGCGCTATCCTTAAAATATTGCGTCTGGTATGGCAAGCAAAGACCGTAGATTTAAAGTTTAAACTAAGGGCTACACCGGCATACAGCATGAGTTCTTCTTCGTACAAAGACCCAGCGATGCTGGAACGTAGTGCCCAAGCCTCCTGCAAATAAGTTTGCGCTTGTTCAGTTTCGCAAAACAGACAAGCGGTTTTGAGCATTGTTGAGTACATAGCCGCAATGACAGATAGGTTTCCTGATTGGCGGAATTTGGCGATTTCTAACGCAGGGTCGACATCATCATACCGAAAATCTAAGACTTTAGGACGCTGAAAGGCTAAGAGCCTCAATGCCGCCAAGTTGACGCTATTCGAAACCTTGGTAAGCGGAAATTGCAATTTTTTGGTCTTGGTAAGGGCTTCTTCAAGGGCTCGTTGCTGTCGTGGTAAATCCTGGCTGGGGTTCCACAGTGCAGCAAAAAGGTACGTATAGTTGCGGTATAAAACATCACCGGACTCTTCGGAGGCAACTTGTGCGGCCTCATAAAAGGTTTTGAGTCTATCCCACGGCTCAAACCAGCCTTTGGCAAAGAGTCCGGTTAAGGTCATCACCATGGGGCGCCACGTTAAATCATCAAAATGCTGGTTTAAGGCCAAGGCAAATTGAGCCCAATCATAGGCTTGACGAAAACTTCCCATGGCAGATAAGAGCATGGCATAGCCGGTAAAGCTTGGTGCCGATTCTGGGCAAAGTCCATCTTTAAGCGTCAACCGGAAGGCTTTAAGCACCGCCAAACCAAACAGAGACTGCCTGCTCGTGTTAAAGGCGGTGGGAATAAACCCAGACAACAGCAACATGGTTATCCGTGAAACGGGTTTTTGGTTTTCAGGTAAGCGTGCTACTTCGTCTGGTTGCCGTCTCCCTAAAGCGAATTTCACGGCCACAAACTCGCTAAGAACCGAAAGCAAGCTAGGAGCCTCGTTTAACTTGACACCTAAAACCTCCAGTCCTTGAAACCCCGCTTGAAGGGAACCCGGCATATCCCCCAAATAAAAGCGGAGGTACTGCTGACGTTCACGAATTTGCGCTTTTTGCAGGGGAGAGGGGGCATGTTGAAAAGCTAGCTCTGCCCACTTGTCTGACACCTCAACACGGTGAAGAATTGACGCCGTTTCCGTAGCATTCAAGTAAAGGTCAAAAGCCTGGGAAGGATTGTCCTGCCAAAGTTGTTGACCACCACCCGAAATAGCGCATTCCCAAAAAAAATAGGATCCATCCAAGTCGTTTTGTGTGCGTGCCTCACGTCCAGCCTGAAAATTGAGGTCGACTAAAAACTGCTTTTGCTCTGGCGAAAGCACGTCTTGAGCACGGTTCCAATGAATGGCAATCGCCGAAGGAAGAACCGCCTGACCGCCTTTGAGCTGTTCCCAACGCTGTTGGCCAACTTTTATATGAAACCTTTGAGCGGTTGAGGGAGATATTTGGGCATAAATCGCTCCGCGGATGCGGTCATGCGGGAAGCGGGCCCCCAGACCGCTGCGTTCCCATAGGCCGGCTTCGACTAATTCCCCAGTAACGGTTTCGTGAAGAGTTTCAGGAACTTCTGCCAGGGCGAATACCTCTGCTGTTGAAAAGTCGCTTTCTAAGACGCTGGCCATCTGAACCGTGTGCTTTGCCTCTTCGGGCAATTCTTTGAGTCGCTGTTCGACGAGGGTTTCAGCCCCATGAAAGGGCATTTCTGAAAGCTGTTTTTCGTTCAGTTGCCAGGCTTCGCTGGCGGGGTTCCACATGATTAACCCTTTGCGGTTGATTTCTTGAACCTGAAGACCGAGGGTAAGAGGATTCCCTTGCGATAAGTTCCATAAAAATCTCGCTAAAGTTCTTTGTTGTTCAGGCTCGAGGTCGGCAATTTCTTGAATGACCTGGTTGAGAACAACAGGTGTAAGGGGTGACAGGCTAAGAACTTTTCCTTGGGGGCTTTGGCCAAGAACCTGGACGAGATTTTGCCCAGACGACCCAAAGTTGGGGCGGCTCGTAAGAACTAAGTTCAGCCGAGGGCGGGGGGTTACAGCGAGCTCCGAAAGAAGTTCCCAGGTTAGCTCATCGGCCCAGTGAAGGTCTTCTAATAAAAAGCCTAAAGGAGTAATAGCGGAGGCTTCGAGAAGACTGAGGATCGCCGAAGTAAAGCGTCGATGTTGTTCATCGGGAGGAATGGGCAGAAGGGGGGGGACGTTTGACGCTGCACCAGAAAGAATAGGAAACAGCGGGGACAGCAGTTGCAGGTTGCGGCCTAGTACGGCGATAAGGTGTTGTTCTACAGCCGAAAACCGGCGTGGATTTTCTCGGGAAAGGTTGCCAAGACACTGAGAAAGAGCACGAACCAACGCCCCGTTGGCGAATGAAGAGTTTCGTTCTTCATATTTTGCTGTAAACCATTGAATCCGTCGGTTGGCGGGAAATTTGAGGTACTCCTCTGCTAGAGCGGATTTTCCAATTCCGCCTTCACCTGTTAAAAAAAGCATCAGCCCTTGATCGTTTTGGGGTGCAAAGCCTCGAAGTTGTTCCAATTCACTGTCTCGACCAAACAGGTGGCTTAGTTCACGAAGCGGCAATGGGTTATCTCGGGTCCCTAGCTCTAAAAATCCTTCTGTAAGGTGTGCTAAGTCCCACTCAAGACCCCGCAGAGTTTGGTATCGGTCTTGGGGGGCTTTGGCCAAGAGTCGTTTTGTTATGGCACCAAAAACCGGGCCATTGAAATCAAGGTTTTGTTCTGAGGGTGTCTGGTTAAGAATACCGGAAATCAAGGCTAAGGGTTCGGCGTGCTCCACGGGCCAACGCCCGGTAGTGGTCTTGTAGAAGATTGTTCCCAAGGAGTAAAACCCACTGCGTCGGTCGACAGACAAGGTGGTACGCCTGGTCATTTCAGGTGCCATGGGGAGCCAATCTTCCTTGACAGCGGCACCAGGGGGAGGAGAACTCCCAGGTTCACCTAAAAGCCAGGGGGCGCAAACAACAAAACTCTCGTCGGAGACGAAAATCAATCTCGGGTCAAGGTGAAACCATGTGAGGCCTAGAACTTCAAGACGTTCCCAATCCTGTAAAAATAAAGGTAGTCGCTGCCTTAGCGCATCGGTCGACTGGAATTCCAAAAAATGTGTCAGCGGAGAGGCTCCGGAATCGACAAAAAGTGCTTGGATCATGCCTTCTTGACGATCCCATTCGAGGAGTTTAGCCAGTGTGACTAGATGCGAATCCGCAGCTTCCCACCGCCGCAGACAACCTTCAAATTCATCGACTCGGGTTGGATGTCGTTGATCGATCGGCAACGTTGCCAACAGGACAGGGCGTTCCCCTAGTGTACCGCGAAAAACTGTTACGCCAAAACTTTCTGCGACAAAGGCTTTTCCTTCGGTGTCTAAGCTGATCATGAGTTAGGCAAAAGCTCCTCGTCGACGAAAATATCATCAATTTTATCATGAAAATCAAAAAGGTAAGCGGCAACATTCCAAAGAATCCAACAATTGACCCCGAAAAAGAGGTATCCCCAGTAACCTAAGATGGGCATCTCGGAAAATACATGAAGGATGTTGACGTAAGGAACGGAATACTCCCAAAATCCGGGCGTTGTGGGTAGGGTTTTGTGGAAGCAATCGCTACCGAAGTTCCAAAGTTCCCAGAAAATACCATTGAGAAGAGCTCCTATCGCAACGAGGTTGATTCTTGACCAATCCCCCCTGGATAAATCATTAAGGACGGTTGATTGTCCCACCAACATCAGTGCCGCACCGAGGGTGGGGACGAGCGAAACCCAAATTGCCCAAAATAGCAGGTAGGGGTAAATTCCCATACCAAGGGTTAAAGCGAGGCCGGCTATCAGCATAAAAATCAAAGCAGGGCGAGAAAAGTTTACCTTGGGGCCACAGCGATAGCGTCCCGAAAAGCTTCGAAATGTTCGCAACATGCTGTACCATCCAAAGATTCCTGGGAGGACACAGGTATAGCCTAAGCAAAACCAAATGATGAGACCAAAATCTGAAAAAATGGATGCATTGGGATAGTACCAGTTTTCCAGTACAAAAAAATTCAGCCATTCAAAAAGGAACCAACTCAAGCACGAAATCAAAATCATGATTTTAAAAATCGTGGGCTTGGTTGCCATGAGGGAACGACCCCCATTCCGTTTAAAGACAATGCCATCCAGCATCCCAATCGCACCCCAAGCCAGGGAGACAAAGGCATAGTGTTCCAAGTGGTAAAGGACATGCAGGCGCGACCACATGAGTTACCACGAAATTATCGTAATGGGGAGTGAAACCCAAAACCACCAAGGGAAGGTTCTTTTTTCTCGATACGGGTCCGCAACAATTTTTTGAAAACTAAAAAGCCGAGGAAAAAGCAAAAAAAGAGCGATAAACCCAGCAAAGGCGGCGAACCCGATAAAGTACCAAAGGCTAAATCTGGTTGGGTTTTGGACAAACCGAGCTGGGAACGCCCCATAGCCTGGTGGAGGGCCTCCTGTCGCTAACCAGCTTCCCAAAGACGGTAGGTAGATGATTGTAACAACGACTCCAAGTACGAAAACGCTTTTTTTCTATGTCTTCATTTCAGACCTCTTTGATCAGAATAAGCGAAAGCATGGAGATTTGCCAGAAAAGTCGTAAGGTTGTTGAGGCTAACTATGTGCTAATATTCTGCCGCGGTGGAGTCTAGAACTTGAAGAGATTGTGACTCAAAACGTCCTCTAAATAGACTACAAACTCAGCTGATTGAGACTCAATGTTGGCGGCTTTGAATCGGGAAGTTGGTAAGGATGAACACGGCGGGGTTCGAACCCACGACCTTCGGCTCCGGAGGCCGACGCTCTATCCAGCTGAGCTACGTGTCCAGTGACGGCGAGTATAGCAAATTATGACCTGTCTGTACAGTACGCCTAGACCGCAAGGGCTCAAAATCGTTAGTAGTACCACTGTGCCGAAAGGCCTGTGTCGATCTGCCAGGTCGGCGCCCCCAGCCAATACCCCGAGGGGGAAGAATTCGGCACGGCTAACGAAAGATTCCAGGCCAGTGTCCACCCTGAAAAGCCAGTCCAGGTCACCGTATGATCCCAGCTCCAGCCCAGAAACAGATCCGTTGCGTTTAAATTACCAACATTGTTGAGTGGGTAGCCAACAGGGCCAAACTGTGAGCGCCAGATGGCGCGCCATTCAAAGGTTGCATTAAGGGGGATGCGGGCCAGCTGTCTGCCCAATATATCGAGCTTGAGGCCATACCACTGCAAGTTCCCAGCGTCGGCGGCAAAGGCAGGAGAATACAACTGCTGATCAGGGGGTTGGTACAAATGGGTGACATTGTCAGCAGTTGCTGACCCTTCTGCAAATCCCTGCCGTTCTGCGCCATCACCGCTAGAGGCTTGAAACACCAGCCGCAGGCGTACCCCGTGATGGTATGAGGGGCCGATCGCGCCACCTCCGCTCCACGCCTGCACCGGGTAGTACTCATACCGGGCATCGTTCAAATTATAAAGGACTGTCGTTCCCAGCTCCCAGACCCCATACACCTCAAAGGGGATAATGGCGGTATTTTGCCAGTTGGCCCACGCATACTTGGCCGAGTAGTCACCTGTCCCATCGGTAAGAAGGTCACCGGCAAGGTTGATCCCCGGCCAGGAGGTGCGAAAATCCTGTTCCCACAACAGGCCTAAGCTTACTCCCGATTCAGGGGCAGAATGAAAATCTTCCCAGGCTGAAAACACGGCCCGTGGACTGGCAAACCAGACGCTAGGGTTGAGGCGATCGGCTTGATCGGCCGCTGAAAGGTCCATACGTGACACGCGTTTCGACAACCAGCCGTTCCAGCCGGCGTTGAGGTGAAACACCCAGTTATCTTGGGCGTAGCTTAAGCCCACACCGTCGAGGGGTTGGTCAAACAGATGGGGAATCTGGACGGGGATTCTCCCCCCTGTTGCCGTAAAGGTTGCCTTTCCCCAAAGGTTTAGAGGTTGCGAATAGCTGATAAACAACGCTGTTAAGTCTGCAAAAACCCACGGGTTGGGCGAAAAAAAACCTTGCGAGTCTTGACCTGCCCCAACGAGTAATGACCCCTGCCAATGCCAAAGAGTTTGATGACCTTCTAGGGTCAGTGTGGTCAGCGTTTGTCCGCCGGGAACAGCACTTTGTGGTGAAACCAACCAATCCTGAGAGTCTTGATTGGTGAGGTGCCACGACCATTCCGGCCCCGGTGGTAACGTCGGCCCCGGCGGAGGGGCGGCCCAAGCCGTTCCCAAAACAGTCCAGCTGAGTCCTAGGCTCGCGATAAGGCGCGGCAACAACCGCGATGAAAAAGCCATAGCCTTACTGTAATCGATCTTGGGCAGGTTTTCCACTCAAGAGCTGGCGCTCGGGGTTGCCAAGGGCCCTTTGGCACGACAAACTATGGTCATGTCTGTCTCGAAACGAAGCCGTTCCTTGGTCCCCCCCGAACTGATGGCAGTGTTGTCTCGTTTGGTTCGCGAGCCGAACTTACCCTTGCTCGACCGATGGTTTTCACAGCAAGAAGAGGCCAAAAACGGGGCTCTTTGGGAACAATTGCGTTTGGCCGTTCTTTTGTCTGAAGCCTATGTACGCACTCTGGGGCCGCGTGGCTCAGCCCCATTGGGGTGGGAGGAAGCCCGACAAGTTTTACGGCCTCAGCTGGCTGGTTGGGCGACGTTCGTTGTGGCCGTACAGGCGAAGGTTCCTTCATCGACAGAGGATGAGCCCACACGGTGGGGCTTACCAGCCTGGTTGATGGCAGAATGGCAACGCCGTGTGACGCTTTCGGAATGGGGCGACAAAACCTCAACGTTTTGGCGCAGCCAAATAATCCCTCCTGGTCTGCACGTTCGATTTTGTGGTCCCGAAGCTTCGCGTGGCCTCGAGGAGTGGCGCCAAGCAGGGGGTAGTGTCACCGAAGTGCTTAAGGGAGTGTGGCGGGCTCAAGGGCCACGATCAGTGTTTTCGCTCGAGGCCTGGAAGCGCGGGTCTCTCGAGATTCAAGACGCTGCTAGCTACGAAGCCGCTCGGCTAGCAGGCGCCCGCCCAGGTCAGGCTGTCTGGGATGTTTGTGCGGGTCGGGGCGGAAAAACTGCTGTGCTTGCCGAAGAAATGGCAGGCAAGGGCTCGTTATGG
>JABEVK010000118.1 GCA_013044245.1 Spirochaetales bacterium | reverse complement strand
GACTAGGTTTTTTGACTTCGTTTAAATAAGAAAAAAATACCTGTTTGGTTTTAGGATTAAATTTGCTTCGTTTTGAGGTTTTTCCACCCCTACCACAGGCCTCCATCGTTTTGGGATTCCGCCATGTGGAAGGCGTGGAAAAACTGCTCTTTTTTAGTCCGTTTCTGAAAAAGAGTTCGCCGCGGCGGTTGAATCTAGAAAAAAGATCACGCAAAAAGTTTTTTTGCCGACTTCATTTAAAACAGGCGGTTCATAATCGGATCTGAGATGACGGCTTCTAAGTTTCCTTTTGGATGCGTTTGGCTGGTTTTTGGCAGGGTTTTGTGGCCTAAGTTGTATCTTCTCAGGTTTGGCCACTACACTCGTCAGAAAGGGCTTTTTTAAGCCCCCCTGTCTTCCTTTCCCTTTTCGGCTGAGTTTTGGCCTTCTTTCATGACTTGTGGTACAGCACCCTTCGCGGTAATATTGTTGCGTGGATAGAATAACTTTCATTCCAGGTCTTTGCGGTGGCCGACCAACGATTCGGGGAATAAGGATACGTGTATCCGATATTCTCGAAATGTTGGCTCAAGGTGTATCGGAAGTTGAGATTCTCAGAGACTTTCCCGATCTTGAAGCGCCGGACATTAGGGCATGCCTTCACTTCGCCGCCACACATCTTGACTCAGCGCTTGTTCTGGCATGACTCTCTGGCTCGATGCCCAGCTGCCTCCAGCCCTCTCTGGCTGGTTTACTGAGACGTTTGGGGTCAATGCTTATTCGATGAAATACCTCGGGATGGATCGCGCTTCTGACCTTGAGATTTTCACCAAGGCGAAAGCCGAAGGTGTCGTTTTGCTTTCCAAAGACTCCGACTTCCTCCAGTTGCTGGACCAATGGGGGCCACCGCCCCAACTAGTTTATTTGCGGCTAGGCAATTCTACAAACGCTTTCTTTCGAAGTTACTTTACTGCCAAGTGGCCGGAAGTGAAAGCCTTTCTGGACCAAGGAGTGGCCATGGTCGAGGTCGGTCAAAGGGTATAGCCTCTTGAGGATATACCCTAATCAACAACTATGGTGTAAAAAGCTCATTCGCGTAGAAGTTCCAGGCTTTGGCTACTACCTGAGCCGGAAATGATAGTGGGTGTTGTGTCTTTTTCTGGTCGGTTTTTTCTTAAAAACGAGAATTAAAAGTTATCCCCCACAAGGTGGGACCCTTTAAGGTCTTAAATTTAAGGTATTAAGGGACGCGCGCGCGATCCTTATAAATAGCGTGTCATCCATTTATGCGTGAAACGTCATCCATTTATGCGTGCGATTCCCCCCCGTGGTGTCATCCATTTATGCGTGGAAAACTTTTTCTATCCACAAGGTATAAGGGTTCCTGAGCTAAAGTTGGCACTTTTTCGGATTAGAAGCGAATTCTATAAGCGCTTATAGTTTTTACCCGTTCGGAAAATTGAAAATGTCATCCATTTATGCGTGATTTCGCGTCTGAAAAAATGGACTTTCTTAGGTTTGGACAAATCCTTTCTTCTCTTCTGGGATTATGAGCGTCGACGGTGCAATGCTTACGCCCTCTTCTTGGAGCTTGACCCTGAGGTCAGGGTGTTTGGTTAAAAGTAGCAACATAAAATCTTTGAAATCTTTCCTGAACTTTGGGCGGTTATTACGAAGAACGGGACCAAACTGCATATAAAGATCATCCCACTTTACAAGCGTTGCATACCCGGCCTTTGAAACACCGTACACTCGCCGTGATAGCCAGGCATACCAATCTTGGTCTCTAGGCGACTGAAAACTATGGTAGGTAATGAGGTCAACTGGTGTTGAATTTGTCCTGATGTAATCAAAATAGGGCTGTGAGAGGGTTATGGTGTTCTGGAAAAGCCCTGGGGCAAGAACGTCTTTATCTCTAGCTGACCAGTAAAGTTCCATTTCCTCGGCTAAGATCATGTTCTTCCCGCGAAATCCCTGGAAACCTTCTTTTTCGACCCGCATCGCAATAGAAATCATCGTCGAGAAAAACCTGTTGAACTGTTCCCCAATCCTCAGAACACTCCCCGTCCTGCCGCCTGTAACAGCTGTACCCATACGGCGGAATGCTTCGGTGACGTGGCCTAGCTCAACCCGTTTTGAATCTTGAACCATGGCCTGAGTTGTTATCATCGAGACCAAAGAACGACCTGCCTTGCCAAATGGAACCCCGTTTGGGCTGACCAATGTCATCTCCCCCTCGGGATAGGCGCGAACAAACTTGGTTCCCGGGTCTTTGTACGGTAAAGGAAAATGACTGAATATAATCGGGACCAGGGCGGTAGGGATCTTTTCAGGTTGAGCCATGTTTTCCCATCGCCTATCGTTGCTTTGCCAAATAGTCTTTGGCCATCATACGGAAGCCCGCTGAAAGAGAAAGTCCATGACTCGCGAAAAGCCGTTTTAAAGCCGTGTAGTCGTCTTTCGTGATCCGAATCGTCAAGGTCTTCTCTGCAAGCCTGGCGCCGTCATCAAAAAGCGATGGCGACTTTTTTTCAATGTCTCTGGTCGCAAAATCCGATGCAACAGCTTCGTGAATTGAAGGGCGCTTTGCCGCCATCTCAGGCTCCGAGCAGACTGAGCTGCTTATTGAGAAGAGCGATCGCCACTTTTGCAAACTCGTCGTTTGCCTTGTTCTTCGGGTCAAACTCTCTGAGGGTTTGATGGTGCACCTGAGCCTCTGCCACTTTTGTGGACTGGCCAATTGAAAAGAGGGTGTATTTTGTCGTGGCTAGCTTCTCAGCATAGGCGTTGTGAATCCCAAATCCTTTATTGACCTGATTCAACACAAGCTTATCTGCAACGAAAACAGCGTCGAAATCCTCTCGAAGTTTTCGAATTTCTGCTTCATAGGTTTCTATGCCGTCGAAACTGAAATATTCAGCCTTAACGATTCCAACCACTTCGTCGCAGTTGCGGACCAACATTCTCTCCAGTGTGGCCATTCCCGGGGACATGTCGAAAACGACAAAGTCGAAACCAAGCTCCTGGGCCTTTCCCATAACGTTCAACGTAATGGCCTTTGGCTTGTTGGCAAGATTGACGTCCGTCCAGGCTCGCAACTCCCCCCCTATTGCAAAGGTGGGAAGAATCCAGAAGTTTTCACGAACCTTCTTGATGGCTTCACCCAAGGAAGCTTTGCCCTGGAGCACGTCACACAGGTCTTTATCAATCTCTTCAGTGACCATCCACGACGTCGTATTGCCCTGGGGGTCGGCGTCTACCACCAGGACTTTGTGTGCCAGAGCAAGTTCGGCGGCAGTGTTAACAGCACAGGTGGTTTTACCGACGCCACCTTTTTGAATGTGAAATCCGATGGTTTTCATTATGCCCTCTTGTATTCAGAATATTACACATGTTATGCCGTTGTCAAATCATAATGACATTCATTGTGGTATATTTGACATATAATGTGTTCGAATTGAAAATGCATTTAATGTTCTCTAAATATCTATCAGAAAGCATTTTTTCATTTGTCTTTCCTCAAAGGCACCAAGTCGGATTGGCAGTGTGGTGGCCGCACACCCTGCTTCATCGTCCAGATTCCCATATGATTATGGGGCCAGTTTGGTTTTCTTGAATGGCAAAAATTATCTTTTTTTGCGGCACAGTAGTCGGGCCTCAGCTTTTAAGGTGCATCACAACTTGATTAGGTGACAGGTTTGTGTCGACCTCGATCTGACACCCCCATTCCTCGGTGATTACATCTGCTGTTGTTTTTCGTGAATCAGCAACCAGCATATGCATTGAGATGATTATGCTAGTCGGAATAAAAATTTTTTCTATCAACTTCGGAGTGAAGCCTTTTTGAGTGAGTTCTGGGGTGATAGCTTTTCTTAGTTTTTCCAGAAGCTTCCCAGCAGGATCTAGCAACTCAGATCGGCAAAGTCCGTCTATCTCAAGAGTGTGTTCCCAATAACCATGTTCCATTTTTTGTCCCCCTTAGAAAAATATAGAGCCGAACTATAGAAGATGTCAATATAGTGT
>JABEVK010000117.1 GCA_013044245.1 Spirochaetales bacterium | reverse complement strand
TCGAGAGTAGCCAAGGTGAACAGCGCGTCGACGCGTGGCCCGCCAAGGTCATACTTACCCTCCGCCTCAGCTCGTAAATCATCACCCCGTACGGTCAGACGCAACCCTTGACCTTTCAGGTATAACCCCGCCTCGTCTAACAGATCAAAGACATTGGCGCCCTTTGCCGCCGCCCAAGCCAACAGTTGGCCTACACTGTGCCTACTTAGGTCTTGCGAGCCAGCGGTCCTGTCATACGGCGCAAAAATCCCTCCCAGCGTTTGTCCCCAGAGAATTCCATTCAAGGCCCAGAGGCCCAGCAACAAGCCAAACGCCAGTTTCTTTTTCATCTTGGCCTAAAAATCCCACGTACCGCCTACGGTCACGAACGCCGTAAAGCCATTGTCGCCGATTACGGTTCCCCGGTTCGTGTACCATTCGCCCAGCACGTTCACAAACGGTGTCAACAGCGTTTTGCCCATCGGAACGGGGATCTGAAAGCCTACAGAGGTCTGGAACACTGTCATGACATTGTTTTGGGTCAAAAAATGCATGGTCTCGAACAGATTCTTGCTCCCGCCGTTGTTGGTGTCATACCCCGGGTCGAAGACGGTACCCCATAGGCCCGGGTTTAGCGTCTGCAAATACGTGTAGTACGCGGTATTGGCTCCCGCCGAGGCGTCACCATGGCGGATCATCGACAGTTCGTAGGTAAAGGTGCTCTTCGCGGGGCCGCGAAACCGAGCGTTGAGGCGCAGTCGGTCTGAGTTGGGCCCGATGACGGTCCCGAGGGACGACCCGTTGTTGGTGTAGTCGAGGTAGTTGATAGGATCGGAGGCACCTGATACGCCGTTAACATAGTTTGTGTAATTGGTGGTATTGGGGTTATCTAAATAGTCGGGGGTGTGGGTGTAGGTATACGGCGTCACGATGGTGTATTCCAGCCCTACCTGCTCCAAAATCCCCGGGTCCTCGGGGGTCCAGTCAAGGTTGAGGTTGCCAGCCGCCTTAAAGCCGGGGTTTTTGCCCGCAAGAGCGCTGACAATCGTAAAATCATCAAGGTAGAGTTGAGCGTCGGCCCTAAGCCCGTGGGGAAAGAAATACTTGGCCCCGGCGCCCAAGAACAGGTTGTCTGTATTCCCGTACATTTCTGCTTGCATAAAGGGAAACCCGGGAATGAAATACCCCAAGTCTACACGCTGGCCATAAATTACGGTTTGGTAAAGATCCAGCTCCAAAGGGCTGGGAGTTCGCCACTGAAACGAGCTGAAGTTCAGGTACTTTTGGGGAGCCCCTGGGCCTTGTCCTGCAATATCGCGGGCTGCTAACGCCAAGAATAAGGACTGGTAGGCGGTATCGCGCGTTCGCCAGGTTAATAGCATTTGTGGCGCGGCCTGGGCTTGAGGCGACAGGATGATGGAGTCATTTTGATAGGGGTCGATAGCAGTACGCGAGTAGCCTGTTTGAAAGGAAATGGCGCTGTTCCCCACACTGAGCGAGGTGTTGTATGACCAGGTGACGGCAAACTGCTGACCTTTGGCTGACACGGCTGTTTTGTCTACCTTATAATCACCGGGCAACGTGGTACCGATGGGGGCTAGCTGGGCACCAATGTTGTTGATGTCGAGGTTGGGGTCGCTCGAGGTGGTTTCTAAGCCCAAGAGCGAGTAGGCGCCGTCCAAGTACACGTAAGGTCCCAGCATACCGCGAAGCTGCTCACTGACCTGGCTAAGCCCAAAATAGCCCCGGCTTGAAGACAGGCTATACTGGCTCAGGTGGGTGTCAGGGTAGGTAAGGGGCTTAAAATACTTGTTTTCGTAGGCCAAAGCTCGGGCTTTGACAGTAGCGTCGCCGTTTTCTTCCGCTTCGCGGAGTAAAGCTTTCATCAGAATACCCGAGTAGGGTTCGACCATTGGCAACAAGCGAATATAGCCTTGGTTTTGCCAAGTCCGCAGATCGTGGTAGATCGGGTTATTTAGGTCGGATAACAGCTGAGCCGAGGCGGGCAAGGCCGCAAAAGTCCAAACAAACAAAAAGGGTAAAATTTTGCGCATGGTTGGTGCTGAATATACCGCAGAACCTAGGGGTGTGTCGTGATGCGGATCGATATTTTCTGCCGCGTGATCGACAATTATGGCGACGCGGCGGTGGCCTGGCGTTTGGCCAAATCGCTAGTCCAACTCGACCCTACCTTGACCGTTCGTTTGGTCGTCGAAGGTCGACAGACGTTTCGCGCTTTGGCCCCTCATACCGGGCAGGTTGAGGTCTGGGACGCTCACGACTCTGCCTTCGATGCCTCGTTGGCCGATGTTTGGATTGAGGCCTTTGGCGAACGATCACCGGCAACCCTACTGGATCAGTTTTGCCGGGGCCGGGCGCGTGATTTGCGGTGTCGGCTATGGATCCATCTCGAATACCTAACCGCCGAAGCCTGGGCGGTCGATTATCACCTTTTGCCTTCGCCTCAGGGCGTTACTGGTGTCGAAAAATACTTTTATGTGCCGGGGTTTCGGCCTGGAACCGGAGGCTTGTTTCAAGATCGGGAGTTCTTGGCTCGGGGAGAACGCACCGGCGTCAGCTTACGGAAGGATCTTTGGTTTCGGTACGCCCCGGGGTTACCCCCGGACGCCTTTGGTGTGCTGGTGTTTTCGTACGAGCACGACTACACGAGTTTTGCTAAAGCGTTGGCCGCTTGGGGATCGCGCACGGGGCGCGACGTGGTGGTATTTGCGGCGGCTGGTCGGTCTCAAGAGGCCTTGGGCCGCAGTATTGCTCCGCCTGTACGTCTGGTGGAACTGCCTTTTGTCAACCAAAGTGAGTTTGATCAGCTTTTATGGACGATGGACGCTTTGGTTGTGCGGGGCGAGGATTCTTGGGCGCGGGCGGTTCTGATGGGTAAACCATTTGTGTGGCAGGCCTACCTTCAGCCCGAAGGTTGGCAAAGCGTCAAGGTGGAAGCATTTTTAGAGGTTTTGCGGCCCTGGTTTGCCGACCAGACGCTGTTTGACCGTTGGGCCACACTTCACCGCGAGTTGAATGAGCGAAATGCCGAGGGGCAAGGACGCGGAGATTTCTCTGTTTTATGGGAAGAAGCACCGGCATTAGAAAGAGCGCTAGGCGAATTTGCCCAGTATGCCAAAAATCATCTCCGTTTAGAGGCCTCCCTGCTGGAATTTCTTAGGAGATTTAAGGTATAATCCTGTCTCACACTAATTTACGAGGAAAATTTATGATCGCAGCATCCGAATTGAGAGTCGGCGACTGTTTCAAAAACGGCGGTGAAGTCCTGGTGGTCCAAAAGCTCGAAGGAACCAAAACCGGACGCAATATGTCTGTTACGAAACTGCGCGTCAAGAACTTACTGAGCGGCGTGACCGCTGACGCCGCCTACCGAATGTCCGACACGTTCGAAGACGTGGATCTGGACACCAAGAAGATGAACTTTCAGTACAACACCGGTGATACGTACAACTTCATGGATAATGAAACCTACGAGCAGTACGAAATCAATAAAGAAGACCTTGGCGATGCCCCTAACTTTATTTGGGAAGGCATGGACGTCGAGATCGTCTTTTACGAGGGCAAGCCTGTTTCGGTTAAGCTCCCCATTCTCGTTGATCGCGAAGTGGTCTACTGTGAACCCGGCATCAAGGGTGATACCTCGGGCCGCTCCATGAAACATGCCAAGCTGGATACCGGTTACGAGATCATGATCCCGTTGTTCTGCGAACAGGGAGAATGGATCCGCGTCGACACCCGCGACGGTACCTACAAAGAACGCGTTAAGAAGTAACCTGGGGCCGTCAACGTACCAGTTGACACCATGGCCGACGTGCAGGACAATGACAGCGAGGATGTGACATGCCAGACTCGCATTTTTGGGACCTGCTGTCGGCCAACCAACCCTGGAATCTGTTTTTTTACTTCGGTTTGCCGATGGCCATGCTTTTGGTTGTGACGGCAACCGAGCTGATTGTTCTTTACCGACAAGAATCGGTAGGTGCTTGGAAAACCGTCAATATGATCGCTGGTTACTTAGGAACCATAGCCTTTGCCTGGGTTTTCTACCAGCTTTTTAGTAAAATTTGGCTTCCGCTGACCTTGCACACCACGGTGCGTTGGCGTGGCTGGATAGACTTTACGGCCTTAACGACTTACCTGGGCTCCTTTGTGGGGTGGCTGGGAATGATCGCGACAGACCTACCGTGGAGTTCGCTTCGTAAGCAACCCAAACGCCGCCTTTTGATTCATGCAGGTTTTCTCGGTTGGCTCCTTTCGCTGACCTTTGTGGGACTATTCCTAACCCTGTTAGACTCTCACTCGCTGGGCCTGTAGCCTTCGGGTTCTGTGACCGATTTGGATCTGGCCTCCCGCGGAGGCCCACTCCCCCTTCTTGCTCTCTTACCGGCCTGCCGTGAGGTCTTGAGGAAGAACTTTCCTCTGCTGTTAACAGCAGAACCGGGTGCGGGCAAAACTTCCCTTCTTCCCTTAGCCTTATTAGACGAACCGTGGCTCAATGGCCAAAAAGTTCTGGTTCTGGAGCCACGACGTCTGGCCGCCTATGCCGCCGCGCAGAGAGCTAGCGTTTTATCCGGGACTGAGGTGGGGCAACTCGCCGGTTTTCGCACTGGTGAAGAAACCCGAGTTTCTCAGTCTACCCGGCTCGAGTTTATTACCGAAGGCGTGTTGCTCCGTCTGTTAAGCCACGATCCAGGCCTTGAAGGGGTAGGGGTCGTGATCTTTGACGAGTTTCATGAACGCACCCTCGAAGGCGACCAGGGCTTAGCCTTTTGTCTCGATATACGTCAAAACCTACGGGATGACCTGCGCCTCGCGGTGATGTCAGCCACCTTAGATACCGAGGCAATGCGCACGGTGCTCCCCGATGCGGTCGTAGAATTCTCGCCCGGACGAACCTTTCCGGTAGTAACAACCTATCGGCCCCTTATGCGGACCGCTAGTGAGGCTATTGCCCAAGCCGTTCAAGAAGCTTGGACGGCGACGTCGGGAAGCCTTTTGGTCTTTTTACCGGGCTGGGCCGAAATTCAACAAGTCAAAGAACGCCTTGATGGACCTGCCGCGGAACACAACGAGCTTTTGTCCGTGTTGCATGCCACTCTGGCGCCCGGGGATCAAACGGCACTCTTGAGCCCTGGATCCCAACGGCGTACCATCTTGTCCTCGGCGGTGGCCGAGACCAGCCTTACTTTACCAGATGTCGACATGGTGATCGACGCCGGTTGGTCACGCCTCGTACGCCTCGACCTGCGCACAGGAATGGATAAACTAGTCACTGAACGAGTTAGTCAGGCCTCGGCCGACCAGCGTCGGGGGCGTGCCGGTCGTGTACGGCCCGGGCAGTGTTGGCGGCTGTGGGCGGCTGACGAGGTGCTCGAACCGTTTACTCCACCGCAAATTCTCCGTTCAGAGTTATCGGGTCTGGTCCTGTCGTCATTATTATGGGGGGCGCATCGGCCTGCAGACTTGCGGTGGGTCACACCTCCCAGTGAGGCTGGGTGGGACCAGTCGCTTCGGTTACTTGAAACCTTAGGGGCCGTTCAAGCCGGACGACCTACCAATCTTGGCAAAAAGATACAGGAGTGGGGAGTTTCACCACGCTTGGGACGGCTCTTAGCTGAAGGGCGAGACCTGGGAGCCTTACCAACCGCCGCCGCGTGCGTCATCGCTTTAGAAGAACGCAACCCTCGTCCCGACACAGATTTTCGACAGCGATTGAGCTTTTCGGGTTCGGCCTATCGGCGCTGGCAAAACCTCTGCCACCGTTTGGGAGTCAAACCAGAAGCTCCGGTTGCCGCCTTGGTAGGGCCGCTTTTGGCTCGTGCTTTTCCCGAACGAGTATGTCAACGCCAAACAGGGCCCGAAAGTAGTCATCAGGGCCCCGTCTCACAGTATCAGTCGGCCGGGGGGCGGAGTTTAACGGTGACGGGCAACTTAGCGCGCGAACGGTGGCTGGCTGTCGCTGAAGCCGACGCCGGGACTACCGTGGGCCGTATTTGGGCGGCGGCGCCGTTGACGGGCGAAGAAGTAGAGCGTTTGGCCTCGGACCAAGGTTTGGTTTGGGAGCTTGAAACGCCTTTGACTCCCAAATTGTTTCGGGTACGGCGATGGGGTGCCTTACTTTTAGAACGGACCGGAGTGCCGTTGGCACAGTCACCAGAATTGGTGGCGGCCGCATGGGTCGAGGCGGTAGCCGCCCAAGGCTTGGATTGTTTGCCCTGGGCAGAGGATGTTCAGGCCTTGTTGGGCCGGATACGAGCTTGGGCGGCCGGGGGAAAGGGTCCTGACCCGGCGGCGTGGACTGACCAGACCCTTGTGGCGGAACTCGAGACGTGGGCTGTACCATTTTTGAACTTCGCCGGCGGGGCTGTGATGACCGCCGAGCGCCTGCAAGAAGCTTTGACGTATCGGCTTGGACCTGACGCTGGACGGTTAGAAGCACAGGCACCACGCTGGGTAACCTTGCCGTCGGGAAAACGTCGACGGATAGAATACGGTCCCCATGGGCCTTATTTAGAACTCAAGCTTCAGGAGGCTTTCGGCTGGGCACAAGCTCCCCAGGTGTTGGGCAGGCCGCTAGTGTTGCACTTGTTGTCTCCGGCGGGGCGGCCTCTACAAATAACCGCCGACCTCGCGGGGTTCTGGAAGACCTCATACCGAGAGGTCCGCAAGGATTATCGAGGCCGCTATCCCAAACACGCCTGGCCCGAAGACCCTACCGACCCATCAGAGCTTGATAACGCTCTAAAACGCCACCCCGTTCGGGCAACCAATAAGGCTTGAAGTACCTCGGGTTAACAATGATGGCCTCGAGTCGCGCCAAATGGTCGGCACTGAGGTCACGAACGTCAGCATGGTACCAGTAGTGAGCGGCGGCGTTGATCCCGAAGATGCCGGGTCCCCATTCGATCGAGTTTAAGTACAGCTCCAAAATTCGACGTTTCCCCAGGATGGGGTTCATGATTAGGGCAGTAGCTATCTCGAGTCCTTTGCGCAAGTAGGACTTATCAGGAACCAAAAACAGCGTTCGCGCTAACTGTTGGGTAATCGTACTGCCGCCGTAGACAGGGCGTCCGAGCTTTTGGTCGATTTCCCACGCATCGCGAATAGCACCCAGATCAATGCCGTCGTTGGTCCAAAACGTCGGGTCTTCTAAGTGGACAATGCCCTTACGGGCAAAAAGCGGGAGCTCAAAGTAGCTCACAAAGCGAATGGGGTGGATCTCCTGTCCCTGAAAGCGCCGTAAAAGCATCAGGGTCGAAACCGGTGGATTCACGAACTTGTAGGTCACCGTCAAGACGATCACCATGCCAAAGTACACCAAGAATGGGGCGAGGAGGATTCTCAGCAGAAGGTTGCCAAAACGCCGAGGTTTTTTGTTCATAAGTTGCCCATGATGAAACTGCATTCTACCGCCGATACTAAGAAAAATGAAGAGATGGAAACTCGTGGCCGTTACCGTCGTCAGCCTCGTAAGCCTCGTGAGCTGGTCGATGCCCGACGATCACCCTGATGCACCTGCCTTAACTGCCGCCGAACGGTCTTTACCGTTTGATTCCTCGTTCCTGCGCTGGGAGGGAGCAGAAGCCTACTGGAAGGTGGGACAAGCCACCATCACCCTGGCGGATATCGCCACCTTTACTCCGTGGCAAACGATGATGTTGGTGCAGAAGCTCAGTGGGCTTTTGTTGCCGTTGGACCGATTCGGTGATCAGAATAGCCCGCTTTTACGAGCTTGGAAGGCCAAACTTGAAGCCTACCTGGCTTCGGAGGCTAAACCGCAAGTCGCCACGCCGCGCGAGGTGTTTAACCCCTTGGCCTGTGTCTGGGATCCCGGCTGGGTTCAACAGCGCAACTCGTTAGGACAGTGGTACATCCATCTTTACCGCCGAAATATTCTGCAAAGCGACGTGGCTAGTTTGAGCCCTCTCGAAGTGGCTCAAGCGGTGAAAGTGCTCACAGGAAGGCGTTACAGCACCAATTACATTTTAACCCACCTCGAAGCGTTTCGCACCCAGCTAAGGGTGGAACAGCGCCTCGAAACCCATTTATCGCGTTGACGGCGCTCCCTGCTTACCCTATCATGGGGGCGGGAGGCGGCGCGCATGGCTCGTATCATTGTGCCCGAGGCAGAAGCAATTCTGGATAGGGAGTACCCGGTACTTGATAAAGGGTTTGTCCGGCTGGTCGATTATCTAGGCGGTGACGCCCGGATTGTACAGTCAGCCCGGGTTAGTTACGGCGAAGGAACCAAGACCTTTCGCGAGGACAAGGGTCTGATTGAATACCTGTTGCGGAATCAGCATACCTCTCCGTTCGAACAGGTCAGCCTGACCTTTCACTGTAAAATGCCCATTTTTGTGGCGCGGCAATGGGTGCGTCACCGCACGGCCAAGCTCAATGAGATTTCAGGACGCTACAGCGTTATGCGGGATGATTTTTACGTGCCCGACCCGGCAGATATCAGTTATCAAAGCCAGGACAACAAGCAGGGTCGGGGCGAGGAAGTTCCTGACGTTCTCAAAAGCGAGGCGTTAGCCCTTCTGACCGAAGGACAAAAACGTTCGTATGCCGAGTACCAAAGCTTGGTCGAAAAGGGGCTGGCCCGCGAACTCGCCCGTATCAACCTCCCGCTCAGTTTATATACAGAATGGTATTGGTCGATCGACCTGCACAACCTCTTTCACTTTTTGGAACTGCGGTTAGACCCGCACGCTCAGCTTGAGATTCGCCGGTACGCCGAAGTGATGCTGGAACTGACTCGTGCCGTGGCTCCCGTGGCGGTCGAGGCTTTCGAGAATCATATTTTGGGCGGGGTGCGGTTTAGTAAGCTCGAACTTGAGGCCTTGCGCCGCCTGGCCCTTGGCCGAACCGAAGATGTCGCCGAAGCCTTGGGTAACGTGGGGCCCAAGGTGCAAGAGCGCTTTTGGATCAAGCTTCGTGAAGGCCGACAGACTTAAGAGACAACGGTAGGCAGGTCTGATCGAAACTCAAATATCTGGAGAGAGGACGACCAGACTCCTAGAATTTGAGGGGGAACATCGTGGGAGGCGGCCCAGCCTTTTCCGGCAGAGGCAAGCAGTCGCTCTAGCGACCAGCCATTCTGGTAAGGCACAACAAAAGCGGCGGCTTGCATAGGCGGTGTACTATTGGCGGCCGCGACAAGGATGCGGCGGGCGGCGTCCTCTGCTTCATCCTCCTCTTGCTCAGAAAAAAGCAATAAGAACGTATCGGCGTCAGGACGGCTGACGGTTTGACGAGAGTCTTTGAAAGTTTTGAGTAAACTGGCCAAACGTGAGTTTTCGCCTGAAAGAGCGCGAAAGTAGACGACCGTAAAGGGTGTTCGTTCCTCGTGGTACTTTTGAATTTGTTGTTTGAGATCCTCTTGAACCAAGAACGGCCCATAGAGCACTTTGAGTCGATCAGTCCATTCTGCTTCAGAAGCTTCAGGGGGCTGAAGCTCGTTAAGTTTTTTCAGAAGAGCCACAGTATTGGGCGCGGCCACATTGTAGACCGGTTTGTCATCGTAGGGTCTGCCAGAGGTGCGGTAAAGTTTAGCCAGAGGACGGCGGTACAAAAGGTTATCAGGAACGGAAAGCAAGTAATCCAAGGTCGATAATAAAGAAAGTGTCACGTATAAAAGGCCTCGGTTGGTTGCCTGGTCAATGATGCGGATTCCTCCGGACTCGGGACGAACAACCCGCCGCATTACGGCCATAAACCGGGCGGCAATTGGCGTCTCAACAGGAAATTGAACCTTGTCGTCAGGGTTTAAACAGTACAACGGCTGAGGCGGGTGTCGCTCAATCTCAACGGCCACCGGCGAAAGTAGTTCGATCATTTCTTTGACCTGAACGGCTAAGCTGGGGTAACCCAGATTTTGAGCGCGCGCTTCCTCGAGGATAGGCACATTCAAATGGGGCAACATATATTGTCGCTTGACCCACAACATTTGGTGTTCACGACGGCGAATGTCTGACCCACGGGGCAAGGAACGCTCAATTTCGCGGCAATAGTCCTGGAGCTGAGGTAAATAGCTTTTCGAAAAGAATTCGTTGATAAAGAAATGCCAGCGTGCAATCGATTTGTCCACCCGCTCCTGCCAGGTGAGGCCCTCCCGCTGTTTTTCGCGGGCGGCACCCCAACGAAACGATTGAAAACCGAAGAAGAGCTGTTGAAGGACTTCGGACAAAGGCAAAATCGTATGCAAAGGATCATCTTGCGGGAGCAGTTCCGCTCCTTTAGGGAACTCGACTAATGGCTGAAAGTAGGCAATGAGGTCGGGTTTTGTCTCAAGGGTTGACCAGCCAGCCCTGGGAAAAATTTGATCAAGAAGTTCGAACCCATGAGCGCCAAGGCCTTGGGGAGATTCCTCTTCAGGGGAGTCTGATTCTTCCTCATCGGAGGACTCCACCGGAGCTAAGGCGTCGGTACGAGCGGGCGCTTCGACGAGCAAGTCGGCTTCGGTGAGTCCCGCCAGGGCAAGCAATTCTGCTTGCATATCGACATAAAAGGCATCTTCTTCGAGGAAGTGAGAGCAAAGCAATTTGAGCAACACAGGGTGCAGACGATGACGAAGCGTCTGAAAAGCCAGCGGAAGAGCCTCGCGGGCTACCGAAAACCAGGTCAACAAGCGCTCGCGCTCTAGCTTTACCGCAACGTAGAGGCGGGCGAACTCATACATCTTGGTCAGTGCGGGTAACAGATGCACATGCATATTGAGCCGGGAGAGCTTCAAAAGGGGTGTCATCATTAACTTGGCGAGGGGCTCGAGTTCACCGAAACTGCGACCACGAGGCATCCTTTGAAGTTTGGTCAGCTCCTGACTGATGGCTTCGATATCCCAGGACCGTAAAATATGGATAATGTCATTATAAAGAGGTATACGCCGCAGATTTTGGTGGGCGTTTTTGTACTGCGGGGCAGAAAGACTACGCACGGAAAGAACTAAAGACTCTAAATCACGAAAGACCAGATGGTCGCTTTCGATGAGAAAGCGGGGGTTCACAAAGTCCGGGGTTAACCGAATGAGCGAGAATACCGTCTGCCAGGCTTGAAACTTGGTTTTGAGACGCAAATCATGCTTAGAACAATAAAAATCGGTTTTGACCCGCTCCCGCCAACGCATTTTGGGGAGAATTCGCTCAGGACGTGTCGAGCGCACCACGCGGTAGGCTGGACTAGCTGGCACAAACCGTGACTGTCGGCGTGGTTCTTTTTCCGTGAACTCGCCAGCTTTTTGCCTGAGTTTTTCATATTCTTCTTCAACGGCATCGGGAGTTCGTTCTACACCTACCTCCCCCCCGATTTTTTCTGCCATCGTGCGAGCTTCGGCAGGACTCAGGTCGCCGAGGTGGCGGCGGGTGGATTCCAGTTCTCCGGGTTCGTAGCGTTCGGGTGGCTGGGCCATGCCCTTAGAATACCATGCCTTCTTGGGCAAAGACCAGTTTCATTTTCGATTTTTGCTGAATGAGGCGTTCATAATTTTTTTGAAACTTCTCGAGCTCGCTATCGAGGCGTTCTGGATCATGGTGCATCAGGACAAGGGTTTTCACCCCGGCCTTGTGGGCCGCATTGATCGCCCATTCGATGGACGAGTGTCCCCAGCCGGTTCGGTTTTTGCGGTATTCCTTTTCGGTATACTGAGCATCGTGGACCACAACATCCGCATTATGCATAAATTCAAGAATTTTTTGATTCTCTTCGGCCGCGGCGCGTTCGCCTTCTTCGAACACCTCTTGATCAAAATCGGGGTTCTGAGGGTCTGTGATAAAAAGGTTGCGAAACGGTTCATGGTCGAAGAGCGTGACGATGACTTTGTCTTCGTGCTCAAACCGATAACCCAAGCAGGTGATGGGGTGGTTAAGGTACTTGGTGGTTACTTTCAGCCCCAATTCGAACTCAAGCTGAGTTTCTTGTAAGCGGTAGTAAGTGATTTTCGCCGCCAATTCAGCCATGGTGACCGGGAAATAACGGTACTGGAGCTGACCACCAATGACCTTATCTAACGAGTCTTCTTCGAAAGTGACGGGACCATAGATTTCAATCTCTGTCGATGGGATGAAGATCGGGGTGAAAAAGGGAAAACCCATAATATGGTCCCAGTGCGTGTGTGAAAACAAAAGGCGGGTCTTGATAGGCCCCTGAGGGAAACGAGTTCGCATCCACTGATTGCCTAGGGGACGAATGCCGGAGCCCGCGTCTACAACTAACACGTGACTGTCTTCGGGCCCCCAGGACAGCTCCATGCAAGCGGTATTTCCTCCGAATACAGCGGTTTGTGGTCCCGGACAGGGGATAGACCCCCGTACACCCCAAAGGCGGATGTTCATGCTAACCTCAAAAAGACTTTTGCTTTTTCAATTTCTTGACGAACTTGCGGCTCTAAGTCTTCGACATCTTGCCAACTGATGCCAAGACTTCGGAACACTTCGGGAGCAGGTTTCACAGGAAAGCGGTTTCCTGAAAAACCGATTTCCATAATGTTGGCAAAATAGTCTGCGATGGACACCGAGGCAACGAGGTCACTGTACTGTCCCTGGTATCCGGCGGGGTCATGGTGCCACGCCACCACATCTAAAATATCGTCGCTTAGCTTCCACGCCGAGATGATAAGAGCACCCGCTTGGCAGTGAGTGTATTCCATGATTTTTTCTTCGGCGCGAAAAAGTGGTGTGCGGTCGACAGCGCAATGTTGAAGGGCCTGGAGGTAGATTTCGGGAACGCGGTTGTTCAAAGGGAGCTTGCCAATATCGTGCAAGAGACCACAAAAGAAATAGTTTTCTAAGTCTAGTACGGCGATATTACGTTTTTTGGCGATGAGCTTTGAGGTGACGCCGACGCACAGGGAGTGGAGCCAGAACCCCTCGAGGTTGAGAGCGGCATCTTTATTGCGATCGGCGTTTACTGTTCCTAGAACGGCCGTACTGAGCGCTAAGTTCTTAACGGTATTCAAGCCTAGCATGATGATGGCCCGTACCAGACTGGTGACTTCTTGATTCAGACCGTAATACGCGGAGTTGATTAGTTTCATGACCCGCGCTAAAAGCACAGGATCTAGCGAGATGACCTTATTGAGGTCGGCTGGTTGGGCATTGGGTTTTTGGCAAATTTCAAGGATTTTGCCGATGCTGGTGGGAAGTGGCGGCATCTTGTCGATGTACGCCGAAAGAGCCTTTCGCAGTTCCTCGCCTTTCATTCGTTCAGCTTCTCCTTGAGTTTGACCAGGATGTTTTTGAGCTTTTCTTTCGTCACCGAAGGGGCTTCGCCTTTAACCGGCCAAAACGAAGGAGGCTCACTGTCCTTGGGGGTAAGACTAAGACGTATTTTCTCCAATTTCAAGGGAATATTATCATCGTAGAGCTTTTCTTTGACTGGCGGGGGTAAAAATTGAGACAATTTTCCTAAGTAGTCAATAAGAGCTTGAACTTTTTCTGGCTGTCCATCGAGAAGGGGTTCTTGGGGAACCGTTGATTCTGCTTTTTCAAGATCCTCGATTTCTTCCGTTTCGGGCAAATCGTCGTGAGATTCGAGGGGTTCTTCTTCCCATGCCGATAAATCTTCCACCGGTGGTTCTTCGGGAGGCGGCGGAATATCCTCGACCTGAAGTTCAGGTACCTCGTCAAAGACCGAAAGGTCATCTTCAAGAAATTCAACTTCTTGGGGAAGCTCAGCTTGGGGAGGTTCTGGTGGCGTTGGCGCTGGCGCAGGTGAAGGTGAAGGTGAAGGTGGAGGTGGTGTCGGTGGAGCCATCGGTGAAGGTGGCGATACAGGCAAAGGTGACGATACGGGCAAAGGTGATGGTGGGATTTGCGGGTAGGGCGGAAAAGGATACGGATAGGGTACAGGGATAACAGGCGGTACCTGGGGTTGGTTGGAGGGCACGGGTGGTGGTGGGGGAGGAGCATAGGC
>JABEVK010000116.1 GCA_013044245.1 Spirochaetales bacterium | reverse complement strand
TAGCTATACGCCTTCGCAGCCTCCTCGGCCTTACCCAAACTTTGGGCGGTTTGAGCCCAACGATTCAAAAGTGCAGCAACAACCTCGGGAGTGTTATGATAAACGTCAGCCATCTGTTCAAGACGTTGCCATGCCTGAGTGGTATGTCCCAGCTGAAGGTCAGCTGCCGCGGCCTCTTCCCACCAGTCTGCCGGTAACGAACGAGACCGACGCGTCAATTGAGGCGTCCAAACCGCTAAAGCTTGTTGGGGCTTTCCTTGTCGCACCAAGCACAGCCCCTCTAAAAACAGGGCTTCTTGTCGGTGTGAGGACTCGGGATAGGTTTTGACAAAACTTGCATAAGCGGGTACTGCCTTTACCCACAGCTGCCCGGTACTTAAGGACTGGGCCTGATACCAGGCCGCCTTTTCCTGGTCAGGTAACTGACCGGGTAATTTGAGATGGGCAACCGCCTGGGCATAGGCCTCAGAAGCCTCTTCGTAGCGAGCTTCTCGAAAAAGCACAGCACCTAACGCGGACCAAGCGGCCCCCGTCCAAGGCCCTTCGGGGCTTTCATTGATCAATCGTTTGAGACTAGCTTGCGCCAGATCATTCTTCCCACCATCCAAAAAAGCCATACCCCGTGCCAACAGAGCCCGCCAGTACAGATCCTTTTGCTCAGGGTTCGCATTTTGGCTGGTCTGACCATTGCCGAGCCGCTCCATCAGTGTGTAGAAGTAGCCCTCTGCCCGGAGGGGTTCCCCTCGGTTGAGGTAAACCATACCCATTAAATAGAGGGCTTCGTGAGCTTCGGGGGTTGGTGCATAATTTGTCCCCAATTGTTGGCATATTTTGAGCACCTGGCTGGAGTTTCCCAACTGTTGTGCAAGTTTTGCGTCTTCGAGCAGGTAGGTAGGAACTTGCGAAGAGTTAGGGTAACGTCGCAGTAAAAGTTTCAAAGCGCTCTGAGCATGCTCCCAACGTTCTTGCTCACGCCAAAGCCTAACGCTATTCCACAAGAGAGTTTCTGTTGGCGCCCGAGAGTGGTCCAGGGCCCATTGATAAGACTCTTGAGCGGCTGTAGCCTTTTGACCAGAAGCTTCTTTGGCTAATGCCCACGATAGCTCAGCCCTAGCGGCAAGTTCTTCATCAGGACCTTGGGCGGCTTTTGACCAAGAAAGGGCAGAATCTTCGTGAAGCTGAGTTTGTAACCAAGCTAAATCGGACCAAGCTTTTTGACGAACAGACGCAGGTAATTCCCCTTCAAGGTAGGCCCGAACGAAGTGTGCCGCTCGAGACCATTGGTTTTGCCGTTGTTCAATATCAATTAAGACTGGTAGCAGTTCTGAGGCCCGGCTGGGGTGGTTCTTCCACACCTGTTCTAACAGGCTAGATTCCTGGTCGGGATTCTTTGAGGCCAACAAGGGTGCCAACCTTAAGGCGGCATCCGGCGCCAACGCGCTATGCGGGTAGTCCCGAATGAGGCGTTCCCAGGCTTTTTGAGCCTTCTCTGGTTGTTGTTTGACAAGAAAATCACCAAGACGAATCAAAGCCTGCGGTTTGAGCTGACTGGCTCGCGGTTGGTCTAAGAATTTTGTCCATGCCTGAACCGCCGACGATTCACCCAGCTTTTGGCGCGCCAGCCCTAAATAAAACCACGCTTGAGCCGTAAGCTCAGAGTCTGGCGCGAGCTTAATCTGGCGTTCCCAGGCTGCCACAGCCGTAGAGTACTGGCCGGCTTGATACGCCGCATAACCTTCCCAAAAAGGCAAACGTTGCTTGAGCGGTCCTGAAGAAACCAGCCGTGAGGCTTTTTGAAAGCTCCCCAGGGCCTGTTCAGGGTACCCAGAGCGTAATAGCGCCATGCCTCGCAAGAAGCAGGCTGGCCCAGCTTGGGGATCATCGGGATACGATTCAAGAAACCGAGTTCCCAATTCGGCGGTTTCTGTCCACGATTGAGCGTTGAAAGCCTGTTCCATGGCTGACCAGAGGTGATGAGGTGTTTCCGCCCAAGCCCCCCCGACTGCCCACAACAAGGCCCCCAGGAGCAGAACTTTTCTCATCGAGCCGGTGCCGGTTCCGGTTGCGATGGTTTTCGAATTTTTAATGCTAGCTTTTCGCGGCGTAGCTCGACAACAATGCGGTCACCAGCTTCTAAATGGCCTTTTAAAATCTCGGTAGAAAGCACATCTTCTAGCTCACGTTGAAGAACCCGACGCAGGGGACGGGCCCCATACAAAGGGTCGTAGCTTTTTTGAATCAACCACGCTTTCGCTTTAGGCGTCATTTCTAAATGAAGATTGCGCTGTAAGAGGCGTTCGCGAACTTCACCGAGTAAAAGGTCAAAAATGACTTCGACTTCTTTAGTCGTAAGGGCGTGGAATACCACAATTTCATCAACGCGGTTGATGAACTCCGGCCGAAAGAGGCGTTTCAGTTCATTCATGGCCGAGGATTTGATCTCTTGATAGTTCAAAAGCCCCTCTTGCATCTGAAAGCCCATGCCGCCGGCTTTGGTGATTTGTCTAGCCCCCGCATTCGAGGTCATAATCAAGATGGTATTTCTAAACGATACGGTGTGTCCTAGGTTATCCTGCAATTCTCCCTCTTCGAGAATCTGTAACAGCAGATTAAAAACGTCCGGATGGGCTTTTTCAATTTCGTCCAGCAGAACCACACTGTAAGGTTTGCGACGAATTTTTTCGGTCAAAAGTCCACCTTCTTCGTACCCCACATACCCCGGAGGTGCCCCCACCAACCGACTGACGTTGTGCTTTTCCATAAAATCAGACATATCCAGACGGATGAGGTTTTCAGTACTGCCAAAAAGAAAATCCGCTAGAGTCTTAGCTAACAAAGATTTACCAACGCCGGTGGGACCTAAAAAGATAAATGAGCCCAACGGACGGCGAGGAGAGTTTAAACCTGTCCTCGCCCTGCGGATGGATGAGGCAATCGCCGAGATCGCTTCTTCCTGCCCCACGACCGACTGATGCAAAAACGCCTCGATCTGCAAGAGTTTTTCTGCTTCGGTTTGGGCAATCCGGTTCAAAGGAATCCCGGTAACGTCGGCCAAAATATTTTGAATATCTTCAACCGTTACGGTACGGGGTTGAGCCTCTGAGTGATTTTCCCACCGTTGACGAGCTTCTTCGACTTCTTGCTTAAGACGCCTAACCTCGTCGCGAATCGCAGCGGCACGTTCATAGTTTTGGTTGCTCACTAGCTCGTTCTTTTCTTTGACCAACGCTTCTACTTGTTGCTCTAGCTGGGAGACTTCGACCGGCCGATAGTTATTTTCAATTTTTTTCTGAGACCCCGCCTCATCCATCAAGTCGATGGCCTTATCGGGAAGACTGCGATCTGAGATATACCGATGTGATAGCGAAGCGGCCGCTTCTATCGCTTCGGGTGTGTAGACGACATTGTGAAATTGAGCATACTTATCGGCTATTCCTTGCAGGATCTCGACGGCCTGTTCCACTGACGGCTCCCCCACGATGACCGGTTGAAAACGCCGTTCCAAAGCGGCATCTTTTTCAATATGCTTACGATATTCCGCTAATGTGGTTGCACCAATGCACTGAATTTCGCCGCGAGACAGGGCTGGCTTGAGCATATTGCTGGCATCGATTGCCCCCTCAGCACCACCGGCACCAATAATGGTATGCAATTCATCGATAAAGAGGATGACGTTTCCCACCGATGTAATTTCTTTCATCACCCTTTTGAGTCGCTCTTCAAACTCACCTCGATACTTGGTGCCCGCGATCAAGGCTGCCAGGTCCAAGGTCATCAGGCGCTTTCCAGACAACGACGCCGGTACCGAATCGGCTGTAATCGCTTGAGCCAGAGCTTCGACAATCGCGGTTTTTCCCACACCGGGTTCACCAATCAGAACCGGGTTGTTCTTGGTACGACGAGATAGAATTTGAATGACCCTCGCCATTTCTTTTTCTCGACCCACGACAGGATCTAAGGCTTTTTTTTGCGCGAGAGCCGTAAGATCACGCGAAAACTCATCGAGAGTCGGTGTCGTTTTTTTATTCGGCATACTCGGAGCAGGCCTTTTCCAGCGCTGATCTTCGATAGTTGGAAGTTGCCGAGGTTCACGAGTGCGTACCGGGGATCCACCGGACAGATCGCTGATCACATCACGAAGAGTGTCAATAGTAATACTATTATTTTGCAAATAAAGGGACACAACACTACCGGTTTCGGCAACAGCCGCCAGCAAAAGATGTTCTGTGCCAATGTACTCGTGCCCCAGGGCTCTGGCCTCGTTGGCACTCTCTTCCAAAATACGCTTGCCTCGCTTAGAGGGGGGCACATCCCCTAGCACAAACCCTGAAGGCTTTCGAGGAATAGCTTTTTCAATTTCGAGCTGAAGGGCATTCAGGTCTACATTCATGGATTTGAGCGCCTTATACCCAATGCCCTCGCCATCCTTAAGAAGGGCCAGAATGACATGTTCGGGGAGGAGCTGATCAGAATGAAAACGCCGCGCTTCTTCTTGAGATAAAACGGTCAGGATGCGCTGAGCTCGTTGTGTTAAACCTTTAAACATTCTTCCTTCCCCCCAGCAGAATATTCCGAAGCACGTCCGATCGTAAAACGTCCTCACCTTCCTGGCTGACTAAAAGGGCTCGTAAATGAGCCCCCTGCAACCGAAAAAACAAGGAATCAAGACGACCACTAACGCTCTCTTTCATTATAATCAATTCCGGTGCTCTTCGCAAAGCCGATAAGGCGGGCAAGGTCTCTTCCCAAGACAACCTTCGGGCATTGGAGAGTAACCCCCACGCTCTTCCCACGCGATCCTCTAAATCAAGACTCTTAAGTTTGGTTTCGCGTTGACGGGCCTCAATCTCGCCTTTGGTGATCTTTTCTACGAGGGACATCAGCACCGACTGGAGCTCTTGCTCGCTTCGTCCATGAGAAAAGGCGCTTTGTAGCCAGAAAAAATCCGATTCTCCTCGGCTTCCGGCCCAGACGGGAAGAAGCGAAAACCCCTGACGTTCTACAGTTTTCATCATAGCTTCCCACAAGCCTGAAGCTTCAGAAGCGGGCAGATGCAAGAGAGCTGAAACCTGAAGAGCACTTCCCGCGTGGGAGGGATCAGCCGTGACCCACCCCCAGCCGGGACGCCAGGCAAAACCCAAGCGTTGCCCCCAGCTTTCAAGGCTCGAAAGAAAACTTTCGCTTTCTTGTGGCTGAAACCCCAGGCTAAGCTGACGAAACCTAAGATGGTCCTCACCACCCCAATGGAGACCCCAAACGTCTCGGGGCGACCACCAGGAAACAGCCTCCCTATCCTGAACTAATCCATCGGGTACTAAAAGTCGCTCTTGGGCCAAAGCTTTGGCCAACGGCGGGGACTCTTTCCAAACAAAGGGGGCACTGAGGGCTTCATCGGTTTGAACAACCTCGGTCAACCGCTGTTTCAACACTTGCTTCTGCTCGGGACGACACCTAAAGGAAAAGGGCCAGCCTTCGACATTGCGAAAAGCCGTCCACCGAAGGGCAAGAACGCAAGGATGGGGCTCATGAGGCGAGGAATACCAACTTTGTTCGGGGTCGAGGCTTACACTCACAGCAACTCCTGCAGGGCACGAATCTCATCTCGGAGTTGAGCGGCTTTCTCGAACAGCTCCCCTTCAACCGCAGACTTCAACTCAGTTTGCAACTGAGCCATGCGTTCTTGGCGAGCTAACGGCGAGGAATTCACAGTCCATGCCGGTCTTTCACCATGATAAACAGGCCAGCCGCGCCGCCGAGAACGCTCCTCTAACCAAGAGGCAAAGGTAGTGTAACAGTCAGGACAGCCTAAACGACGGGTATGTTGGACTTCGTCCCAGGAAAATCCACACTGGGGGCAGATTTTTTTTTCTTCGGGAGGTGTCTCACCTAAAAGAATGGTCAAACAGGAGCGGCAGACATCCCATTCTTGCTTTTCACCATCGCGAATCACCTCAAGTTTGGTCAATACTTCAAATTTTCCGCACCGTCGACACGCCCCTGTCATCACACCCCCTTATCCAGCACCGGCAAGGTTAATTCCGGCGCCGTTTCTCGGGTCAGTAACCAACAGCGATGGATACCTTTATGAAAATCTCGGGGAACTGTCAAAGAGGTGATTTCTTGACAACGAATCTTAGGAAACAGACGTTCGTCAAACTTAAACTTCAGATAGTTGTTGCTAAAAAAAAGAATTCCATCCGGAGACAAGATTTTTAAGCACCCTTGGATGAGTTCAGGATAATCTCTTTGCACATCTAACGTCCCTTCCATCTTTTTTGACTGCGAAAAGGTCGGTGGGTCGAGAATGATCAAATCCCATTGCTTTCGCGTTTCAGATTTTAAGAATTCAAAAACATCCCGACGGTAAAAACGGTGATTTGGTCCTTCAAGAGCGTTTAACGCAAGGTTTTTTTTTGCCCACTCGCCATAATTGGCATTCAGGTCCACGGTGGCAGTCTCAAAGGCTCCACCTTGGGCCGCGTAAACAGTAAAACTCCCCGTATAAGCAAAGAGATTCAAAACGCGACGACCGGCGGACAACCCACGAACATACGATCTTGTCCACCGATGGTCTAAAAATAATCCGGTGTCCAAGTAGTCATCGAGGTTGACTAAAAATTTCAAACCGCCTTCTCGTACCGTAACCAGTTGGTCTGTTTGTCCGAGACGTTCGTAGCGCGAACCCTCTTTTTGCCGATGCCGCCGCTTAATGTGAATTCGATCGTCTGTCCATCCTAGCGCCGCTTGGAGAGCTTGTACCACCTGAACGAGATCTTGTTCTTGTTCAGGATCCTCTAAGACGTAGCAGACCATATCTTTTTCGTAGACGTCTATAATCACCGGAAAAACATCTTCATCAAAGAGACGGTAACAAGAAATTTGGTTGGCCCCAGCCCATCGTCGCCGTTGTTGTTGTAAAAACTTCAAACGGTCCACAAACTCGTCAAGCCGCGGCATCGGCAACATTTTATTCGTCTCCGCTTTCAGCGTTTTGCAGGTCTTTCAACCACCGTTCGGCCACAGGGTCTTCTGGGTCAAATTCGAGAACAGTGTCAAAAAAGCCCCGTGCTTGCTCGTGATCTCCGGCACGAAAGGCCAAAACACCTAAATTGCAGAGGATTTTTGTGTTTTCGCTATCGCGACGAAGGGCCTTTTCAAGGAGTCGGCGAGATTCTTTTAACTGCCCCAGCTCCATTTGACAAATAGCCATTTCGTTTAAAAGGTCAATTTCATCCCCACCCCTAGTTAGCGCCTCTGCAAAGGCTGTAAGGGCATCCTGCCATTGTCCCAGACGTCGCCTGGCCCAACCTAGTAAAAACCAAGCGTTCCACACGCCCTGATCTTGTGCAAGAAACTCTTGGATGCGTTCTATTCCTTTTTCTTCTTGCCCAAGAAGGATAAAATCGTAGGCTTCTTTGAAGAGTCTATCAAAACCTTCTCGACGATCAAACTCGGCTAAGGCCTTTTTGGCCGCTTTGACTTTGTCTTCATCCCGGCTTAGTTCAAAGAAAGCGTCGAACAAACCGCGAGCCCGATCAAGGTTCTTTTGCTTTAAATGAAAAAATCCTGCATAGAAAAACGCATCGGGGAGTGGTGGGGTAGCACCCATCGCTTCAGAAAAACGTTTTTGCGCCTGCAGAAGGCATTCCTCCGCTTCATCGTTTAAATGACGTTGGGACAAAACCTCCGCTTGCTCATCATATAACAGAGCTAAGTTCAGCTGTGTCCGAGGATTGCTCGGATCTAAGCCTTCTAAGGCTAAAAACACCTCTTCGGCAAGACGAAAATCTTTCGCTTGCGCTTTTACAATACCGGTACTCGACAACTCCTGAAAAATTTCGGGTCGTACTGCAAGAATAAACTCTCTATAGTAGTCAAAATCCGCGTGAGAACGCTCCCAAGCCATAATTTTCAGCATGGCAGCGATAATTTGTTCCCAAGAAAGTTCCGCCAAATCAGGCACGCCAGTATTTCGTCCTTCAATAGGAAGCGGAATGGCAGGATTCAACTGAAACGAGCCGAGCGTACGCGCAAATTCTTGAGGTACTTGAACATAATACAGCTTATAGTCGCGAGCTACACTCACGGCGACTCCTTCGTTCCTTCGGAAGAGGCTTTTAATACCATCAATTTTGCTTGCATCCGAAGAAAATCATTGATTTTCATTTTATAGGCCTGTGGAACAACTTCGGGGGTAAACTGAAGTGCCGCTAGCGTTAAATCCTTCCGTCCTTCTACCGGTTCAACACGAACAAAAGAACCTTCTAGCTCAACCAACTTACCATCCTCGCCACTGTACAGTTTTAACACGGCCTTTCGATTGTTTAAAAACTTGGCGATCCCCGGGAGAATCAATTGAGCACCACCAAACGACAAATCTCGCAACAAACATTTTCGATCGACTTGTTCAACGCTAATAATCGCAGAACAAGAGCGAAATCCAATTTTCTGAATAATTCTTTCGTTGACAGCAATACGCTCATCCCTTCGCTTGGTCGAATTCACGTTCGCCTCAAGAAAATGTCCAACAATTTCGATTAAGTCATCCGGTGGACGTTGGGAAAATTCTAGCGTCATGAAGTACAAATCTTTATGAGGCCCATTGTTGTACCGATTGTAGCCCTTCACCCGAATACCTACAAAAAAGGTAAGCGGTTCCGTTTTATCCGGTTGACGAAAACAATAGCGTAACGACCCGAGATTACTTGAGGTTCGTAGGCGTTCCAGTTGGTCCGCCTTTAGGTTAAGAATCACCTTTGCCCCTTCGAGCGAGGTGGAGTACAGAATACAAGGCCAAATCGAGCCACCAAATTTGAGGTAAATTTGCTCTTGAAGAAACCCCAAAAGGTGTGAAACCTCTTTTGTCAGAGTCACTTCAATTGAGCGGTATAAGTCAAAGTAGGTTTGTATTTGCTGACTGGTAACAATCGCCATAGCGTTATGCGAGGATCGAGTCAATCCTTTCGATTAGGGAACGGGTTATCCGTTCCGCTTCTTCGGCTTCAGGGCGTGACAAAGAAACCTTCTCACGCTCTTTCAAAAGTTCATCTGCCAAAAGTATTCCCGCTAAGAGAGCTGTTTTTAAGGCATCTCCATTCGCTAAGGATCTGTTGGTCTCCTCAATCTTCTTCTGATAATAGGCGACAACTTCTTTCAGATAGTCAAGGTTTTCATCGCTTTTTAAGGTAAAGGATACACCCAAAAGCTGTACGGACAGCAATTGTGACGCCATTACACTCAGAATATGCCAAGGCCAGGCTGTTGTATCTCGCGCTCTTGGGGCGTGGCTACGGCTTCATCAGGAACTTGAGCCTCGCTAATGGCTTGGGTCTCAGATGAATCAGCACCATGTGAGGGCAATTCAAAGG
>JABEVK010000115.1 GCA_013044245.1 Spirochaetales bacterium | reverse complement strand
TGCCAACTTAGCTCAGCTGGCCAGAGCACGTGATTTGTAATCTCGGGGTCGTCGGTTCGAATCCGACAGTTGGCTTGACGTGCAGGGTGCTTGTATGGTACCCTGGCGAACCATCGGGGAGATTCCAGAGTGGCCAAATGGGGCAGACTGTAAATCTGTTGCGTATCGCTTCGTAGGTTCGAATCCTACTCTCCCCAAAAGCCTTCAAAACGAAGGCTTTTGTTTTTTAGGGACTTATGGCTGAACCATTTTATTCTGCGGGCCTTCAATTTGAGTGTACTCAGTGTCATGCCTGTTGTAGGCATGACCCCGGCTTTGTGTTTCTGGGTCAACGTGATCTTGATCGCCTGAGTCGGCGTTTGGGCTTGAGCCGTGAAGACTTTGTTAAAAAGTATACGCGCTGGGTCGATTCTGATCGCGGCCGTATTCTTAGCCTTCTCGAAAAGAAAAACTTTGACTGTATTTTTTGGGATCAGGGCTGTCAGGTGTACGAGGATCGTCCTATCCAATGTTCCACCTATCCGTTTTGGAAGACACCAATGAAATCTGAAGAGAATTGGCGGTGGGAAGGCAGATTTTGTCCCGGTATTCAAAAAGGCCCCCTCCATTCGCGTGAAGAAATTGAGCAGGCCTTGGCCGCACGGGAGGCTCAACCTGCGATCACTTTTGAGGAATGGGAAGCCAGGGCTTAGAGCCCTGAAGGAGGCGACGTGGAGTCCTTCCAGTTGGGGTTGAGCACGGAGCAAGCTGTTGATCTTTATCGAATATTGGTCAAGGCACCCTGTCCGGATAGCCTTGATCCTCTTTTTTTTACGTTGCAAAAATACTTATTTTCACGGTTGACGATTCAACAAATGCAGGAGCTGAATACATCTACATGAATGACGAAGTCAAGCCGAAGCTTCGGCTGGGATCTGTTGTTGCTTTAATTAGCTTAGGCCTCGTGTTCCTTGCCTTGGGTTTTTACCTTTATGAGGACTCTCCGTTGGGACACGCAGGTCAAGAAGTCCGTCTAAAGATCCAACCAGGGGCCACACTTGCCGAAACAGCACAACGCTTGGAACGGCTCAAGCTCGTCAGGTCAGCTTTTCTCTTTCGGGTGCTTTATGAATTGGTTGGCAATCCTCGTGCGTTTCCCTCGGGGGTCTTTGATGTTCCCAGTGGGTTGAGTGCGGGGCATTTAGTGGCGTACTTTCAAAACGTAAAACCTTTGACGGCACGAATCACCATACCCGAGGGAACGTCATCCTCGCAAATCGCTAAAATGTTAAAGGCGGCCAAGGTCATCACCTCGGCCTCGTCCTTTCTGAAAGATTTGACCAACTCGGCGCTGATTGCAAAGTTTCACGTCAACACTTCGACCTTAGATGGTTTGCTGTTTCCTGATACCTACCTGTTTAATTATGACGAGGATCCTGATGTGGTGATTACCCGCATGGTAAGCCGCTTCCGAGAAAAAACCAAAGCTTTTATGGACTGGACACAGCCTCAGTTCGAAAAAAACCTTATTTTAGCCTCAATAGTCGAACGAGAGTACCGTGTACCCCAGGAGGCTCCCATCATTGCTTCAGTTTTTCTCAATCGTTTGCATAAGCGAATCCGGCTGGCCTCGTGTGCCACCATCGAGTACATCATCACAGATATTGAGGACAAACCTCATCCGGATCGCATTTTCTTTGTCGATACCAAGATTCCGTCGCCCTACAATACCTACCTACATTATGGGCTTCCGCCCACAGTGATCTGTAATCCTGGTATGGTTGCGTTAAAAGCCGCAGTTTTTCCCGCGAAAACTGACTACCTGTACTTTGTGGTTGATAACCCAGCCAAGGGAACTCATACCTTCTCGAGTACGTGGCGCCAACACGAAAAAGCCCGCGAGGCCTATTTGGAATCCTACGTTTCCAAAGGATAGCGATGAAGTATTCTGAGTCGCTCCTCCAGGACATCCTTCAGCGGGCTGACCTGGTCGAGGTCGTCAGCGAAGTGGTCACCTTGAAGCAAAATGGCCAACGCTGGTGGGGCCTTTGCCCCTTTCATCAAGAAAAATCTCCGAGTTTTACCGTCAACCCTACGCAGGGTTTTTTCTATTGTTTTGGCTGTCAAGAAAAAGGGAATGCGTTTAACTTCTTGATGAAAACTCAGCATTTAAGCTTTCAAGAAGCAGTAAAAAAGCTTGCCGACAAAACAGGAATTGTCCTTGAATCAGAAGAGCCTGACAGCCCTGAGGAGCGGGATAAAAAGGGGTTGCTACAGCTTTTAGATCGTTTAGCCAATACTTTTCATCACCTTTTGTTACATTCCCCAGAGGCCGAGCCTGCCCGGCAGGTCCTCGAAAAGCGAAAAATATCGGCAGAGCTCGTAGAGCAATTTAACTTAGGTTTTGTCCCGAATGATCGCCGATGGCTAAGAACGTTTTTGGTGAAAAAGAGTTACGACCCCGATTTTTTGGCTAAGTCAGGATTATTTAGTGCCAATTATCCTGATGTCTGTTTGTTCTCAGGGCGTTTGGTTTTTCCTATCCGTAATGCTTCGGGTCAAGTTGTTGCCTTCGGAGGACGCATTTTAGGGAACGTTGAGGGGGTAAAATACATTAACTCACCTGAAACTTTGTTGTTTCATAAGCGACAAACTTTATTCGCCTTTGATCACGCCCTCCCGGTTTTGCGTACGGGGGGTACCGTTCACCTGTGTGAGGGGTACATGGATGCAATTTCGTTGCATCAAGCGGGGATAAAATCGGCGGTAGCCCCCCTGGGTACAGCGTTGACTGACGATCACATCCGTTTGCTGCAGCGTTATGTTCGTACGGTAATCTGTGTTTTTGATAGTGATGAGGCGGGACAAAAAGCCGCTGTTAAGACGGTAGAACTGTGTTTGCCTTACGACCTTGAAAGCCGAGTGGTCACGGTTACCCACGGAAAGGACCCGTCCGAGATCCTTGAAAAGGAAGGTGAGGCGGCCGTGCGAGATTTGGTCTTGACTTCTAGCCGAGGCTTTGATTTTCTTTTAAATTTCTACTACAATTTTTTCAATAAAGGTTCGATGTTTGACTGGAAGGGTTTTTCTGGAGTACTTTTTGGGCTTATTAAGAAAGTTCCTTCGCAGGTGAGGCAAGAAACCTTGATGAAAGCCGTGGCAGAGCGTTTAGAAGTGACCGAAGCAGCCTTGTGGAAGGATATGCGAACGGGAACACCGCCTCAACGTCCAGCACCCCGAGTTCTGCCTAGGACAGCCAGTTCAGCCGAATGGAAGATGATGTTGACCCTGGTGGCGTCCATTCAGCAATTTTCCCACTGGCGGGCGTTATTGTCCACAGAGGATTTGAGCGAAATACGCTCGAAAGAGCTGTGGGAGGTTTTGTTGAAGCTGGACGATCGGCTGGAGGGAAAAAGCACTGTCACTGATGTTTTGAACGCCGCGCAAGGTTTTTCGTGGGAGCAGTCTCTTGCTCAGGGCCTTGTGACCGGAGAATATGAAAGGTTGGCGGAATCTGTGTTAGAAGATGCGTTGTCTCGTTTGCGACTTAAACGATTAGAAAATCGTTTAAGTCAGGTCAAGGGATTATTAGGGGATGCGGCGGGTGATCTTGTCCGAACGCAAGAGCTATTGGCGGAAGTCAATTTTTTAAATCGCGAGATTTCCCGTTGGAAAGGGAGAGTTTGATGTCAGAATTGGCTAATGATCCGGCAATTATCCATCTTTTGGATTTTGCCAAAAAAAAGGGAAGCATTTCGTTTGACGAAGTCAGAGATTTGTTGCCGGAAGAAATTGTCAACAGCGATAAGCTGGAGTGGGTTTATGAACATCTTGCCAAGCAAGGAATCCCAATAGAGGAGGAAGACGCATTGGAAGCAGTTCTCCCCGAAGAAGAAGAGCGTTTTTTTGAATCAGAAGCTGCCTTATTTGGCGAGGATTCGCCGCCTGCCGAAGATGACAATGAGGCGGAACCGGATTTTAAAAAGAAGCTGAACTATAACGACAAAGATTCTACGATTGATGACCCGATACGCCTCTACCTTAGGGAAATCGGAAAAGAAAATCTTTTGTCGGCTGATATGGAAGTTGTGCTTTCGAAGCAGATGGAAGATGGGGAAAATATCATCAAACGAATTGTTAGAAATTCGGGCATGATTATCCCAGAATTTTCGTTTTTGGCACAAGAAACCTTAGCCAAGAACGAGCCTCGAGAAGACCAAGGGCGTACCAAGAAAGAACTCTCAGATTTTCTAGCGGAACGTCGTCGGTTAACCCAGTTCTACAAAGAGCCTCTAAAACCCATTCACGCCTCATTGCGTCAGTACATGGAGCTTAAAGAGCGCCTTGTACAAGTCGGTAATGATATCTTTGAAAATGACGAATTGATCAAGCTTCGCGCCGAGTTGATGAAGCAGATTCAAGATATTGATATTCATCCTGAAGAAATCACCAAGTTTTCTGATAAGTTTATCAATACGGCCCGTCGCATTCGCAAGTATCAAAAAGAACAATCAAAGATTGAACGCCGCTTGCGCGTCACCAATATGCGAGAACTGCGCAACCTTGGGCGTAAATTGGCAAGCCAAACAGAAAAGGATGAGGTAGAAGAGGCCTTAGGGCTGACCAGTGATGCCATTAAAGAAAAGATTCGTCAAATTCAAATTGCCGAAAAAAAACTAAACCAGTTAGAAAGCGAGTTTGAGGCGCCGATCCAAGACATTCTTGAAAAGTCCGAAGAAATTTCCCAGGGAAAAACCATGATGAAGAGTGCGAAAGACCGCCTCATCAAGGCCAATCTTCGATTAGTGGTGTCGATCGCTAAAAAGTATACCAATCGTGGCCTGCATTTCTTTGATTTGGTACAAGAAGGCAACATTGGTTTGATCAAAGCTGTCGAAAAGTTTGAGTACCGCAAGGGGTATAAGTTTTCTACCTATGCGACCTGGTGGATCCGTCAGGCCATTACGCGCTCGATTTCGGACCAAGCCCGTACCATTCGGGTTCCTGTTCACATGATTGAACAAATCAACAAGGTGGTACGCGAATCTCGTCAGCTTATGCAAGTTCTGGGGCGTGAGCCTACCGACGATGAAATCGCCGATCGCTTAGGCTGGCAAGTTTCACGAGTAAAATCGGTGAAAAATGTAGCCCGAGAGCCAATTTCACTAGAAACACCCATTGGTGAAGAAGAAGATAGCCTCTTAGGTGACTTTATCGAAGATAAAGACGTGGAAAACCCCTCGAATCAAACGGCCTTCAAAATTCTCCAAGAACAGCTCCAAAAGGTGCTGGCCACCATTCCCCCTCGGGAGCAAGAAGTTTTGAAGATGCGTTTTGGTTTGGAAGACGGGTATTCCTTGACATTAGAAGAGGTTGGATTGTATTTTAACGTGACCCGTGAACGGATCCGGCAAATTGAAGCTAAAGCTCTTCGACGTTTGCGTATGCCCATCCGAAGCCGTTCGCTTCGGGATTATTTGGATAGCTGATTTCTAGGACGGACAATGGAAGCCACTTTTGAAAAACTGCGCACTTTACAAGATATTCTTTTTAAAAAATATCAGCTGGAACGCGAGATTCACGACATTCCCAAGGCTTTAGTGACAAAGATTGAGGTGCTGAACCGGGCGAAAAAGCTGTTTATTGAAAGAAATGAACAATCGGAACAGCTGAAGCAAAAACTTCGCCGCATGCAATTAGAACTCACAGATGCCACGAAAAAGCGCGAAGATTTTGAAAAACAAATGGATGTGATCAAGACGCAGAAGGAGTACGAAGCGCTTGATAAAGAAATTAAAGACGCCACCGAGAAGGAACAGACCCTTCGCAAGGACATCCAGCGCGAAGAAAAAGAGCTGGAAGACCTGCTGTTGGTCTTGGAAAAACAAGAGCGCCAGATTGCCTTAGATGAAGAAGAGCTCAAAGAAGAAGAACAAACCATCGCATCGGCCAGTTCTTCAAAAAAAGCTCATTTAGAAGAACTGATCAAGGATGAAAAATCCATTACTCCGGGTATGGATGAAGAAATCCTTTTTAAGTTTGAGCGAATTATCAAAAGTAAAGAGGGTTTGGGCATTGTGCCGATCACCAACGGTGTATGCTCAGGCTGTCACGTTATTCTTCCCATGCAATTCGTAAATGAGGTGCATGATGGGCAAGACGTTAAGTTTTGTCCCTACTGCAGTCGTATTCTGTACTTTGAAAGTAGTATGGATCCGGCTCGCCGTGATCAGATCGAAAAAGCCGGAGCCTTGGCTGATTTGGTTGAAGAGGAAGAGGAAGAAGAAGACGGTGATGAAGAGTAAGAGGAAAACAGGTGGGCCGGATCATCGCTTTGACTGTAAGGTTAAAGAGGAAAGTCCGGGCTCCGCAGGGCGTGACGCCGGGTAACCCCCGGGCGCTGTAAGGCGACAGAAAGGGCCACAGAAAATAACCGCCGGTTGGCTTGCTAACCGGTAAGGGTGAAAAGGTGAGGTAAGAGCTCACCGCTCTTCAGGCAACTGAAGGGGCAAAGGTAAACCTCGTCAGGAGCAAAATCAAGCAGTAATGGGGCGGCTCGTCCATAACATTACGGGTAGATTGCGTCAGGGCTTTCGCAAGAAAGACCGTAGATAGATGATGATCTCTGCGGTGTAACCGTAGAACAGAACCCGGCTTATAGGCCTGCCTGTTTTTTTTTATGAAACGTTATTCAAATTATCATTCTTCAGCAAAGAAATCTTTAATTCTTCGGATCACCTTGTTGATCCTGGCCTCTGGCCTCTTGGGCTTTTTGGCTTGGTGGGGTGTCTCACTTTTAAATCATCAGTCGCTTTCTCCTGCTCGGGTAGACGTCATGGCCCTTTGGAAAGCGGGAAAGTACGAGGCCATCCTTAAAGCTGGTTCCGCCGAGCTAAAAAAACGCCCGATGGACACCGAGGCGCTTATCTTTTCGGGGTTTGCTGCATTTCAAAAAGCAATGTCAGAAACCACCGAGGATAAAAGAACTCCGCTTATTGATGAGTCGGTAGCCAATTTGCGTCGAGCATTGCTGTTACCAAACTGCCCACTTCAACCACAGATCCACTACATCCTGGGAAAAGCATACTTTCATAAAGGTAAGTATTTTGCCGACGAAGCGGTCAAGGAACTGCTATTGGCGCGAAAGCTGGGTTACAACGCTTCGGATATGAACGAATATTTGGGGCTTTCGTACAGTTTAATTGCCCATTATAAAGATGCCGCACAATACTTTTTGGCTGCTGTAAAAGAACATCCTTCGGATATTTTGTACTGGACGTTGGGGCAGACCTACTTTCTGATGAATGATTTGCCCAATGCCACCAAGTATTTGTTGGACGCTGTGCACTTGGCTAGGGAGCCCAATCTAGAACAACGGTGCCGCTTTCTTTTGGGAACTATTTATCGGCGAAACAAGCAGTTTGATTTGGCAACGGCGCAATATAACAAGATTTTGGCCGCGAATCCCAATTCAGCAGATGCACACTACTACCTCGGAGAAATCCAGTTGGCTGAGGGCAACAAAGACGCCGCCCGTGCCGAATGGCGAAAGGCGTTTATGATCGATCCATTGCATTTTAACGCGAATCAGAGGTTGTTTAACTAAATGAAATATGCTAGCCTGGGAGCGTTTTAGGGGGGCTCATGAGCGGACTGACGAAGTTTTTCTCCGCATTTTCATCTGATATTGGTATTGACTTAGGGACCTGTAACACGCTGGTCTATCTTCGTGGCAAAGGGATCGTCATTAACGAACCCTCTGTTGTCGCGGTTGAGCGGGGAACGAAGCGCGTCGTCGCAGTAGGGACAGAAGCTAAGCACATGCTGTGGAAAACGCCGGGAGAGATCATTGCGATTCGACCCTTGCGGGATGGTGTTATTGCCGACTTAGAAACCACTGAAAAGATGATTCGCTATTTTATTGGGAAAGTTCTTCCTAAACGCTGGTTTGTACGCCCTCGTATGGTAATCGGAGTTCCTTCGTGTATTACTGAAGTTGAACGCCGAGCCGTTGAAGAAAGCGCTTTCAAAGCTGGAGCACGCGAAGTCAAAATAATTGAAGAATCCTTAGCCGCTGCAATCGGTGCTGATATTCCGATTTTTGAGCCGGCAGGCCACATGGTTTGCGATATTGGCGGGGGGACCACTGAGATTTCTGTGATCTCGCTGGGTGGTATGGTGGTCACCAACGCCATTCGTCTGGGTGGTGACGAGTTTGATGAGGCGATCATTAAACATGTTCGCAACGTGCATAATTTAATCATAGGCGAACAAACCGCCGAAAAGTTAAAAATCAGTATTGGTAATGCCGCGCCTGACAAGACGATTGAAAAGATGGAAATTAAAGGCACTGACGCGATTACGGGCTTGCCGCGCCGCTTAGAAATTGACTCGATTGAAGTACGCGAAGCTCTGCAGGAACCAATTAACGTGGTTATTGAAGAAGTGAAAAAGACTCTGGGTCAGACTCCTCCGGAACTTGCCGCTGATATCGTGGAACGCGGAATAGTCATGACCGGCGGTGGGTCTTTGCTAAAGGGCCTGCCCAAACTCTTAGCGAAAGAAACGGGTGTTCCTGTCTTTTTGGCAGAAAATGCTCTGTACTGCGTGGCGTTGGGTGCCGGTATGTACTTTGATCAAGCTAAGCTCAACAATAACCGGAACGTGTACAATAACATCAACTCATGAGAGGTCATGGTCCGTTAAGGGGCCTTGTTCATCGTTACCGACAAGGCCTGCTCACGCTGTTATTGCTTGCTGTTTCATCTCTGATGATTTTCTTTCAAGGGACACCGGGAGTGGCTCAGCCTCAGCAGATTGGGCTTGCCATATTTTCAACCCTGGAAGGTGTCATCACGGGGGTCGTTTCAGGTATTAGTAATGTTATTACGAATTGGGGCGATCTGGTTGCCGCCAAACAAAAGTTAGATGCTGATGAAGCGAAATTAAAGTCGCTGGCTGGTGTCGAACGGGAAGTGGTGGCCTTAACTGATGAAAATGTTCGCCTCAAAGAACAGCTTGCCTTTAAGACGGCAACGCCATATACGTTATTGCCTGCTCAAATCATAGCGAAAGACCCCTCGCGAGTTTACGCTTCGTTCACGATTAACCAAGGCTACTTGCAGGGCGTAAAAAAAGATCAGCCTGTTATAGCGTATCAGAATAATATTTACGGCTTAGTTGGCAAGATTCAGATGGTGGGGTTAACAACCTCGGTGGTTCAGCCCATTTTGGATGGCAATATGTATGTGGCTGCACGCTTTCAAAACAGCCGGTTTGAGGGCCTTGTCTCGGGTAAGGGGAGTAACGAAGAAGCTCTCAAAATGTCGTATGTCGAAAAGAAAGCGGCCGAGGACGTTCACCTCGGTGATTTGGTGGTAACTTCGGGTTTGGACTCGTTATACCCAGAGGGCTTGCTCATTGGGCGAGTTCACTCTATTTCGGCAAAAGAATATGAAACATCCCTTGATATTGCTTTAGAGCCTGTGATTTCGTTTTCTCAGCTTGAGTATGTTGCTGTGATTCAGAGGGCGCCATGATTAAGCCGTTGTTGTGGGGACTATTCTTCTTGTTGTTGGTTGTACTCCTTCAAACTACTGTTTGGAATGTGACCGCGTTGTGGGGGGTCAAGGCCGACCTTGTTCTAGTTTTGTTCTTCTTTTTGGCTGTTCATAATAACGTCATTCCCAGCACCTTGCTGGGGTTTTTGACAGGGTTGAGCATAGATTTTATTACGGGGGGAACGCCCGGTTATCATGCGTTTATTTTTACCTTGGCAGGGTACATCTTGGGGCATTGGAAAGGCAAAATCTTTTTTGATCCGCTGGCTATACCCTTGCTCTTGGCCGGTTTTGCCACCTTTTACAATACGATAGCGGGATTTCTTATTTCTGTTATCTTTCATCTTGGCCGAACGTTTTCTGACTATTTTAACCCTTCGTTTTTTTTAGCTCTGATTCTGAATCTCATCGCGGCACCGCTCATCTGGGCTATTTTCCACGCGATTCGTCAAAGGGCTTTGCGCTCAAGGAGGGGAGGCTTCGATGTCGAAAATTGATTCGGTTCCGGGAGCACAAACTTCTAAGAACCGAGTCATCCTTCTAGCGATTTTTATAGGCCTCATCGTTGGAGTGTATATTGTGCACCTGTTTTCGATGCAGGTGATTCAAACTCAAAAATATAAAGAAAGAGCGACGGTAATTTCACAGCGAACGATTGATATTCCTGCTAAACGTGGTGAAATCTTTGATCGCCATGCGGATGTCCCGCTTGTTCGCAATGTTGATTCTTTTCAAATTGACTTTAACCCTGCCGATGTTCCTCCGGGACAAGTGCCTTTGGTCTTGTCGAAATTGGCGGTTCTTCTAAAAACGCCCTACACCGATTTAGATACGAGAGTTCCGCTGAGTTCCTACCCGATTTACCAAAATATTGAACTAAGAAAGGGTGTGGACTATCAGACCATTGCCTCGGTCGCTGAGCGGCTCAATGAATTACCAGGGGTTAGTTGGCGAAGCACGCCGATTCGTGACTACATCGATAATGGCTCTCTGGCCCATGTCATAGGCTATGTTGGAAACATTACGCAAGATGAACTTCAGGTGCTGTATAACCAAGGGTACGGTATCCATAGCGTCATCGGAAAAAACGGCATCGAAAAAAAATTCGACATGATTTTACGGGGTAAGGATGGCACCCGCTTCCGTACCGTAGACGTCAACGGCCGTAGTGTTGATAGTCCTCGCACCGCCGAGATTGCCCCCATTCCGGGCCATGATATTGTTTTGACCATAGACCGAACGTATCAAAAGATTGCCCAGGAGGCACTGGGACCGCGTAATGGCTCGGTGGTCATTTTACGCCCGTCCACTGGCGAGATTTTGGCGATGGTATCCTACCCCTACTACGACGCCAATGTGTTTTATACAGACCATGCGGCTACTGAATTTGACCGGCTTCAGACCGATCCTGCCTTTCCGTTTTTGAACCGGGCCATTCAGTCAGCATACCCGGCCGGGTCAGTCTTTAAATTGGTGATGACGACAGCCGCCCTTGGCGAAAATGTTATTGATCCGAAAAAGAAAATTTTTTGTGGGCCGTCGTACAAGTTAGCTGGGCAGGTGTTTCGTGAGCATATTCCTAACGGGTTTGGTTGGATTGACCTTGCTACCGCTCTTGCAGATTCGGCCGACGTCTACTATTACCAACTTGGCGAGGAATACTTAGGAATCGACAAGATCGACAACTATTCGAAAAAGTTCGGACTGGGTCAAATTACGGGCATTGACTTGCCCGGCGAGGTGCAAGGTTTGGTACCTACGCCAAAATGGAAAGAGCGGGTGTTGAATTACCCCTGGTTGGGTGGCGACACCGTCAACTTGTCGATTGGGCAGGGTTACTTGCAGGTTACCCCGCTTCAAATGGCCGATGTGGCGGCTATGATTATCAATAACGGTAAAATCTACCGCCCTTACGTGGTTAAAGAAATTTTGGACCCGATTACCAAAAAAGTGGTTGAAGAAACTAAGCCCGAGCTAGAATACGAAATGAAACTCCCTGATAAGGTGTGGAGCGAAGTTCGTGCAGACATGCGGGGCGTTATTACCCGAGGCACCGCAGATGTGGTTGTTACTACCCATGCCACCGAGGTGGCAGGTAAAACGGGGACAGCCGAGGACGGTGCGAAAGGTTCTTCGAACCACTCGTGGTTTGTATCTTATGCCCCCTACAATGAAACTGACCCCAGCAAACAGATTGTTGTCGTTGTTCAAGTCGAGCGGACCAATCGGTGGGAATGGTGGGCGCCTAAAGCTGCCAACATCATCTTTCAAGCGATTTTTGGGCACCAAACCTACGAACAGGCTGTCAAAGAATTGCATCCTTGGTATATGTAAACAGTATGCTTAACGAAGAAACTCCCAAAACCGTCTTGCAGTTTGATCCCTTTCTTTTGATCCCCGTTATCGCCTTAATGACGATAGGAGTTCTGTTTATTTTTTCGAGCGGAGTGAACTCGAGCGGGGTTATCGTCTCCGATGAGTACAAGCGTCAACTCTTTTGGGTGGGCTTGGCTTTAATTTTGATGCTGACCTTCAGTTATGTCAGCTACAACGTTCTCAAAGACTTTAGCTTTTACATTTTTTTGCTTTTCATGGTTCTGCTCGTACTCACCTTAATTTTTGGAAAGGTTGTCAATGGTGCCCGAGCGTGGTTAGGCGTGTTTGGGTTGGGAGGCCAACCCTCCGAGTTTACCAAAATTGCCACGATTTTATTGCTTGCCCGTTTTTTAAAGCAACATCAAGCAAACATTAAAAAGCTTAGCGTTATTTTTCGTGCTGTCGGGATACTCTTGATTCCCATGTTCTTAATTTTACGTCAGCCGGATACGGGTACCACGCTGGTTTTTATCCCCTTGTTTTTATTTATGCTTTTTGTGGCGGGAGCCAAAGTAAGGCACATTCTTTACGTTGCCCTTACAGGGTTTCTTGCCATTGTAATCGCGCTCTACCCCTCGATCGAGGCTATGGTATTGCATCAGGACAATGGGCTAGGAACGCTTTTAACGAGCCTCAACCTTGTGGGCGTGGTTGCCCTAAGTTTTATGCTAATCAGTGTCCTGTCATGGCTGGGGTGGAAAAAATACAAGTCGACCGTCTTATATTGGTGTCTGTATTTTTTTTCGTTAGCGTTCTTTGCCTTGCTGGTGGGGACGTTGTTGCGTCACGTCTTGAAAGACTATCAAGTGATGCGGTTTATTGTCTTTCTGAACCCTAGCATTGATCCTCGAGGGTCAGGTTGGAACCTGTTGCAGTCGATGACAGCGATAGGCTCGGGAGGCTTAACGGGCAAAGGCTTTTTGGCTGGCACGCAGTCTCATTACCGATTTTTACCCATGCAAAGCACCGACTTCATCTTTTCGATTTTGGGTGAGGAGTGGGGCTTTTGGGGTGGGCTTTTGGTCTTTGGCTTTTATGGACTCTTGCTGGGCCGTCTTTTGTGGATCATGTACCATATTAAAGATGTCTATGGGATTTTGGTCATTGGCGGTTTTGTCGCAGTGTTTGCAACCCACTTGTTTATCAATGTCGGCATGACAATTGGTATTATGCCTGTCACGGGTATCCCGTTGTACTTCATGTCTTACGGGGGCTCATCGCTGATAGCTGCTTCCATTGCCGTGGGGATAGCCATGAACATCTACAACCGACGCTTTATGTACTAGGAAAGATTTGGACGAAGAGGGATTCGAACCCCCGACATCCTGCGTGTAAGGCAGGAACACGGCATTGCAAAACGTTGCAAACCATTGCAAAACTAGCTTAAAACACGGTTTTGGGCGCAATCCGATTGCAAAGTATTGCAATCAGTTGCAAAATAGATTGCAAATAGATTGCAAAAATGCCAAGACGAACCGAAGACTATTCCATCATCGAAAGAAGCGGTTCTCCCTACTGGTACTACCGGGTCGCAGGGATGACCGCGTACAAGTCAACCGGGCTACTTGTTAAGGGGACCAGGAGAAAAGACGCTGAAGCCTGGGCCCGCGCTCAATACGAACGGGCGTCGCTGGGCCCAGAAATGCCGCTAGTCCGCTGGGCGACATCGTTTTTCGGGTCGGATTGCCCCCGGTGCTCTCGGCTGGCCGAGGAAGGCCGCCCCGTGACTGACGGATACCGCGCTGACTGCCGCCACATCGTAGAGACGGACATACTTACCGATGAACTAGCCGGGAAGGCCATGGGCCAGATTCGCAAGGATGACATACTGGCGTTTCGGACCCGCGTTGTAAATCGCCGTGGACCGACGAGGATTGCTCAGCGCGTCATGTCCACTTTGGCCGTGATATTTGCCGAGGCAGAGCTGAGGGAGCTGGTAGAGCGCAATCCTTGCCACGGGATCGGCAAAATCTCGGCGCCGGCCAGGGTAAGCGGGATTTTTAGCAGGGAGGAAATGGTAGCGCTATTTGGATCAGCTCCGGGCCAGTGGGGAAGCATCGAGGCGTATACGTGCTTTTTTCTGGCGGCCGGGACCGGGCTCAGGCGCAACGAGATTCTGGCGCTTAGATGGTCGGACGTATCGTCCAGCATACTCCGCGTCGAAAGTCAGTTTGTGCGCTATTCGGATAAGAGGTCCGCTCCAAAGTCTAAGCGTGGACGCCTAACCGAGATACCCCATAGGGTCGAAGAGGCGCTTGAGGCGTGGCACAAGCTCACCAAGTTCCCTGAGCCGGAGTCCCTGATCTTTTGCGGGCCTGACGGCCTTCGGCGCGGGGCGACTTGGTGGCTCAAGGCATTTCGCCGGGCCATGTCGGCGCTCAAGATCGACTACACCGTGCGCAACCTCAAACCTCATTCTTTTAGGCACACACTGGTAAGCCGCCTCCGTTCCTCTGGTGGAGTGTCAGACAAAGCCATCCGTGACGCAATCGGCCACGGCACCGAGGCGATCCAAGACCGGTACACCCACCAGGACGAGGACTCTGTGCGAGGGATCGGAAAAGCCGTCGATGAGATAATCTGATTGCAATTAATAAGACGATTCTTCTTGCCGAAATGTAGCATTTAGTTTACACTTCGATTAAGCATTCGTAGCTGGAATATCGTAGAAAAAATCAAGTAGAAAGGTCTCGATATGGACGAACCTGTTTTGGTCGGGTTTCTTTTTGCTGACCGAATTGTAGAAGAAAAAACCAACAAGAAAGTAATAGTCGGAACGTTCAATGTTCTTGGATCTGAGAAGTTTCCGGTCGCATTCCCTCAATGGTTCCTTTATGCGGCGGTGACTAATCTTATTGGAAATCATTCCTTTTCAATAATTCTGTACGACATTGATCGAAAAGGGGCTATATTTGAGTTTACAGGCGGATTTGAAGTCAAGGATAAAGACGCTGTGATAGAGATTGTAACAGGTATAACCAATGCGCAGTTTAAGGGACCTGGAAAATACAATATTGTATTT
>JABEVK010000114.1 GCA_013044245.1 Spirochaetales bacterium | reverse complement strand
CCTCATTCACTTTGGCATCAGTACATTGAGCAGACAAAATAACGGCAATCAGGAGTTCAAAGGGGGTTCGGTAATTGAGAAACGATGACGTGTCGGGATACCTGGCTAAAAGGAGCTCGACGATTTGAGCTGTCCGAGGGTCGGGTTGACAGTGATCTTCCATGTTCATTATGATACCCACCATATACGGGTTGTGGTCCAGCGGTCTACGACGCTTGCTTTGGGAGCAAGATTTCGCCGGTTCAAATCCGGCCAACCCGATTCGGGTCCATAGCTCAGCTGGATAGAGCAACGGCCTTCTAAGCCGTAGGTCACCCGTTCGAGCCGGGTTGGACTCATCAAACGGTCACTGACGAGCTAAATGACACGTTCCTATTTCGCGTGAACGATAGCAAATAGCGAACGGTCTATTCTCTCCGTTACTTATGGTTTAAATAATTTGAAGTCTTGTTGTTAACCAGACTGTGACGTCTTTGTCGGCAATTAGTCGGCTTCAGTGTCTCGCTCGTCTCGTTCTTTCGAGAGCAGCTTTGCCATACAACCGTAAAATCTCAGCGTCGTCGTTTGATAAGTCGCCGTTTTCTTGAATGTCTGGCACTTTTGAAAGTCCGCTTAGGTTGAATAGTTTATTTCCTAGCTCAAAGATAACAAGCTCGAGTAAGCCAAAAGAGCAGAAAATGAAACCATCAGGTTACCTCTTTATACTAAGGTTCTTTTCCTATTGGAGTGGGTACCTCGTGGCGTGTCAAGCCATCTGTAGGACACAAGAGCAATTATGCTCGGCGATTTAAAGGTTTACGACGTGGTCGAGAAAATCTGGCGGTTCTTGCCTCGGTGTGTCGAAGAAGCTGTGGAGCACCAGAAACTTGATAGGCTGACCCTGTTTGGTGTGGATAGGACAGCTATCCTGAGAGGTCACAGCTACATCTCGGTGATCGTCGATTGGTTAGCCTCAAGACAGCCCACATCGCCGTCGGCACGGGCTCAGGTGTCTTAGAAAGCTTTGCTATGGAGTTGGTTAGGCGAGGTGGAGCGGTGGTCACCGTCGCAACGGTCAGCCAGGACCTGTCACCATCATTTAAACTCGGAGTCGAGATGAACTTTCCCCAAGCCAAGATCGTCTACGACCGGTTTCATGTCATGAAGATGATCACCAAGGCTGCTCAAAACCATCCGAAGCGATTTGTAAACGGACCAAAAACCGTTGCCCCAAAACATGTCAAAGAACACTCAACCTTGGTGGCATCTATATTGACAGATACCACCTCAGGAGTGCCCCGCTGACTGGCCCACCATAGGAAGTTTTTCACTGACGTTCGCAACATAACCCGAGTAGGGACCGCCAATCGCCTGGCAGCCATTTCTTCTTCCACCAAACCCAACACCAACAACTTTGTCTCACTCATCGGGTTTATCCCTTGGGTTCATCTTACGGGGGTGGAACTCATCCAGGCTCCGCACGGTGAGTTCTAAAACCATGTCAAGTGCTTTTCGTGGTTTCTATATTATGTCATAATGACATATATGGCAAGAAAACATAGTACGCTGTTCTTTATGCCGCGCCCTCTCAATCGGCCTCCGATTGGCTAGCATTCGTAAAGCTTCAGGATTGACCCAAGCCCAAATCGCCCAACTAATCGGAATCGAACAATACTTGGTTTCAAGCTATGTGACTGGACGGCTTCATCTTTCCGACGATATGCTCATTCGTTTTGCCAAAGCCCTGGGAGCCTCATCCGACTCAATCTTGGGCCTTGATGGGTCTGAGATAGAACAACTTCCTCTCCCTAAACAAAAAGTCTTGCTCCAGACCATTGACGGTTTCCTCAAAGGCGAGGGAATTTAGCACAGGAGGTGCACCCTATGGTGTTCCACGTTTCTCTCGAGACCGATGAAGATGGTTGGATCGTTGCTGAATGTCCGGCGCTGCCGGGTTGTGTTTCACAGGGCCAAGGTGAAGCAGAGGCCCTAGTTAACATCAAGGAAGCCATTCAGGCTTGGCTTTGGGCCGAAGACGAGAAGCACCTTTCCGATCTTCCTCACTCCGGTAGGGCTCCTGTTTTGGTAACCGTGTGAGTCCGCTTCCCGTTATTTCCGGCAAACAGGCCGTCAAGGCTTTTCAAAAAGCTGGTTGGGTTTTTCGTGGCCAGGTTGGAAGTCATATGGTTTTAACCAAAACCGGGGTTTCTGCCAACCTGTCCGTTCCCAACCATAAGGAACTCGCCCCGGGAACTCTTCGCAAGCTCATCCGATATCCCGAACAATCTGTCGATCAGTTTTTGAATCTACTTTAGCGACATTCCATCCTCAGGTCGGTCCCCAGCAATAAAAAATGCAGGTTGCCTCGGTTCTTTTATCGTCTCTTTCTAAGCCTGGTGGTTTGGCACAAACCGCCGGGTCACCCCCGGTAGGGCTTGGCCGAATAAAACAAAACGGAAGCCCGAAGACTCCCGCTCTCCCGCACGAAGGGGCGGCCTAATGCCCAGCTTAACCTGCAATGCGTAGCGTTGTCAGGTTCAAGCCCTATTAGGCTTTGAGACTTCTCGCTCTCAATCCCGCCCAGACCACAATGCCGTTTCCTGCGAGCCGCTAGGTTTGCAGAAAACTTATTCAGCACCCGAAGGGCGCGACCTGGCGTCCTTAGCTCACCGCTTCAGCTTAGCTTTGTCCCCCGGCGGAGTTCAGCGCAAACTGGGTTTTACGGTGGCTTGAAGAGTGCTTGAAGAAGGGGACAACGCCACGTAAATCAGGTTTCATTTTTTTGGATTTCCCAGGAATTTCTTTGTGTTTCCCTCCATGCCATATGTCCTAAGGGGAGATCCACAAGGCTCTCAATTGAAGGATCAAGTTGATACACAGTTCTTAGACTCACAATCGAAACATCGTCTTCGCTAATAAAACCGCTGGCGGGGTGGAATTGCCACGCGCCATCATCTGCATCATGTGTGACGCAGTAAATCCATTCCTCCCCTGAAAGAATCTTTTTGCTGATAAAAACAGCAACTTCGGGAGGGTCTCTAAAGGGCCACGAATCGTCTTTTCTTCTTTCACTGTTCAATTTTGTCACTCTTCTTAGCATTATTTTCACGCGAATGAACAGCGGCGTTTGCACCGCTATTTGTACCGCCTTTTGACTTTGGATAAACATGGTCGATTTGTGCTTCGTTCTTAGGTGGTGTCACACCTTTTTTCGATTAAGCTGATGGAACAAGCTCTTCACCTGTTACATCATCTCTCAGAACCCCGTTATTATTTTTTGAATTTTGGGCCAAGAAAGCGCGCTTTTGCGCTGGTGTAAAGGGCTTTCCAGGTGCAACTCCTTTTGGATCTTTCAAATGGGCATATGGTCCCGCCAAGCTCTTCTCTGTATCCCCAGCAGCCTTTCCAATTTTCTCTGTAGTTTTCTCTAAATCCTTGGCAATTTTTGAACCTGTTTTTGCGAGGCTAGTTTTAGCAAGAGCTACGTCAGCATCCAGTAAAAGTGCCTCATCCCCTGAAGGTGTAATCGCTCCAAGGTCATGCATTGTGTCGCTTTTCGGGTTGTAACCAGTTCTTTCAAAATAACTGGGAATCGAAAGTCCAGCTGCCTTCGGATTATCACCAAAGTCCGCTACGAACTCAGAACCTTCTTAATGATATAACCCACTCGGATCTGTGAACTTTAACGGTCTCTCCCTAAGTTCAAACAGGCCGTCACTTAGACCGTTTTCCTCTGCTGGTTTTTTGGAATTCTCATGGCTTTCAAGCACAAGCCACAACAAAAGGTACTCAGTAATAACCTCCCGCCGCTTAGCCTCGATAGCCGCCAGTGCCAACAAGGGTTCAAAAAGAGGGTTTTGACTGGGCTTTGGTCGGCGGCTCGGCATCATTTGTCCCCCAAGTCTAGCCGTCGGTGTTGAGCTTGACTAGTCGGTTCGGCGCTGGTCAAGAGTGGAGAAGAATTCTTTGGCGGGTCAAGATGTCCTTTTCGTTGGCGATGACTTCCATCAACCGGCTGGCCGAACCGCTGGGGATGTTCTTTCCCGATTCCCAGGCTTCTACCGTCTTTTTTGAGACTCCCAGGACCACCCCGAAGATGCTTTGGCTGAGTTTCAACTCCTGCCTCAAAGTTCGGACCTTTTGAGCTTCCCACTTCGGAACCGGCTCGATGACAACCTTCGTGGTTTTCAACTCCACCTTTCCTTCCTTGTAGGCCTTAATCTCTTCCAGACCCTTCATGATTTTTTCAAAAGCTTCTGACATCATCGCCCTCCCTACAGTGCCTTGATGAAGGCTTTAATGGCTTTCTTTTCTGCCTCGGTCAAATCGGACTTTTGGTCCTTTCCAAAGACTGTCACAAAATAAATCTTTCCATCTGACGAATCGTTGAGGTAGATAATCCGAACCCCACCACTTTTACCCGAAGTTTTGCCCTCTTTCCCCCAACGGATTTTCCTGGCTCCTCCGGTTCCTTGGATCATAGGGCCGCTGTCAGGATATTCGGTCAAATGATTTTGCAGGGCCCTTAGCTGTTCCTCACTCTGCCCCAGGGCTTTCCAATCGGCGGTGAACCCCCGTGTCTCAATAAACTACCGTTTCACACGCTTCCCCTTATGTCCTCTTCGATCACCCTATCAGATAGGGTATTTATTTCCGGTCAGTTTGGCAAGCCGCCGATGGTAATCCTCATCAAGAACCTCAAACAGTTCGTGTTCCCTGGGATGATGACAGCGGAACACCTTAGCCAAGTTCTCGGTCATCACGTGAGGGTGTCTATGTAGAAGTTCGGATAAATGGCCTTCAGACCTTCGATGACCGAATCGGTCACTCGAGAAATGAACTCACCCGAGACGTCTGTGTGGTAAAGGCTTTTGATGTGTTCACTGATTTCCCTGGTGGACATCCCGCGCGAATACATGGAAAGGATTTGTTCGTCAAACCCGTCAAAATGAGTTTAATTCATGCCCACCAACTTGGTGAGAACCTCCTATTCCGATCCCGGGGAACCTCAATTTGAAGATTTTCCTTGGGAGTCTTGAGGGTCTTTCCCGAATAGCCATTCCGACTATTCCCCGACTTGTCCGCCTCGGGAGAGCGCTTCTCGTACCCCAAGTGATCAGTCATTTCCCCTTCCAGGGCTCGCTCTTCCAAAGCTTTGGTCAGCGCTTTGAGCAGACCATTTTCACCCATCAGATCTTGTGGATTTTCGTAATTCTTCATCAGCTCATCCAAGAGCTCATGAAAGGTGGTCATGTCTTCCTTCACGACTATTTTAGGCCAACTACACAGATTTTGTTAAAGGCTCGGGCTTCGGCCCCGCCAACTTCTCCGCTAACGGTGGGGGTTCTTCATTTTCTAAAACTGTGTCAAGTACATCTTGTTGATAGTCTGATACATATCATGTACATTTTCTAGAATTAATAAGGTACTTTGGTTCATGACGGAAAAGCGTTCTGTGTTTGCCCAAAACCTCATTCGGCATCGCAAACAACGAGGATTTTTTCAAGGTGATCTGGCCGAAGCTTCGGGAACCAACCGTCGCATGGTTGTCCACTACGAAACCCACGCTAGTGAACCTCCCATTGAGAAAATTAAGACTTTTCCCACAGCCCTGGGAATCAAAGCCTCACAACTGCTCGAGTCCACCGATGATCTTCCTCAGTCCGACCTTGACCTAGCGGGGATCGACTCCCGGAGTATCAAAAAACCTAAGGATATTCTATCTTTACCACCAGAGGATCGGAACGATCTGTACCGCAGTCTCAACAAGATGCTTCGCAAGAACCGGCTTGAACGTGAACAACGATTAGCCAGGGCCCAAACCGTGGATGGAAGCTCAAAATGAATATTCAATACCTAACTGACGACAAAGGGCATCAGACTGCCGTCCTGATCCCTATCAACGAATGGACCAAGCTTACTTCGGAGGTCTCGAAACTTCAAAAAGAAAGTCTTTTTGTCAGAGATCTTCACGCTGCCTTCAAGGAAGTCGCTGACTTCAAGACTGGCAAAACCAAACTTAGTACCTTCGACGAACTTTTCAATGATTGAGATCCGCTACACCGAGACCTTCAAGAAAAACTACAAACAGCTCGCCAAGAAATATCCCTCTTTAAAGGACGACTTGGAAGCTCTTTTCGAAGAACTACACAAGAATCCAAAATAGGGCACACATCTTGGTGAATCAACTCAGCATTAATCGGTCTGGTCCAAAGAGCTTGTTCTAGAGCATCCAGAGTTAGATCTGCCGTCATCCGTGTCGAGACTCGCCATCCCACAATTGCCCTTCAGGAGTCGGGCAATTAGGGGCTGAGAAAGTTGTTCGAATCGTTTAATACCCTCTCGTTGAAGCTGTTTCCCTACCTTACGAGGGGCTCAGATCGGCCTGGGTTGCTTTGACTTCATGGTACGTGGATGGAGCAATCTGTAGGTTTCTACAGATCGGTTCGACTCCCCAACTATCCCGATGAGCAGCCAATTTTCTCGGCTATCGACCTTATTGCTACCCATTAGTATTGGACGTTTAACCCACTGACACCCAAGGTGTAATCGATGGTACCATAGTTGAGGTGTAAAAAACCTCCACCAATTAGCCCTGCTCCCACCCCGAGGGCAATTGCACCTGGAACAGTACCTTGGGAACCGCCTACACCTAAGAGTAACCCACCAATGACCGCCGCAAGTACCCCGGACTCAAATTCAACGGGTATCCAGCTTACAGCTGAGCTATCGATGTTTTGAACTTGAATTTTAAGTTGAGTTACGCCGTTAAAAGGAGTTCCTTTGAGTTGCTGGTTAAGGGCAGTGGAAAGATGTGCCGTTCCTGTTTTGCTCAGAACGGGAACCTTGACCACCGTGTTAAAATGTGAAATTCATGGGATGATTTAAATTGCGTCTGCCCCATCACTTCATTATGGACATACAAATCCCGTGAAGCAGAAACCGGAAAGCTTGTCTTGAACGGGGCAAGGGTCAAAGTTTGATCAACCGACATGCAAGAAACAAAACTGAGTAAAACGGCCAATAAAACTAATATTTTTACTAAAGTTTTCACTTTTGACCATCCCGGTAAGGTTGATAAGGCGCTTCAAGGCTGACGTGTGTCACATAGTTGAGTTTATCGATATTGCTGGCTAAAAGTAACAAAACAAACCGATGTGTTTCTAAATGGAGGTCTGATACTTCGAACCACAAGGGGGCTTGAATAAAACGATTTTGAAGTTGCTCTGAAAGGGGCCGTCCATTATTCCCTTCCATGGAAATACTATTTGTAACTGTTGTTTCGTTTTCTGTCTCAGACGATGTCGCAGATATACTCGAATACCCAGCATCTAACTCAATTTTCTTCGTGACTCCCGGGTTTTCCACTGGTGTCAACATCACGGGCATAGGTTCATCTGTTAGGTCAAAGCTTAACTGCTTAGTCGGGAACGATACACACCCCATCACAAGAAATGCCCCCATCGCTAAACCTAATACTTGAAATATTCGCATAGAGGCTTTCCTTTTACTGAACTGATAGGAACTGTTATCCTGGGGCAAACCATGGTTTTCGACCATCCGGGGCAGAAAGCCCCCCTGTGACCTCGGTAACGCCGAACTCTGCCAATTCTGAATGCGAAAGTGGCAGCTGTCAATGTGCTAAGGGAATCGAGTCTCAAAACTTTGGCGGCTCGAGGCATACCTCCTTTGAGGACGAAATTTCATGAGGCGAAAAGTTGCTGGCATAGGATGGCGAGTCACCTTTCTAGAGCGTTTTCTTTGACTTTGGAGAAAAATCACTTACAATTAGACTTAGGGTTGTAATATATGAGACCTCAGTCAGAGTATTTTCATAACTTGATGTCTTTTTTGCGTACATGGCTAGCTACGCTTGTTGTTTTCGTGGCGGTGGCGTTTGTTGTCGCTGTTGGTCACCAGGTAGTCACCGACCAGTCGTTTAGCTTGAGCTGGCGCTGGGTCCACGATTCTACCATTCTCCCGTCCAATTTGGTTTTATGCCCTTTGGTGGGTATTCTCCTCTTGTTGCGAAAAAGTACCAGGTGGGGCTACACCCTTTTTGAAAGGGCGCCCCGGGTTTTTCATTGGTTGGTTTTTCTCGTATTAAGCATCTTTTTTGCTAACGGGATTAGCCAAGCCGCTGGTGGCTGTGTTTGGTTTGTTTTTACCGAAGGCTGGTGGGTTCGGTTCGGGCACGGTTGGTTGCTTCCTGATCATAAACCCGTACCAGATTCACTCGTCGCGGGAATCGACATTGTTCTAGCCCTTGTTGGCGGTTGGGTAGCTTTTTGGTACCATCGGCTTTATTTCAAAAAGCGAGATGACAATAGGGTTGCTACCTAAAAATCTCCCAATTGGCCCAAACCTGTTAAAAATTTCACAGGCTTCCTGCCATTGGGAAAACTCCGCAGAAGCGAAAAGAAAAACTTTTCGGGGGAATAGTGGCGATTTTTGACGTTAAAATAGCCAATCTTCACAGTTTGGCAAAAGTTACAATCACGAAGTTGGCCAGATGTAGACTTAAAACCACCAGCATTGTGTCAATAAGTTGGCCGATTATAGATTGTATCACCTCAGTTTCTAGTCTCTGTCGGGAGAAATCTACGTCCACCAAAACAAATGTTCGACGAGATAAAAAGGATAATTAATAAAGCGTGAAATGGGGCGACAACCCCATGGAGATAGTGCAAACCTGTTAAAAAATTCACAGGTTAAGGGTCCTATTGCCGATCGTCTGCAGCCACTAGCGCTAGTTCAAAAATCGATCTGACAAGCGATTTGCAACCCAAGAATACCCCAACCGTTCTTGCTCAAGCCGAAGTTGAGCTCCCCAGCGTTGCATCAATAGACCTTCATAAAGCTCTCGCTCGGCAGGCGTCAATCGAGGTAGCTCACGGGTCTGTTGCGCGGGCTCTGTGGTCCATAAGTCGCGATGGTGCAGGAATGTCTCTTGATCCATCAAAAGGCTTTCTGCCTGGGGCAACAACAGACGCAGTTGATCAAGAATCGCCAAGCCGTGGGTATCTAGGTCGCCCCAATACAGCACCGGGAGGTTTATTAACCAGGTGGCACCCGATAGGGCGTCAAAGCCATACCCAGAACCAAAAATCGCTAATGTCTGAGGAAGTTCGGGCAACGCAAGCCAGGTAATTTCATTTTCGATGATAAGAACTTGCCGCACTGGCGGGGTGAAAGCTCTGAAATCATCGGCGCGAAGAGTCCATTCGCGTGGTCTAAACAGCGGGCCCCCGGGCGTTTGCCAAGCCAGCCCTTCGTTGGGATTGAGAAAACGCAAGCGTACCAAGGCGGGCTTTCGTAAGAACCCAAAGCGCTGTTCAAAAGAACCTTCTGCCAGGCCGATTCCCAGCTCGGTCGCCAGTTCGGTCAATAGGCCCTTCCAGGATTCCAAAAACTTGGTGTGAACTCCGGCTATATCTACTTGTCGAAGGTAGATTTGGGGGTTAGGGTGCGCTTTTAACCACCCCAAAATAGCGAGAATTTGCCTCCAGGGTACCTTATTCTCAAGAACCTTCGAAGCTCGGCGGCGTGTCCATGGTTCAAGTTGTGGAAAGGCTTCGCGGATTTGGCGTACATCTTTGCGGTACTGGTGTAATTCGCTAGACAAATTCAAAAATGTGGCAACGGTGTCGGCACCTTTACAGTGTAGGGCCGTTGGAATACGATTCGTCCCTAGTTGGCGGTGTTGAGTGGTCTTCCATTCAAGGTAGCATCCCGGCGGTTGTTCGAGAGATTCTAGGTGCTTGATCCACTCACGGGCTTGATCAAATTGCTCCAAAAGTTCCCAGCTAGTTGGTCCCCGCAAGGGCAGTCTCCAAACGGAGTTTTGGTCTTCGCTAGCAACGATTTCACCTCTCTCCCAAAGGCGACGAAGTTTCTCACGAAGCTCGGCTGGGGTTGTCCAGTGATTGGCAAGTTTCATTGACAAATCCTTAGTTAGTGGCTCGTTCGTCGCGCTCTTGTCGGTACGTTTCGATGGTGAGATTGCGGATCATCGAGTCCATCCCTTCACGGTTCTGAACAAAGCCAACCCCAGCAATGTAGGGTTCAATCACATGAATTTTCTGAAGCGGCGTAACAATCAAAAGTTGAAGCCGTAGCTTTTGAAACAACCTGAGCCCATATTGGGTCGATTCGTCAGAGCCGCGTCCAAAGGCTTCGTCAATCACCACAAAACGGAAACTTTGTGACTTGACGGCATTCCATTCTAGGCCAAATTGATAGGCCAATGCCGCCGCCAAGACGGTATAAGCCAATTTTTCTTTTTGACCGCCGGATTTCCCACTGGAATCTGAGTAATGCTCATGTTCCTCTCCGGTTTCACGAAACCGTTCCGAGGCTGAAAACACAAACGCTTGTCTGACATCGGTCACTTTTTGGGACCACCGCCTATCGGCATCGGTACTACCCTCGCGGCCGGCCAGTTTTTCAATCAGTTCTTTCACCAAAAGAAATTTTGCTTCGGAATACGGGTCGCCGCCGCCCGTCAGAGAGCCTTCGGTGCACGAACGTAAGTCCTGATAAAATTGTCTGACCTCAGCGTCGGGTGTGGCAACCATTTCTAGTTGAATAAAGCGCCCAGGGTTGTAGTCGATTTGAAGTAAACTCTGGTTAATCTTTTCGATTTTGTCTTTGATGCTTTGGCGGTCGCGCGTCAACACTGACTGAAAGTTCGCCACTTCGCGAATGGTGTTCTCGTTGAGCAGTCTTTTGAACTGCTGTTCAAAGCGGGGCAAATCATCACTCTTGAGCTGAGTTAATAATTGTTTCCATGCTCCTAGGGCATCAAGACTGGCATCGAGCTCTCGGGTTTCACCCGGCCAAAGCTCACGAAAGCGCGTCATAGCCTTGATGATCCGCTCCACCAATCTATCCAGAGCTTTCTTTTCATTGTCGATACGCCGTTGAAGCTCGTCTCGCACCTCACTTTCGCGACTCTCACAGCCATCAAATGTGAGTTTTGTCTCTTTGAGAATAAACCTCAGGTAGGTTTCCAGTTGTTGTTGAAGGGCCTCGGCCAAGGGCAGAACGAGCGCCCGATTTTCATCGAGTAACTTTGTCGATGAGAAGAGTTTTTCGGCTATCCGCCCCAAGTCGCTTTGCAGGGCCTCTAAGGCTTTTTCGATGGCGGCAATTTCTGATTCAGTCTCGTCGAGTTGTCGACGCAGAGTTTTTAAAACTTCGGACGCTTGTTCGAGCTCTTGAATCTCATCGGCAATTCGTTGAACTTCGCGGGTGGGCGCCCCCCAATCCACCTCGGTCCAGTCTTGAAACTCACCGGCAAGAGCAAGGTTGCGTAGGTGTTCTTGCAACTGAGCAATTTCGGCTAAAACAGCGCCAAGGCGAATTCCAGCTTCACCGGCCTGCTTTTCGAGGTGCAGTTTTTCTTGTTCCCAAAAGTGGATTTTTTGAGCATTCGACCAACCTAAAACCCACCTTGAGCGATCATCAACGCGAAAGCGGTCATCCTTTTCGTGTCTTTCTCCAGCCCATTTGATTTGACCAGTCGGCGTTAAGGCCTGCCGTTCTCGGCGAAAGTCGTCTAACCGTGAGGTGCAAGCCAGATCAAAGCGTCGAGTTAGCTCAGCTTCTAGCCAATCTCGAAAGGGAGTACCTGGCTTTATCTGTAACTTACGGACCAATGATTGCGGGTGAAGCTCAGCTTTCGCGGTGGTCACGGTATCTTTCACGCGAAAGTAAACTAACTTTTGTCCAAGCTGGGTTTGATTGACCCAGGTGGCGACCGCCTCGTAGTGGACTTCGGGAACTAAGAGCGACAAAGAAAAATTTCGTAGAACTCGTTCCACCGCTCCTAACCAGGTTTTCTCCTCGTTACGGACTTCAAGAAGTTCCCCTGAAAAGGGCAGGGTTTCTTCGTCTAAGTGAAGGTCACGGCACAAGCGGTGACGCAACTCAACTTGGGTTTCGGGGAGGTTCGAGGGTCGACGGCGAAGCCCTTCCAGTTCATGATTCAACTCTGCCAGAGTATTTTTGAGCTTATGAAAAGTTAACTCTTGTTCCAAGCGGCGTTCCTGAAGCTTTGCTTCTTGATCACGGTAGCCTTGACCCAACTCACGAAGCTGAGCCGTTAAATTGCCAAAATCGTCGGGGTTTCGAGGAACGCCAAGGTTCTGACTGTGTAAAAGGGTTTCTAAGCGCTGGGCTTTGGCTTGTCGTCTTTGCGCTTCAATTTCCTGGGCTTTTTTTTGTAGCCGTAAGGTCTCAAGACGATCGGCACCGCTTTGACTCATTGCCAGGCGAATTTCATCTCGCCGCGAACCCAAGCTTACCCGAGTTTCACGTTGGCTTTCGCGGCGTTGGAGCAAACGGCGTTGTTCCGCTTCGAAGTTTTTGATGCGCACTTCGAGTAAGTCAACTTTAAGCGAGGCAAACCACGGGCGTAAGGCCTCTCGCGCCGTGATCATTGTTTCAACACTGAGTTGCCCTTTTTGGTACTGCTGACCATCCTGGACTACCGGCTCCAATGCAGAAATTTGTTCTTTTGCTGTCAAAACTGCCTTATGCGCCTGATTGAGGTCGCCAAAGTGCCCAATAAGGGCTTCGATTCGTGGCTGGGGGTTAAACGGTTCCAGCATATGCGTGCGCACAAAATCGGTTAGATTACCAACCGACTTCATCGAGATGGTTTGGTTAAGAAGGTCGAGAGCTTGATCGTTCTCGATACCGAACCGGCGGCGAAAGCTGTCAGCGTAGGGCACGTAAGCGTCAAAAATCTCGACACCTGGCGTGGTCCGTAGTCGCTTTCTCAAATCGGCAATTTCTGAACCAAAGTTTGAAAAGTTGTTGGTAATCGTCAGCGGGACGTCGGCAACAACGTACAATCGAGCCGGGGGGGCTTGTGGATCTTTGATCCAAAAAACTTGGGCAAGCGTAAGGTTGAGCTCAAAGCCTTCGTTGTGAAACCGTGCCAAAAGTACAGAAAAATGCCCGAGGTCACGCAACGCGACAGCTTTTGTGCCAAAGCCCTCGTCGCTTCGTTCAGATTTGTAATACCCCAAGATGTAACTTTTGAGGTTTCGCTCACGGGCTTCGGCACCGGCGGCTTTGTTGTAGGTGATTTTTTGTGGGGGAACTAAGAGGGTGGTTAGGGCATCGACCAAAGTGGACTTTCCGGAACCAATGTCACCCGTCAATAGGGTATTTTGGCCTCCAAGCTCTAAATTCCAGACCCGACGGTGAAATGTTCCCCAGTTATACACCTCTAAGGTTTGTAGCCGAAAGCCAGTTTTTTCATCAGACTCGGCAAAGTCGAACAACTGGTCACTCATCCTTGCTCCTCCTCAGATTCCTCAGAACTCAGGTTTTGACGATATTCGGCCAACCGCTGGTCGAATTCTCCCAGCCATTGGGCATCGATGAAAAGTCCCAGAAGGCGTCTGACCTCCCATGCCTGGCTCCCCCCTAGGCGGCGAAGAAATCCCAGATCTTCAGCCTTGGCAACCTGAGCTGCCACTTGATCTCTTCGCCGGGCTTGGTTGCCGGTAGCGGGCAAAAACACAGCCATCATTTCTTGTATTTCTTCGAGAGTCAGAACGAGCCGAGTATCGCCACCTTGAGCGTCTTGTTCTGCGAGTCTTCCCCGCAAGAGGGCAAGAAGCAGACTTGTAGCGTACGATAACCGAAAGCGGGATACCAACCGAGGCAGGGGAATCTCGCCCTCCTGGACAGACCGTTGGGCCAACCAGGCAAAGCCTTCCGCCTCATCAAGTCTGAGGTCCAACCCGATTTTTTCGACGTAATCACGGATTTGAGCCTGTTGCCGAACGAGCTTATTCCAGGACTTCTCGTCGTCTTGACGGCTGACAATCCCTTTCATAAGAGCGATCACCGTCAGGCTAAACTGAGTTTCAAGGGGAACGGTTTCTTCGCTCATGTCTTTCTCCTGTAAATAATCCGTCCCAAGTGCGCCACGCGACGACTATTGTCATCCGTCCACGTAATCGTGTCCTGAAATTGTTCATCGCTTTCGCACACCCAGCCCTGGGGTTCTAAGTCGAGGTAAGCGATCAGTTCCGCTAAACCCTCTTGTAATGGAAAGCTTTCGATCACTTGAGCCAAGGTACCCTGACCTTCTTTGTCAACGAAAGCTTGAAGCTGGTGAAGTAACCGTGTTCGGTCAACGACTCGTAGCCCGTACAAGGCCTCGCTTTCTTCCCAAAACCCCTGGATCAAAGTGTCAGAGACTACAAGAGTTTTCAGCGGAGGGCTAAACAACTGGCGTTCCATCGGGAGCTTGAGTGTGGGTGAAGGAGCTTCTAATTCCTGAAAAAAAGCTGAGCTCGGCGGTTGGATGCGCACGGCCAAAGCCCGTTGTTCTAACCCTTTTAAGATTTCCATGATTCGCCGGTTCTCTAGCCAAACTTGGTTGTCCAAAAAGCGGCGCAACTGTTGGGACAGCAACGCTACGGTTCGCTGAGTTTGTTCACCAGCGACCATCCAAGCGTAGTGGATACGTCGTCCTTTTGGGTCAGGTTCTAAGGTTTGTACTGCTTGTAAGTCGTATACTTTAGACAAAAGGTGATCTAATTCCTCTTGCCGTTGGGGGTCCATCAAAAAATCCCAAAAAGCTTGAAAGTTTCGACCTTGATCAGACTCGGTAATCGCTTCCCTCTGAGCCAAGAGCTGACCGATCAAATTGCCTTTGCCTCCCTCCCATCGGGTAATCAGTTCTCGGGCTTGGCGATCCAAGCGTCGAAAATTTTCTTCAACCTCACGAAAATCTGACAAAAGTTCCCGTGCCGTCAATGCTGCCAGCTGAAACCGGTCACGAATGGACGTTTCATCCAAGACGTTGATTTCCCCCCGTTTGACGGCGTCGATTTCTTTTTCGATGATGAGTTTTCGGGCTTCAAGATCGGTAAGACGACGTTGTGGGTCAGTTTCGGTACCTTCGACCACCTGGCGCAAGAGCTCCAGAACACTGAGTACCCGTGATTCCGTGCCTACAAAAGAGCGTTCAAATAGCGACTCCAACCACAACAAAACCTTTTCCGTGGAGGGCGTCAGGTCATACACTGGTTCAATGGCACCGCTTGGGTAAAACTTTCTTAGCCAGCCCTTGTCTTCTTCACACCATTCGTCGAGGTAAAAGCTGGCGCTCCGTGGGAACGCCTCTGGCCCTAGCGTTTCACGCAGGCGGTACAACTCATCTTCTAGGCGACCGTTCAGTTCTGTCGCAGTTACGGTCCGCCGACTCCCTTGAATAAAAACTCGGTGAACGAACGAGGCGACGAGTGAGGCGTGATCACTCCGCAGCAACTTCCAAGCCGGATGCAAGCGCTTTAGGCTTTCAAGTGTTTCATAATCAAGGGCCATACGCCATCATAGTAGTGGTGGACCCTTGGTGCAATCCGGGATCTGAAACAAAATACTTGCCGGAAAATGGGGATTCCCCTAGAATGATTCTTGCGCAAAATTACCGTGATGCGCAAAAAAGGTGAAAAAATGGCCAAATTTGTCTGCACGTCCTGCGGGTCCCTAGCTCCTGGCGAAAACGCACCCGCCCGCTGTCCCAGTTGCGGCGAGGGTGGCAAGTACCGTTCCACCGAGCTGGAACCGACCACCTTAGAAGAAGTACGGGGCCGAGCTCGGGATAAGTTGAAAAATATTTGCGCCGTTTACCCTATTTGTGATGGGGCTCCTGATAGAATTTGTCAAAAAGAGAACTATGGCAAAGCGATTGGTATGGGAGGAATTGGTTTAGGCCGAAGCTTTCGAAACAACTATTTGGCACTCGAAGCCGTTCACCTCAAAACACGTTTGGTGGGCGATAGTTTTGAGCCCGATACAACCTTTAGCTTTAGCGGCTTAACGCTGGCTATGCCGATTTTTGGCGCGTCGACCAGCGGTATGAGTCAGTACAATGGGGCCATCACCGAAATGGATTTCTGCCGTGCTACCATTCAAGGGTGCTTAGCCTCAGGCAGTCTAAGCTGGCGGGGTGACACGGCGTTTTACCGACTAGACAGTCACCCTGGGATAGAGTCGATTGAAGAAGCCCGGGGGCAGGGGGTGCCGATTTTTAAACCCCGTAAACAAGACGATCTCAAGCAACTGATCGCCCGAGCCGAAGCGGCTGGTGCCCCCGCCGTGGGTATTGACCTTGATGGCGCCGGGTCGACCAATTTTGCGAGGGCCGGTCAACCGGTGTACCGCAAAACCCCCCAAGAGTTACGAGAGTTGGTTAACACCACCAGTCTCCCTTTTATTGCCAAAGGCGTGATGGATCCCGACGACGCTCAAGCGTGTGTCGAGGCTGGTGTCGCATTCGTAGTGGTATCGAACCACGGCGGCCGCGTGTTAGACTCGACGCCGGGAACGGCTGAGGTTTTACCCGCTATCGTGGACCGGGTGGGGCACCAGGTACCTGTTTTTGTGGATGGAGGGATCCGCAATGGAAACGATGTGCTAAAAATGCTGGCCCTTGGCGCGAAGGCCGTTCTTATTGGCCGGGATGTGATTCGTGCCGCGATCGGCGGTGGTGCTGTAGGGGTAGAGCTACAACTGCGCCACCTTCACAAAACTTTGAAGCAGGCCATGGTCATGACAGGTTGCCATGACCTAGCCTCGATTGGCCGTCACTTATTAGCGTGATTTTTAACAGCTCGATAGACTACCAACTGCCACCAGACCCGCCGAAATCGCCGCCTCCGCCTCCGCCTCCAAAGTCACCCCCTCCGCCTCCGAAGTCTCCGCCGGAGCCTCCCCAACCGTTGTTGTTATCAATAAAGGTGTTGTTTTCGATAAAAACATTTTGGGGCTGAAGGGCGTTCGACCAGAGATCCAGTAGGACCAGATTTCCTAGTAAAAAGGAGGCGTTGTTGCCCGAGGAGCGGTACTGGGCTTCGAGAGCACTCAAACGCTCCTGTTCGGCGGGTGAAAGGTTACTGGCGTTGGCTTTGATCTGTTCAAAGCGCTGTTGGGCTTCGGCTTGCTGGCGAACTAACTCGACAGCCATCACACAGGTTTGGTAAGCCGCCTGAAAATCATCCTTGCGCCGCCTATAAAATGCCAGTCGTTTGTTGAGCCCTAGGGGAAGGGCATTATGGAGGTCTTGCAACATTTCTAGCGCGTCTCGTACTTTCTCTTGTGACTCGACCTCGGGAGGCAGAACAAAATCGGGGCGTCCGCTCGCGACGACAAACTCAAAGTGCTTAAACCGCTTCCACCACGGTGCCACGACGAGTAGCCCTAACAAGAATACGGCGACCACACCAAAGAAAATCCAAATTCCGCCCGAAGCGTGCTCTTGAGCCGAGATAGCCCTGGTCTGAGGGATAACCTGGGTCGATGTTGACGTCTGCGTCTGTGTTCCTAAATGGGCCTGGATGGCGGTCACCGCTTGCGAAAGTCCCCCATTCCAGTCCCCAGCTTTAAACGAAGGGATCAGGATTCCTTGAACCACCTGCGAGGCATCTTGTGAAGAGAAGCGGGTATGAATGTCCTTGGCCGTCGAAATATAGAGCTGATGTTGAGAGGGTACTACCGTGATGAGCACATCAAGCGTCGGGTCACCACCAGCTTTGGTTTTGGCGGCCCAAGAGTCAGAGTAAGCCTTGACGGAATGACCGTTGGTCGAGGCTGCGATATGAATCGCCACAGTACCATCGGCAGTCTGTGAATTTAGGGCCGAGAGCTGGCTAGGACTTAACAGCCCGGTTTCATCGACGACCAGGCCAGAAACACCTGAAGCCAAAATCAAACCTGTTAAGACAACAAAAAAAAGGTTGCGCATAACAAGAATTTACGCTTTGCCGGGGGGGATGTAAAGGGGCAAGCCCCTAGTGCGTGGGTGTCAGGGGTTCCGGGGTGGTCGCCGAGGTAAAAACTAACCCGGCCACTGCCGCCACCAGAAGGCTAAAGCCCGTCATGATGATATCGGTTTGTTCTGAAGTTTGAAAAAAGCCTTGGGGAAGGTCATTGAGAGTTTTCCAACCATACCATAGAGTGCCGCCAGTCCCTAACACCAGGACTAAGCCTGAACCAATTTGCCAAGGAAGAGGATTTTTTTGGATCACCTTGGACGTCAGCCACGGCTTTTCAACAGGGGGCTGGGGTTCATAGGCCTGATCCTGGGCCGAGAGTGAACTTGGCAAAAACGTTAGAACCAACACGAGCAAAAGAGGGACCATGGATTGACTCCTTTTAATCATCGGCGGGGCCGGATCAGATAAAACTCAACCCGTCGATTTTTCCAATTTTCACGCTGATCGGAAAAAGGCACCAGCGGATTTTCATCACCCTTTCCGACAACCTTAATACGGGCACGGTCGATTCCTAGCTCGACCAAAGAATCAGCCACGGCTTGGGCTCGTTGTAGGGATAGCGGTAAAAGCTGTTGCTTCTGTTCCCAGGCGGCTTTTTCAGGGTCCTGATAATGAACCAGGTTGGCATAACCCTCTATGCGAATGGCGTAGCGCGAAAACTTGCGAAAAATCTCGGCCAACCGTTTCAAAACGGCCTCGTTTTCGCCGATTAATTCATGTCCTAACGCGGTTTGGAAACTGGCGGAATTCGGGGGGAAATGGATGGTGGGGATCAAAATTTTTAAACCCTCGGGGGTCTTTTGAACAAAGATGTCCGTCGTGAAGGGCTCGCTGATTCGACCATTTCGGCCCCTTCGGTCCTGCCAAATCAGCTCGGCCGTGTAGGTAGTCGCTGAAAGCAATCCTTCGGCTAAAGCCTCTTGCCCCGACCATACGACGGGGGATGGTGCTTTGGTTCCTGACCAGGAATGGAGTATTTCGCCGGCAGGGTCGCGAATAACCAGTCGCCAGCGACGTAAACTGCTGGCCGGTGTCAGATGAACGCCAAGAACCCAGTCGCGAGACTGGCCCTCGTCCCCCAAAGAATACAACCCTGAGGGTAAGGTAAGACTGCCCTGAATGGCAGGTACGGGGATCCAGGTAAAGCGGCTTTGGGGAACCGGCCAAGGGTGGTGAAGGTCGTCTTCAACAGTAGCCGAAACAGTAAACGTTTGGTCGTTCAAATTGTCAGGGTGTCGAGATCCGGGCCAAACAAAAGTGACGGGTGGGGGTCCGTGGCCTTTCCATTGATGGTTGATGCGTCCTTCGTTGTCAGTTATTGTCACACTCCAATTGAGAATATCAACCGGATCGTCGCTGGCAAGAGCGATTTTAGCCCCGTGTTGCGACATTATCTGGGGGGTAACTTCATTTGGTTCTATTGATAGCCGTGGATTGATGATGACTGGCAAAAGAAAGGTTTGCTCATCGCGAAGCCCTACCAAAAGCGAAAATGTGGGCGAAAGGCCGTTAGTGTAGAACCGTACTTCGGGAGCAAAGGCGAGGTAGTGGCCGTCGTTGAGCCGCCATTCCGTTGAAAGTTGTAGTTCGGCTCCCCACGAGGACGGTGAACTGAGTTGCCAGAACGCCAAAGCTTGAGGAACCAAGCGGCACCAGGGGGTGTCCCAAACCCAACCAACGCCCGCAGCAAAAACACCGCGTAAGAGTGCGGTTGGCCCTGAGGTGTACCCATAACCACCAGAAACTTGCCAACGGATCGGTAGCCGTGAGTGCCTGAGGCTAAATCCTGAATCCAGTTCGGCCCCGTCAAACGAGGTCTGCACCTGCCAAAAGCTGTCGAGATCGAGTTGTGGACCTGGGTAAGGCTCAACCTGGGCTGGCACCGTCTGTGCTTCCAAACGCGTGGACAGCCCTGTCCCTAAAATGAGAAACCCACTCAAAATCAGGATTATCCTGGAGGGAATTTGACACGGGAGAGGCCTCAAAACTCGGCACCCCACTCAAGCCCGGTTTCAAAACCGCCAATAAGACGATACAAGACGGGGACGTCGATGGTGATTAACCCAACCCGGTAACCAAGCCTCAACCAAAAATAGGTGCCCGTAAGGTGGGGGCCTGTTCCTGTACTCATGCCCTGGAAGGTGAGGGAGGGCGTTGAGCCTGATTGAATCAGGTTACTCAAAGGCTGACTCAAAATTTCAACCTTTTGAGTTCCCGAGAGGCCAATCGAAGCGTTGCCCCAAGAAATGTAGTTGCCTACGCCTGCCGACAAATCAAAAATGCGAGCCCATTCAAAGCCCGTAGAAAGTTGAAACGGTACCGAAAAAGTTTGGGTGACCAACGAAACTTGCACACTAGGAGACACCGAATAGGTGACATTCAGCGAGGGGTAGGGGCCTTGTGCTCCGAGGGTAAACGACTGGGTAACGGTTGAAAGGGCAAGCTGGGTGTTGGCTTCATTGTCGTTCCATCCGATACCTGTGTCAGCCTCAAGGCCCAGCCACGACCACCACGGCGATAGACTGACGGGGCGAACCATCTGCCACGCACCATACAGCCCCAAGGATTTAGAAAGAAAGCTATAGTTTTCATAGCTATAGGGTGACCAGCCCGCAACGGCCTTAACATACACCGACGACGCCCATGGCGCTAAGGTGCCTCCCAGCCAGAGGGTGGTTGGTGAAAGGTTAACCCCTAGCTGATAGTCTGAGGTAGCCGTCAAATTGGTCAGTCGTGAGTTCCAAGTGGCAAAATTGAAGCTGTCTAACATGACCGAGGCGGTGTTCGAGAGCGAAAAGGCATAGGGCGAGCCATTCCATGGCGAGTGCCAAACGGGCAAAACTGACAGTGAACCGGCATCGGCAAAGGCCCCTAACACCAGAGGTTTATTCAAAAAGTTGTTCAATGTTCCTTGAATTTGCCCCGCAACCGTGGCGAGCTGTTGATTCAAAAGCGGCTGTAATTGACTTAACTGGGGAATTAGTGTGGGGTAGTTGATAGTGACGCTAACCTCAGCCCAGATTACGTTGGGTAGGGTAAGCCCCAGGATCAGGAGCAAGAATCGAGGCACAATTCGCGTAGGTCTTTGAGGTGCTCTTCGCATACACGGGTTATACTATAAGGGAGTCAGCTGGGAGGTACCAGAGATGAAAGGTGTTTTTACCCTGGGCGCGGTTTTGCTTTTAACAAGTTGTCAGTTATCGCTTTTGAACACGGCGAGTACGCCTGGGCAAACTGAAACACAGAGCTGGACAGATACGAGTCATACCCGACTCAACGATTACCTGGGGTCAACCCTGATGTGGTACCAGATCTATCAGTACGATGCTCAAAACCGTACGGCGTCTTATGAACACTACACCCCCCAGGGAACACTATTGTTTTCGCATGCCTTTGCTTATATAGGAACGACCACCCAAGTTCAAATTGATGCTTATTACGACAGCAATTATAACCTTGTTTCTTTTGACGTTTATCGTTACGACAGTTTTGGCAATAAGATTCAAGACAGCCTTTACGACGCTCCCAGTACCTTAAATAACTTTACCGTATGGCAATATGACAGCACAGGCAAGCTCCTGCTGGCATACGGGAATTATAACGCCAATTCGGTGTTGCTCAGTGCTACACGCACCACCTACGGTTCCACTGTGGCGAGTCAGCCGACGCAGGTGCTGAGTTACTTGGTGCCTTCGGCAGTAACCTCACCAACCTCTCAAGACTTGGTGTTGTCTAACGAGCTGGACACCCTTTACACTTCTACCGGCAGTTTGCAGAAGCAAACCAACCTCGCCAACGCGGCCGTTTCGCCCAACGTCGCGCCATCCCGTTCCTTGACTACGGCCGCCCCAGCCCGGGCTGTCACCTTTACGCTACCCAGCCTACCTGCCAATATCCCTGATGGCCCGAGTTTGTTATCGGCACAAGTGTGGCCCACCGCCAGCCTCACCATGAACTGGTGGAAGTACTGGGAATATGACAACTGGGGCAATACCGAGCTGGACTTCAATGCGTCGAACTTTCCTACCAAACTGATTCGGACGTTTTCGAATGGAACGGTGATTGGCGTGACTGGGGCTGCGACTGTGAGCATGGCTATTACAAGAGACAGCATCAATCCCAATAATATCTTACAAGAGGCCGTCAGCTACGGGGGAAGTACCTTAAATACGTCTTATTCTTATATAACGGCAGCCCTTGCCACGGGGCAGACCGCAGCGGCAAGCTTGGTAAACCAGCTAGACCTGTCAGGGTCCGCATTGTTGTTCCCCCTCAGTGTACAGCTGTCGTTCAATCCGAATAATTACCCCACTTCGATTAGTTTTTTGATTCCGGCACAGGGTACGTCTCCGGCAGTGACTTTGGGATCTCTGGTATTTAACTACAATTCCCCAGCCTCGACTCCCATCGATATTGTGAGCGTTCCCTCGCTTGACCCCCTCAAGCTCTATGGGCAGGTTAACTCCATTGCGGCTTATGAAGGAGCGGGAACGACAAATCTTTTAATGACTTACACGTTTCAGTATAGCTACGATGCGAATGGGTCGATCAAGATTGTTGCTACAGACGGTAGTGGCAAACTGCAGGGCTACTTTTTACTTTTGAATGACACCTTGGGGAATCGCGTGGGTTTTGAAGGATTTGATGCCAATAGTAAGCTTTTGTTTAATTATAGCTACCAGTACCCTGATCCTTCTGGCTTAGGCTTTTCGTTGGGGCCAGTCTCGCAGATCAACTTAAATAGTGTTGCAACTGCCGGTGCACAAGTGCAACAAGCACTCAACTTGCCAGACGAGACCAATAATACGAGTGCCCTGCAAAGCCTCATTACGATGATTTTGGGTAAACTGGGGTACTAGGTAAGAGTTAGGGAATTTTTTTGCTGGTGGTAGCGTTTCCGCCGGTGGCGGTATGTTTTTGGCCGTGATGAGCCTGTAACAAATTCTATGTAAACGGCCTATTCTTATGGTACGGAGAGACAGTTACGAAAAATCTTACAGGTCAAATGATGTGAAACGTTTACTCTTTTTGCTCTGGGTGGGTCTAGGGCTTGGCTTAGTGGTTGGGTCTTGTTCTCAGCCGGTCGGTCAGGACGTTCCGAATACCTCGAGGGTGATTCGAGGGGCTGATGTCAGTTGGCTGAGTCAGTTGGAATCACGAGGAGTAAGGTGGGTTGACGCTTCGGGAATTCCCACGGATCCGCTGATCTTGTTAAAATCTCTTGGTGTTCAAGCCGTACGCTTGCGGGTGATGGTCAACCCGGCGGCAACTGATTATGAAACGACAAATTCTCAGGGTCAAGTCACGAGTTTGTTAGGGTTTTGTGACCAAAACGGTGTAACTGCTATGGCACAGCGTTGCCAGAAAGCTGGTTTTAAAATCTTTCTCGATTTTCACTTTAGTGACACTTGGGCGAGCAACAGCAGTCAGATACCTCCTGTAGCGTGGGCCAATGACACCGTAGCGCAGTTTGAAGCTGATCTCGCTTTAGAAGTTACATCAGTTTTGACCGCACTCAACACCGTAGGAGTGGTTCCTACTTGGGTTCAATTGGGCAATGAGATTGATGAGGGTATATTGTTTGGTACTCAAGCCAGCGGCTACGTGCAAGGAAATTCGGGGTGGCCAAACCTCGTGGGGCTGTTGAATGCGGGTTACCGTGCCGTAAAAGCGGTGAACAAAAACATTTTGGTTGTCCTTCACCTTGATCAAGGTGGCAATAATACCCTTTACCGCTGGTGGTTTGATCATTACCAAGCTGCCGGCGGATTGTGGGATGTGACCGGGATGTCATTTTATCCGTATTGGCAACCTTTACAGAGTGTATCCGACCTCCAGTCTAACATGGACGATATGGTAACTCGCTATGGTAAACCGGTGATGATTTGTGAAACTGGGGCTTTAGCCTCTGACCCCTCTCAGACCAAAAGTCTGCTAGCGGCTCTCTTGACTGCCCTAGCTTCGGTACCGCAAGGACAAGGCCTGGGAGTTTTTTATTGGGAACCAGAATCAGCGCCTTCTGTTCTCCCCGGAGGCTATCCGCTAGGGGCTTGCCGCGAAGTGGCTCCACAAAATTTGGCTTTCACCTCTGCCTTGTCGGCCTTTTAGCGTTTTAAGTCAATCTTTTAACTGGGACAGCACCTTGCGAACGTAGTCTTGTGTCTCGGGATAATCGGGAATGCCTTGTGCTTTATCAACGGCTCCAGGGCCGGCATTGTAAGCGGCAAGAGCTAAGGGTACATTGTTAGAGTAGCGATGGAGCATATCTTTAAGGTAACGAACGCCGCCATCAACGTTCTGCGCCGGGTCAAAGGGGTCGGTGACACCCAAATCCTTGGCGGTATCGGGCATGAGTTGCATGAGCCCTTCGGCACCCGCTTTCGAGACAGCTTTGGGGTTAAAACCCGATTCCGCATTGATCACGGAGTTCACCAACGATGCGTTGACGCCGTAACGG
>JABEVK010000113.1 GCA_013044245.1 Spirochaetales bacterium | reverse complement strand
GGTCAGCATGTTGATACCGTTGAACTGAGCCTGTGACGCCACCCGGTCGACTTCATCCACGAGTTGGGAGACTTCGACCTGAATTTGCTGACGATCCTGTGAGGTATAGATCCCGTTCGAGGATTGGACAGCCAGTTCACGGAGGCGCTGAAGAATACCCGTGGTTTCCTGCAGGTAACCTTCGGTAGTCTGAATGAACGACACACCGTCGGAAGCGTTGCGGGAAGCCTGATTCAAACCGCGGATCTGAGCGCGCATCTTTTCAGACACGGCCAGTCCCGAGGCGTCATCACCGGCACGGTTGATCCGTAGGCCGGAAGATAGCTTCTCCATATCACTTTGCACGTTCTGAGCGGCTTCGTTCTGAACGCGCTGAGCGAACATGGCGCTCAGGTTGTGGTTGATGATCATAATTTTCCTCCTTGAAAATTACGTCGGTTAAGACGAACCATACTGTTCGTTGGAGCCAAATCCTTTCGACTCATACACCTCACAGTATCGGCAGACAACGAAAAAACTTTAGTAACTATTTTAAAAAATTTTTCACCCAAGGTTCGGTCTGCCAAAATTCAGGGAACGGGGCCTGTAAACTCTGCCACCCTAAGCGGTCATCGGGTAAGGTTAACGAATAGGCATGGAGCCACCACGGGCCAGCCTGAGGGGCCCCATATTTTGTATCCCCCCTCAGGGGATAGCCCAAAGCCGCCGCATGCGCACGAATTTGGTGAGTTCGTCCGCCGTCAATCCTTACCTTGGCCAAGGTAAGGCCCCGATGCTGGGTCAACGGAATAAATCGTGTTTGGGCAGTTAAGCCTGCTTCTCCTAGCTGGGCGTCGGCAATACGGGTCGAGCGTTCTTGGTCCTGACGAACTAACGGCAAAGTACAGAGGGTTTCTTGCCGCATTTCGCCACTTAAAAGGGTAAAATAGGTTTTTTGGACAAGATGTTGGGCCATCCACTCCGAAAATTGTCTTGCACCTCGCAACGTTAACGAAAAAACCAAGATACCCGAGGTATTCCGATCAAGGCGGTGTAAGGGGCCTGGCTGAAACGACAAACTAGATGCAAAGCGACCCTGCCACCAGAGTTTTACAGCCTCCGCAAGAGTCAGTTCGGTTGGCGGGGTTCTTTGCCCTCGCTGGTCGCCAGGGTGAACTAAAAGACCGGAGGGTTTATTGAAAACCAGCAGATCCGGCGATTCTTTAAGAACCCACGAGAAAAACTCAGGGGGAAGAGCCCTCGGTGATACGTTTGTTGGAGCTTTTTGTTGAACCAAGGGTGCCCATACCGATAGTTCTTCGCCAGCAATAAGCCGTCGTTCGGGCGTTGCTTTACGGCCATTGACACGGACATCTCCTTGGCGAATGGCTTTCAGAAGGCGAGCTAAAGGTAAATCTGAGAGAAGTTTTCTGACCACCACATCCAAGCGCCGCCCCTCATCATCAGAACCAACAGGAAAACCTCGCCACTTTGATTCAGATTGGTCAAAACGAGGTCTATCACCGTCAGCGAAGGGATGCTTTGAGTTCATCGCTGATTTGTTTTAGGTTTTCAGATAACGATCGAATATTCCCCAAGGTCTGAGAAATGGCTTGTGTGGTTTGTGGTTTTTTCAAAAGGCTGACAAGGCCGTTCGGACCGTCCAAGGCCGAGGTGATGTCCTTGGTGCTGTCAGTGATTTCACGGAGGTTATGAAGAGTCACTTGAACGTCCTCCATCGAACTAGACAATTTAGCAAGGTTGGTGGTGATGGTATCGACGTTGGTAACAATATGCCCGAGTTTTTCTTGGTTCTGGGTTAAAAATTCGGATAGCATTTTGGTTGAGGAACTGACATCAGTGAGGATGGCGGCACCTTTGGTTTCCAAGCCTTGAAGATTGAAGGCCTGACTACCTTTCACGGTAGCTCCCGAGGGGAGTACGGGCGCTGAAACCTCCCCAGGAAAGATTTCAATATACTGATCGCCTAAAATTCCGCCCGAGACGATGCTGACATGGTCAGAAGTGCGGACAATTTGTCCTGGATACAGCGATAAGGTGACATAAACCGTTTTTTGATCAACAGGATCAATCTCGATCGACCTCACACTGCCAATTTTGACCCCCGATTTACGAACCGGCGAACCCACTTGAATCGAACCAATATAATCAAACTTGACTCGCAAGGTCTTTTGCCCTGAAAAATCTACCCGATTAACAAGAAGGTAGAGGGTTAACAAAATCAGGAGGGATAGAGTGACAAAAATCACAACCCGCACAATTTTGGGCTTAGAATCCGTGTTCACGATGAGCCTTCTCCCTCTGACTTATAAATTGTTCCCAAATTTCTGACCCCGGGGTCATGACCGTCTTGAGATCCTGACGAGCCGTAATATGACCTTCGGAAAGCAAAGCGACATCTTCGCCTAAAAACATGACCATATCGACATCATGAGTCACAATCAAGGTAGTTATCCCCAGCTCCTCTTTGACGCGACGAATTAAGATTTCAACCAAGGCCGAGGTCGAAGGGTCCAAACCGGTAGACGGTTCATCATAAAACAGGTACTTGGGGTTTTGAATAATCGCCCGGGCCAGGGCGGCCCGACGCCGCATGCCCCCTGAAAGATCCTGCGGAAACACAGCCAGAGCATCTTTAAGGTCTACAAGTTCGGCGTAGTGTTCTACCCGACCCCGAATTTCTGCCTCAGGAGCCAGCTTGTGATAACGAAGAGGAAACGCAATATTATCAAAGACCGACATAGAATCAAACAAACCACCGTTCTGCAACAGCATGCCGACACGACCTCGGTACTCGCGGGCCACCGAAACCGACGCTTTTAACACTTCGACTCCGTCAATTTCTACACTTCCGCCCTGAACCGGCAATAATCCTAAAACAGCCTTTAAAAGCACGGACTTACCAATACCGCTGCGCCCCAAGACTACGAGGGTTTTTCCTTCGTAAACGTCAAGTGACAGATGGTCTAAAACGGTTCGTCCGCTAAACGCCACGGTTAAGTCGCGAATTTGAATCATCCACGCAGTCCTGACGATAGGGTGGTAAACAATATTCCCAACAGTAGGTCGATCAAAAGCACGCTAAATAGGTTCAAAACAATGGATTTGGTCGTCGATCGCCCCAAATCTTCGGCTCCCGCGCAACGATGGAAGCCCAACGCCACCGCATTAAGAGCCACTGTAAATCCAATCACAAACGCCCGGATCAAAGAATTGGTTAAAAGGGTGGCCGGGGTGAACATAAAAGCATTCTGAAAGAAGATTTGGGCTGACATATCCCAAAAGAACGCCATCAAAAGCCACGAGGACAAAATCGCGATGCCAAACGAAAATGCCGTAAAAATCGGCAGGGCTATGAGGGATGCCACCACCCGAGGTACGGTGAGGTACAGTTGTGGGTCAACATTCATTAAGCTCATCGCAGCGATTTGCTCGGACATCTGCATCGAACCGATTTCGACGGTAAAGGCTGTACCAATGCGCCCCGCAAACAAAACGCTGGTCATCAGCACCGCAAATTCTCGAAAAACAGCGTATGCCGTAACCGAGCCAACCCAAATGTAGGCGCCGAACATTTTTCCGTAGTACCCGGCCAGCCACATGACAAAGATACCCTGAACCACACTGCCGGCCACCACCGTGACCCAACCGTCATTAATGACGCGGACAAACTGACGCCCCGTCTCGCGCCAGGGAAACGGACCTACGGCCAAAGCCCTAAAAAAGTCCCCCCATGTCCGTATTAAGGTCGATCTGACCGCTTTCCACTCGGAAGCCATGGGGCCAAGGTAAATTTCTGTTACTAACTTGTCAAGAAAATCCCCGCTAGAAAAGGGCGAACTTGACAAACTTAACGCTCCCCGACAAACTTAACCCCAAGTTTTCATGAAAACACTGCAAAATCTCCTAACTCATCCGATTTTTCTCTCGGGCATTTTTGCGTGGTTTTCGGCGCAGTTTATAAAAGCCATTGTCAGCATTTTCCGTACCCGTGGAAAAATGCGCAAACGCGACTTGTTTTTGTCCCTGGTATGGTCCACAGGGGGAATGCCCTCGAGCCATTCAGCGGTGGTTGCGGCCGTCACCGTTGCCGTAGGCATCAAAACCGGCTTTGACTCTATTTTATTCATTGTTTCGTTCTTTTTTGC
>JABEVK010000112.1 GCA_013044245.1 Spirochaetales bacterium | reverse complement strand
GGACGGTGTTTAACGCCGCTCAAGTTGAAGCCTATTCGAAGCTCCCTGGTAAGAATGAGTTGTTGGCTAGTTTGATGGGAACCATGAAGGCTCCTGTTCAAAACTTGGTTTACGCCATGAATGGTGTGACAACCAAGCTCGTGCGTACTTTGCAGGCTGTTGTCGATCAAAAGGCTTCAGGTCAATAAAGAAAAAACTCCGGGTTAGTCTTCAAGAGATTCAGCCTACTATCCCGGGTAAAAAATATTATTTTTAAGGAGAAGTTAATATGGCTAAGCTTTCAACCCAGGAGATCCTGGATGCAATCGCGGGAATGACCGTGCTCGAAGTTTCTGAGCTGGTTAAGGCGATGGAAGAGAAATTTGGTGTAACCGCTGCGGCCCCTGTGGCTGTTGCCGCTGTTGCTGGTCCTGCCGCTGGTGCTGCTGCCGCCGCTGAGGAAAAGACTGAGTTTGATGTTATCCTCAAGGCTCATGGCGACAAGAAGATCGACGTTATTAAGGTTGTTCGCGAAATTACCAGTCTAGGTCTGAAAGAAGCTAAGGATTTGGTGGAAGCAGGCGGAAAGGCTGTCAAGGAAGCCGTGTCGAAGGCTGAAGCCGAAGACATCAAGAAGAAGCTCACCGCTGTGGGTGCCGATGTCGAAATCCGCTAAGCCGGTATTCTGAATCTATTTTTCTCATGAGCCACCAGGGGTTAGTTTGACCTCTGGTGGTATCTTTGTCAGGGGGTACACATGAATTTAACGCGTCCGAAGAAGATTGAGCGTGTCTATATCGGTAAGGATATTGACGAGGTGATGGAACTTCCGGATCTCATTGACATTCAATTGTCTTCGTACGAGCGGTTCCTTCAGCGTGAGACGCTCAAAAACGGCCAGCCCCTGAAGAAACAAGGACTCCAAGAAGTCTTTTTGGAAACTTTTCCGATTGTCAGTCAGAATGAAGAATTAACATTAAGTTTTGACCATTATATTCTCGAAGAAAGTAACGTAAAGTTCAGTGAAAATCAGTGCAAGAAGAAGGGCTTGACCTATTCAATTCCTTTAAAAGCCCGGGTAAGTTTGTTTTTTAGCTCATCGGGTGAGATGCGACAGAAGGACATTTACATGGGGGAAATCCCCATTATGACCGATCGGGGTACCTTTATTGTCAATGGCGCCGAGCGTGTTGTGGTTTCTCAAATTCACCGATCGCCAGGTGTTGTCTTTAGTCGTGAAAAAGGAATCTTTGCCAGCCGGATTATTCCCAATAAAGGGTCGTGGTTGGAATTTGAAATTGATCAAAAGAAAGAGTTGATTTACGCCAAAATCGACCGTAAAAAAAGAATCTTGGCGACTCTTCTCCTGCGGGCATTGGGTTTAGGAAAACGCGAAGAAATTGTCGCGTGGTTTTATGAAACCAAGACGGTGAGCATTGATACACCCGAGGCCAAAGATAAACTCAAGGGGTCCTATTTGGCTAAGGACGTGTGGTTGGGTGAGGGCGCTGACCGCAAAAAGTTGTATCGCGCCGGCGATATTCTTCATGAACATGAAATTGCGCAGATTCTCAGCGATGGGATTCGCGAAATTACCATTATCGATGAGAGCCGAGCCAAAGCGAAAGAAGAAGGCTGTAACTATTTGGCCAGCCATATCATTCTCAACTGTTTTGAACGCGAAGATGCCAAGTACATTCGTGATGACAAAACAAACGATGAACCCACCAAAGAAGATGCCTTGTCGGCGGTTTACTCGGTTCTTCAACCCGGGGAACCTGTTTCGGTAGAAAATGCTGAAAAAGATCTGGCGATGATGTTCTTTAACTCCCGCCGCTATGATTTGGGAAAAGTGGGGCGTTACAAGCTCAACCGCAAGTTTAGCTATACACAGCCAGCTGAAGAGTCGGTTCTGACCATGAGGGATGTCGTTAATACGATGTTGCACCTCATTAAGGTCTACAATGATGATGCCAATATCGACGATATTGATCACCTGGGAAACCGGCGCGTGCGTTCTGTGGGCGAACTGTTGGCCAATGCGATGAAGACCGCATTTACCCGCATGGAGCGCATCGCTAAAGAGCGGATGACTTTAAAAGAAATTGAGACCATCAAGCCATCGGATTTGATTTCCATCAAACCGGTGGTTGCGGCTATCAAGGAATTCTTTGGTTCCAGCCAACTCTCTCAGTTTATGGATCAGGTTAACCCTCTGGCTGAGCTGACACATAAACGAAGGCTGAACGCCTTGGGACCAGGGGGATTGTCACGCGATCGCGCCGGCTTCGAAGTTCGTGACGTTCACTATACCCACTATGGCCGTATGTGCCCGATTGAGACACCTGAAGGCCCGAACATTGGTCTTATTGTTTCGCTGGCCAGTTATTCACGGGTTAATGATTATGGCTTTTTGGAAACACCCTATCGTAAAGTTGCGCATGGTAAGGCGACTCGCGATATCGAGTACCTGTCAGCCATCGATGAAGAAAAGTACTACATTGCCCAGGCAGGAGCTCGCGTGAATGCCGAAGGTGTGTTCCAAGAAGATTTAGTTTCATGCCGTAAAGCGGGGGACTACACTTCAAAAGATCCTGCTACGATTCAGTACATGGACGTTTCACCCAAACAGATCATTTCGGTATCTTCGGCGCTGATTCCTTTCTTGGAACACGACGACGCCAACCGCGCTTTGATGGGGTCGAACATGCAACGCCAAGCGGTTCCGCTGTTGTTCCCGGATCCCCCGATTGTGGGAACTGGTATGGAACGCAAAGCTGCTTATGATTCGGGTGTCCTAGTTAAGGCCAAGAGGGGCGGTGAGGTCGTGTATGTCTCATCGACCTGCGTTCGTATTCGTCCTGAAGGTGCTTCTGATCCGAGTTTGGTCGATGAGTACGAGTTAACAAAGTTTGCTCGCACTAACCAGGATACATGTTTTAACCATCGGCCCGTTGTCCGCGAAGGCGATGTGGTGGCTCGTGGTACGGTGTTGGCGGACGGTCCTGCAACCTTGGATGGCGAACTGGCCTTAGGCCGAAACCTTTTATTAGGCTTCGTTCCTTGGAACGGGTATAACTACGAGGACGCCATTCTGATTTCGGAACGCGTGGTCAAAGAGGATATCTTCACCTCTATCCATATTAAAGAGTTTTCCACCGAAATTCGTGAGACTAAGCTGGGGCCGGAACGCATTACCCGAGATGTCCCCAACTGTTCTGAAAAATCATTAGAAGATTTGGACGAAGAGGGTGTTGTGCGTATTGGCGCCAAGGTGAAGGCCGGGTCGATTCTGGTGGGCAAGGTAACGCCAAAGTCTGAAACAGAAACAACTCCCGAATACAAATTGTTGAACTCGATTTTTGGTGAAAAAGCAAAAGACGTTAAGGATTCCTCCCTAAGGTTGCCGCACGGTATCGAAGGTACCGTGATTGATATTCAACGGCTTCGGCGTAACGAAGGTGACGATTTGGCGCCCGGCGTTGATGAAGTGGTCAAAGTTTTGGTTGCCAAAAAGCGCAAGCTTCGCGAAGGCGACAAGATGGCCGGTCGTCACGGAAACAAGGGTGTTGTTGCTCGGGTTCTGCCCGTTGAAGATATGCCCTTTATGGAAGACGGTACTGCGTTAGATATTTGTTTAAACCCCCTCGGAGTTCCTTCTCGTATGAACCTAGGGCAAATTCTGGAATCCGAATTGGGAATGGCTGGGTATCTTTTAGGCGAGAATTACTCCACGCCGGTCTTTCAATCGGCCAGTGCTGATATGATTGAGACCAAGCTGGAATCTGCGGGTTTCTCGCATACGAGTAAAACTACGCTTATTGATGGGCGTACCGGAGTTCCGTTTGTCAACCCTGTTATGGTTGGTGTGATGTACGTCTTAAAGCTTCACCACTTGGTTGATGACAAGATGCACGCCCGATCAACAGGTCCGTACTCGTTGGTTACCCAACAACCTCTGGGTGGTAAAGCTCAGTTTGGTGGTCAACGTTTGGGTGAGATGGAAGTCTGGGCTTTGGAAGCCTACGGTGCTGCCAATACCTTGCAGGAGCTTTTAACGATTAAGTCGGATGATATGACCGGCCGTGCCAAAATTTACGAGGCCATTGTGAAGGGCGAAGCCACGAGTGCCGCTGGCATTCCTGAGTCGTTCAACGTTTTGGTTCAGGAATTGCGGGGCTTGGCTCTAGATATGTCGATTTTTGATGCCAAAGAACGTCAGATCCCCCTGACGGAAAAGGATGAGGAACTCATTGCCAAACAGGGCAATAGTTTCTAAAGGGTTCGAGGAGAATAGGACATGCGAGATATTCAAGAATTTGACAGTATTCTGATAAAGTTGGCCTCTCCCGAGCAGATCCGCGCTTGGTCTTACGGAGAAGTCAAAAAGCCTGAAACCATCAACTACCGGACCTTGCGGCCGGAAAAAGAAGGGTTGTTCTGCGAGAAAATCTTTGGTACTACCAAGGAGTGGGAATGTTACTGCGGAAAGTTTAAGTCTATTCGCTATAAGGGCGTGATTTGTGACCGCTGTGGTGTTGAAGTTACTCACTTTAAGGTTCGCCGAGAACGCATGGGGCATATTGAACTGGCTAGCCCCGTTTCGCACACCTGGTACTTCCGTGCTGTCCCTAGCCGAATGGGTCTCCTTCTCGACCTTCCCAACGCGGCATTAAGGTCGATTTTGTATTATGAAAAGTACATTGTTACCGATCCTGGCGAAAATACTGACCTCAAAAAAGGCCAGCTCCTCACTGAAGAGGAGTACATGGAGGCTCAAGACCGGTATGGCATGACCTTCACAGCGGGCATCGGTGCCGAAGCCATCCGAACTATGCTTGACAACGTTAACCTTGATCAGCTGTCGACGACGCTTCGCCAAAAGATGATTGAGAAGGGCAGCAAGGTTGATAAACGCTTGCTGAAACGGATCGAGATTGTCGAGAACTTTCGAGATTCCGGCAATAAACCGAGCTGGATGATCATGGACGTGATTCCTGTTATTCCTCCGGATCTCAGGCCCATGGTTCAGTTGGACGGCGGACGGTTCGCTACTTCAGACCTCAATGATCTGTACCGTCGAGTGATTAACCGTAACAACCGGTTAAAAAAACTCATCGCCCTCAACGCCCCCGACATCATTATCCGTAATGAAAAGCGAATGCTCCAAGAAGCGGTTGATGCCCTGTTTGAAAATAACAAGAAGAAAAAGGTGGTAAAGGGCGCCGCAAACCGTCCTTTAAAGTCCCTATCAGATTTGCTCAAAGGTAAACAGGGGCGTTTTAGACAAAACCTGTTAGGAAAACGAGTCGACTATTCTGGTCGTTCCGTTATCGTTGTGGGGCCTGAGTTAAAACTGCATCAGTGCGGGTTACCCGCTAAGATGGCTTTGGAGCTCTACAAGCCCTTCATCATGAAGAAGCTGGTTGAAAAGGACGTCGTTTACAACATCAAGAAGGCCAAGACCTTAGTTGAGCAAGAAACGGAAGAAGTGTGGGCGATTCTTGATGACGTGGTCAAAGAACATCCGGTATTGCTCAACCGCGCTCCGACGTTGCACCGACTGGGTATTCAAGCCTTCGAGCCGGTTTTAGTCGAAGGAAAAGCGATTAAACTACACCCGCTGGTTTGCCATGCTTACAACGCAGACTTTGACGGCGACCAGATGGCTGTCCACGTTCCGCTGACCCAAGCCGCCCAGATTGAATGCTGGACGCTCATGTTGGCTCCGAATAACTTGTTAGACCCTGCCAACGGAAACCCCATTGTTTTCCCATCGCAGGATATGGTTTTGGGGATTAACTACCTGACGCGGGCAATGCCCAACGCCAAGGGTAGTGGAAAGCTGTACTCCAGCCTCGAAGAAGTGCAGATGGCCGTAGAAGTAGGCGCCTTGCATTACCAAGCTCCCATCAAGTGTCGTCACCGTAAAATGGGAACTGACTACTTTGAGACAACCGCTGGCCGTCTGATCCTCAACGATGAGTTACCCGAAGAAATCGAGTTTGTGAACGAGCCGATGGGCGATAAGCAAATTAAGGCTTTTATTGCCCGGGTTTATAGCAAGCACGGCCCCTATTTGACGGTGAAGATGCTTGATAGCATCAAGAACCTGGGGTTCCGGTATGCGACCATTTTTGGCGCTTCGATTGGTCTGGCAGACGTTGTCGTACCAAAAGAAAAAACGTCGTTGATGAAATCTGCCAATGAAGAGGTGGCAAAGATTCAACGCCAATACCTCGATGGTGTTATTACGGGTGAAGAACGCTACAACAAGGTTGTTGATACCTGGTCGAAAACCAATGATGAGTTGACCGACATCATGATGAAAACCCTTAAGCAAGATAAAGACGGGTTTAACTCGATTTATATGATGGCTGACTCGGGTGCTCGTGGTTCGAAGAATCAGATTCGCCAGCTGGCAGGTATGCGTGGTCTTATGGCCAAACCGTCGGGTGATATTATTGAATTGCCCATCCGATCGAACTTCAAAGAAGGTCTTTCGGTCATTGAGTTCTTTATTTCAACCAATGGTGCCCGAAAAGGTCTCGCTGATACGGCTCTAAAAACGGCAGACGCTGGTTATTTGACCCGGCGCTTGGTGGATATTGCCCAGGATGTCGTGGTTAACGACGAGGACTGTGGTACCATCAATGGTATTGATGTGTCCGCGATTAAGGATGGCGAAGAGATTCGCGAATCCCTGTCGGAACGAATTTCGGGACGTTTTACGCTAGAACGAGTAAAGCACCCTATTACGGGCGAGATTCTTGTTGACGTCAATGAAGAAGTTTCTAATGACAAAGCGGCTTTGATTGAAGAGCTGGGTATTGAAACCGTTCGTGTTCGCTCGGTTTTAACTTGCGAAGCAAAGCACGGAGTCTGCCGCAAATGCTATGGTCGCAACCTGGCAAGCAATCGTACTGTCAATATTGGCGAAGCGGTTGGTATTATCGCGGCTCAGTCCATCGGTCAGCCTGGTACACAGCTTACGATGCGTACCTTCCATATTGGTGGCGTTGCAACCAAGGGTGCTGAGGAAAATAAAACCGTCCTTAAGTACCCTGTCATTATTAAAGAAGTGAAAGGCAGCTCTGTTCCCCAGCGTGACGGCAACTTATTGTTTACCCGTAAGGGCGCCTTGGTGGTGGCCAAGATTTTTGAAACCATCGAAGTTGCCAATGGCGACAAGGTGGTTGTACAAGAAGGGCAAAAGGTAATTGATGGTGTTCCTTTGGTCGAACGCAAAGGACAGACGATTACCGCCCGGCACATTGCTTTTGTACACTTAAAGGATAATCACCTGTATTTGGTTTCTCAGGACATGAAGGTTGAGATCCGTAACGGCTCGATGCTGTTTGTTAAAGTTGGTGATGTGGTTGGTGCCAACGAAACTTTGGCGACCTTCGATCAGTTCGCTGAACCCATTATCGCTGAGGCTCAAGGTGTGGTGAAATTCCGCGACATCAACCTGGGTACTACACTGCGTGAAGAAGTAAACCCTGATACAGGAAATATTGAAAAGAAGATCACCGACTACGCCTTAGAAGAGCTGGACCCGGCGATCTTAATCTTGAATGAAGCAGATCCTGACCCCAAGATTGAGGCAAATATCCTTGCCAAATATGTTCTTCCTGGTGGTGCTTATCTGTCCATTGATGAGGGTGCCAAGGTTAAACCGGGGACAATCCTGGCCAAATTACTCAAGGAGTCGGGTAAAACCCAGGATATTACTGGTGGTCTGCCCCGTGTCCAAGAGCTCTTTGAGGCTCGCCGGCCTAAAAACGGTGCGGTTTTGGCCAAGATTACCGGTACAGCCCATTTGAAAGCGATCTCAAAAGGTAAACGGTTGATCGAAGTCGAAGATCCGTACGGATGTACCCATCAACACAAGGTGCCTGTGGGTAAGCTTCTGCTGATCCGCGACGGTGACCCCGTCGAAGCCGGCGAACCTTTGTGCGAAGGTACCGTAGATCCTCATGACGTACTAGAAGTTCTTGGCGAAAACGCTCTTCAGGCCTTTTTGGTCAATGAAGTGCAGGCGATTTACCGCTTGCAGGGCGTAAAAATTGACGATAAGCACATTGGAACCATAATTCGGCAGATGATGCGCAAAGTCGAAATCATGGAAGTCGGGGACACCAAGTTTATTTATGGCCAGTCGGTCGATAAGTACAACTTCCACCGTGAGAATGAGCGAATTGTTCGCGAAGGTGGACAAGCCGCTGTGGGTCGTCCGTTGCTGTTGGGTATCACGCGCGCCGCTGTTACCATCGAGTCGTTTATTTCGGCGGCCTCGTTCCAAGAGACTACAAAGGTTCTTACCAATGCGGCAATCGCGGGCAAGATTGATGAGCTTCGCGGGTTGAAAGAAAATGTCATCATTGGCCACCTGATTCCAGCGGGAACCGGTATGAAGAAGTACAAGAATCTTCGTTTGTATGATCAGAACCGCGAAGATCTGGATGCTCACATTGCGGAAATCCTTGAAGCTCGGCGTCGTGAAAAAGAATTGGCTGCCCTTGAGGAAAACCGCAAGGCTATGGCCATGATGGAAGAAGAAGCTGAAGAAGAATAGTCTTAGTTGAACGTGGTATTGATAAGAAAGGTTAGGGGGGCTTGAGCACTCCTAACCTTTGTGCTAATCTAGGATACTTTTCCGGGTCCCCCATGCTGGCCTTTTGTTAAAAGGTGGGAGTCCTCGGAGAAATTGACCGAAAGGTCGTTTGTGGAGAGCTTAATGCCTACCATTAATCAGTTGATTCGTTCAGGACGAGACAAGGTTTTGTCAAAGACTAAGTCTCCTGCCTTACAGTCCTGTCCTCAAAAACGCGGGGTTTGTACCCGTGTTATGACAGTTACTCCTAAAAAACCTAACTCCGCCCTTCGTAAAGTCGCTCGTGTGCGTCTATCAAATGGCATCGAGGTCACGGCGTACATTCCGGGGATTGGTCATAACCTTCAGGAACACTCGGTAGTAGTGATCCGGGGTGGTCGTGTTAAGGACCTTCCTGGTGTTCGTTACCACATTATTCGGGGTGCAAAAGATGCACTGGGTGTTGCCAAGCGTATGCAAAGCCGATCGAAATATGGCGCCAAGCGGCCTAAGGCCTAAGGGAAGGAGTAAACTATGCCTCGAAAAACCTATGATGCTAACCGTGCCCTTTTGCCGGATCCTTTGCATAATTCCATCGTAGTAGCGAAATTTGTTCGCCGTATGATGCAACGTGGTCAGTTGATGACTTCACAGAAAATTTTGGAAAGCGCCTTCGGTTTTATTCAGCAAAAGTTGGAAAAAGACCCTTTAGAGGTGTTTCTGAAGGCTTTAGATAATGTTAAGCCTGTTGTGGAAGTTAAGTCACGCCGCGTTGGTGGGTCTACTTATCAAGTTCCGGTTGAAATTCGAGAATCGCGCCGCGAAGCTTTGGCTCATCGCTGGGTAATAACCGCCAGTCGAAGTCGGAGTGGCAAGTCAATGTCTGAGAAACTGGCCTCTGAATTGTTGGATGCCTTCAATAATACCGGTACGGCCTTTAAGAAGAAAGAAGATACCCATCGCATGGCTGAGGCTAATAAAGCCTTTAGTCATTACAAGTGGTAAGTTGAAAAGTTTTTGAGATTGATGGGATTTTTGTGGGTATAGGTTGACAGGGAGTGTTCTTCCTGTTAATCTGACCGACAGTTTTGACCCTTCGGGGCAAGTGCGGTTTTTCTGCACCTCTGCTGGAAGGTAGCGTTCTTTGGCGGATTCCTTTCTTCTTTCAAACTGCCGGATTGTCTGGTAAGTGAAACAAGGTAGTGGGCCCGGGCTGTAAAAAGCCATTGGTAATTGTACTCACGTCCAAATGCCGAGCCTTCTTGCGCTCTTCCGGTGGAAAACTTTCCTCTCTTGCGAGAGGATATCTTAGTTGGAAACCTAAGGGTTGTTAAACTTATTGCAAAATAAGCCAAGGAGGACTTGATGGCTAAGGAAAACTTCGTTCGTTCGAAGCCCCACATCAACGTTGGTACCATTGGTCACGTTGACCATGGTAAAACTACTCTGACCGCTGCTTTGACCATGTATGGTGCGAAAAAGTACGGCGGAAAAGTCATGAATTACGAGGATATTGATAACGCTCCTGAAGAAAAGGAACGCGGTATTACCATCAATACTCGTCACGTTGAATACGAATCAGCACAACGTCACTATGCTCACGTTGACTGCCCCGGCCATGCTGACTATGTCAAGAACATGATCACTGGTGCGGCTCAGATGGACGGCGCTATCCTTTTGGTGGCGGCTGACTCTGGTCCGGAACCGCAAACTCGCGAACACATTCTGTTGGCAAAGCAAGTTGGTGTTCCGAATATGGTCGTCTTTATGAATAAGATGGACCTGGCTGACCCTGAGCTGGTTGATCTGGTTGAGATGGAAGTTCGCGATCTGTTAACCATGTATGGTTTTGATGGCGACAAGACTCCCTTTATCAAGGGTTCTGCTTATGGAGCAATGTCCAAGCCTGATGATCCCGAAGCAACTAAGTGTTTGGATGAGCTTTTGACAACGATGGACACTTACTTCATTATTCCTGAGCGTCCCTTAGATAAGCCTTTCTTAATGCCGATCGAAGACGTTTTCTCGATTTCGGGTCGCGGTACCGTTGTTACTGGTCGTGTGGAGCAGGGTAAGGTGAAGATTGGCGATACTTGCGAAATTGTAGGTATTAAGCCAACACTGACAACGGTTATTACCGGTGTTGAGATGTTCAACAAGAACCTTGATTCTGGTCAAGCGGGTGATAACATCGGTGCTCTGTTACGCGGTATTGAAAAGACACAAGTTGAGCGTGGTCAGGTTTTGGCAGCGCCAAAATCCATTACCCCTCATACCAAGTTTAAGGCAACAATTTATTGTTTGAGCAAGGAAGAAGGTGGGCGTCATAACCCGTTCTTCTCAGGCTATCGTCCTCAGTTCTACTTCCGCACAACGGACGTAACTGGTGCGGTTACCTTGCCGGAATCAAAGCAAATGGTTATGCCTGGTGATAACACTGAATTAACCGTTGAGCTGATTCACCCCATTGCGATGGATAAAGGTCTTCGCTTCGCTATTCGCGAAGGGGGACGGACAGTGGCCTCTGGCCAAGTTATTGAAGTACTTCAATAAGATTGGGATTTGAGGAGTTCCGCCTTTGCGGGTGGAACTCTTTTTTTGGAGTTAGGGATGGCTAGTGATAGAATTCGGGTGCGTCTGCGTGGGTTTGACGTGGAGTTGGTTGATCAGAGTGCAAAAGCTATTGTGCAAACTGTGAATAAGGTTGGTACAAAAGTGGCTGGTCCCATTCCGTTACCGACGAAAATTAACAAGTTTACCGTATTGAGATCGCCTCACGTCAATAAAAAATCTCGTGAGCAGTTTGAAATGCGCACTCATAAGCGATTGATCGATATTCTCGAACCGACTCCTGCTGTAATGGAAGCTTTGATGAAGTTAGAACTTCCAGCTGGCGTTGATGTTGATATTAAGCAGTAAAACTGAGGTTAGAAAATGATTGGGGTTATCGGTAAAAAAATAGGAATGACTCAGATTTTCGATGAAACTGGAAAGCTGACTCCTGTTACCGTGATTAAAGTGGAACCCAATGTCGTCCTGGCTCACCGTGAACCGGAAAAGCATGGCTATAAAGCTTTGTTAGTAGGTTCCTCCGTGGCCAAGGAAAAGGCGTTGACGAAGCCTGAGCGCGGACAATTTGCGGAAGGGCTGCCGTTACAACGGTATGTTGTCGAATTCCGTAATTTTGAAAAAGAATGCCAAGTTGGCGAAAGCTTTGGTGTTGAGTTGTTTGATGAAGCTGGTTACGTGGATGTGAGTGGAATCTCGAAAGGCAAAGGCTTTCAAGGTGTTTTTAAGCGTTATGGCTTTAAGGGCGGTGAGGAAACTCACGGTTCTAAGTTTCACCGCGAACCTGGCTCTACGGGTCAATCGACAACACCACGAAAAACGTTTAAAGGCGTAAAATTGCCGGGTCGAATGGGGCATGAAAAGGTTACTGTGTTGAATCTTCGTGTCATCAAGGTTGATAAAGATAATCAGGTTGTTTTAGTGAAAGGGGCTATTCCTGGTCCTCGAAACAGTTTTGTGATCGTCCGTCACGCGGTAAAGAGGTAGGTTATGGAGAAGAAGGTTTATTCGGTACAAGGTAAAGAAGTAAAAACCATCCCTCTCAATGACGAAGTTTTTGCCCGTGAAGTCAGTGAAGGATCAATTTACAACCTTATTAAAAATGAATTAGCCAATAAGCGTGTGGGAACTGCTGATACGAAGACTCGTTCTGAAGTTCATGGAGCCCACCAAAAGCTGTGGAAGCAAAAAGGAACAGGTCGAGCTCGGATGGGGACAAAACAGTCTCCCGTTTGGGTCGGCGGTGGCGTCGTTTTTGGACCTCATCCGCGGGACTACAGTTATACACTTCCGCGTAAGCTTAAGCAGTTGGCTATGAAATCCATTTTAAGTTTAAAAGCCGGTGGCGAAAATCTGAAGGTTGTGGAAGATTTTTCTATTACTTCCGGAAAAACAAAAGACCTGGTTACCATACTTAAGAACTTGGGTGTTTCTGGTGAAAAGACGGTTTTAATTTTGTCAAAAGACGATGAAATGGTTAAAAGGGCCGCTCGTAACGTTCCTTGGTTAAGTTTCCTTTCTTATAATCGCCTTAGAGGTCATGACCTTTTTTACTCCAAGAATGTTCTTGTTATGGAATCGGCTGCGTTAAGTTTGAGTGATTTCTATAACAGCGAAAAGAGTGAGGCGAAATAATGGAAGCGTTATCCATCATCATTTCTCCGCTACTGACGGAAAAATCAAATATTCTTCGCGAAGGCAAGAATAAAAAATATGCTTTTAAAGTCGATGCCCGCGCCAATAAGTTTCAGATTCGATCTGCTGTTGAAGCTTTGTTTAAAGTAAAGACTGTGGATTGTGCGGTTTTGAATGTTGGCGGAAAAGTAAAAAGTATGGGCATGAGGGGTGGTCGCGGTGCTAAGGGCCGTACTTCCTCCTGGAAAAAAGCTTATGTAACCTTGGCTGCTGATCAAAAAATAGATCAGTTTGAAGGCGTGTAACGGAGCGATATTATGGCGATGAAAACATTTAAACCTGTGACCGAAACGCTCCGCGGAACTGTGCTGTTACGTTATGACGATATTACGACGAATACTCCGCAAAAATCTTTGACTACTGGTAAAAAAGAGAGTGCGGGTCGTTCCCATGGCCGCATTAGCGTGCGCCGTAGGGGTGGTGGTCATAAGAAGCTTCTTCGTTTAGTGGATTTTAATCGTGAGAAGTTTGGCGTTCCTGCGGTAGTGAAAGAAATTGAATACGATCCTAACCGGTCGGCTCACTTGGCTTTGCTTTTCTATAAAGATGGAGAAAAACGTTATATTTTAGCTCCTCGAGGAATGAAGCCTGGTGAAGTTTTGATGAGCGGACCTGCGGCGCCTATTCGCGATGGTAATGCGCTTCCCTTGGAAAATATTCCTGTGGGAAGAAACATTCACTGCGTGGAGCTTCAGCTTGGCAAGGGTGCTCAGATTGCACGCTCAGCCGGTGGTTCGGCTCAGTTAGCGGGCTTTGACGGTGATTATGCTATACTTAAGCTTCCTTCCGGAGAAATGCGGATGGTCTTTAAGAAATGCATCGCCACGATTGGCGAAGTAGGCAACGAAGACCACATGAATGTTAAGCTCGGAAAAGCGGGACGTAATCGTTGGCTGGGTAAGCGCCCCTCGGTTCGTGGTGTTGCTATGAACCCTGTTGATCACCCCCTTGGTGGTGGTCAAGGTAAAACTTCGGGAGGCCGTCATCCGGTTACTCCTTGGGGTCAGCCGACACGGGGTTACAAGACCCGTCAGAAAAATAAACTTTCCGATCGCTTTATTATTAAGCGGAGAAAGTAGGAGTAAATCGTGTCGAGATCAGTCAAGAAAGGCCCTTTTATTGCCAAGCATCTGTATAAGAAAGTGGTGGATATGTCCAAAGCAAATGATCGTAAAATGATCAAGACATATTCGCGCACCTCGACGGTAATTCCCGAGATGGTTGGTTTTACGATTTCTGTCTATAACGGCAAAACTTGGATTCCGGTGTATGTCACTGAAGACTTGGTAGGCCACAAGCTAGGCGAGTTTTCGCCGACAAGAACCTTTCGCGGTCATGCCGGTTCTGACAAGAAGGCAGGGAAGAAATAATGGAAGCGAAAAAAGGTTTTTCGGCATTTGCCCGCAGCCTTCCTATGTCAGCAAAAAAGGTTCGGCCTTTGGCTGACCACTTGCGCCGAAAAAAGGTTTCAGATGTTTTGGCTCTTTTAGAGGTGTTGCCCCATAAGAGTGCCCATTTTCTGAAGAAGGTGATTCAGTCTGCTGCGGCCAACGCTGTTTTTCAAGATAAACAACTTGATGAAGAACAATTGGTTGTGGCTAAGCTCATGATTGACGAAGGCCCGAGTTCGACGAGGATTTGGCCCCGTGCTCGTGGGCGCGCTGATCGTTTGAAAAAACGGACTTGCCATATAACGGTTGAAGTCGCGGAAAAGGGAGCGAAATAACTCATGGGACAGAAAGTACATCCTTATGGTTTCAGACTTGGTATTAATAAGACGTGGAAGTCTCGTTGGTTTGTAGATCCTCGCGAATATGCCAAGACGCTTCATGAAGACCTTAAGCTTCGAAAAGCGATTATGGAACTTCCGGAAACAAAAGGTGCGGATATTTCCGATGTTGAAATTGTTCGTCAGCCCCAACGGATTACGGTTGTAATCAATACCGCTCGACCCGGTGTTATCATCGGCTCGAAGGGTGCCAATATTGAAAAGATTGGCGAGCGCTTGCAGAAGCTGGTTGAAAAAAAGGTTGCCATTAAGATTAAGGAAATCAAAAAGCCTGAAGCTGATGCGCAAATTGTTGCGTTGAACGTGGCCCGACAGTTGAAAAATCGAGGGTCGTTCCGCAAGGCACTTAAGCAGGCGATAACGAACGCTATGAAAAATGGCGCTCAGGGAATCAAGATTATGATTTCTGGTCGTTTGGGCGGAGCCGAAATGGCTCGGACCATGCAGCTGAAAGAAGGTCGAGTTCCTTTGCAAACCTTACGTGCCGATTTGGATTATGGCTTTGCAGAAGCTTTTACTACCTACGGCGCCATTGGCGTGAAGGTTTGGATTTTCAACGGTGATATCTTTGAGCGAAACGGCAAAGATGATGCCGGTGTCATTGTGAAAAAGAGTCTCGATAAGAAGGAAGGGAACTAATCATGTTAGCACCGAAGCGCATGAAGTTCCGGAAGAAACAGCGGGGGCACTTCCGCGGGGTGGCGACTACTTGCAACACCATCGCGTTTGGAGAGTTCGCGTTGGCTTCAACGGAAACATTGTGGGTGAATGCTCGTCAGATCGAAGCCGCTCGTATTGCTATGACTCGTCATATTAAACGCGGTGGTAAGGTTTGGATTCGTGTATTTCCCGATATGCCTTATACAAAGAAACCTGCTGAAACTCGTATGGGTAAGGGTAAGGGTAACGTAGAGGGGTGGGTCACCTTAGTAAAGCCTGGCACGGTGATGTTTGAAATGGCGGGAGTTTCTCTTGAGCTCGCCACCGAAGCTATGGCTTTGGCCGGAGCGAAACTACCCATCAACACGAAGTTTATTCAGAGACGTGAGTTGGGACAATCATGAAAGATCGTTTTAAAGAAATTTCCCGCGCTGAAGCGGTAGCGAAACTCGCTGAGTTAAAGAAAGACTTTCTGGACTTGCGTTTCCAGATGGTCGTCGGTCACGTTGAGAATCCTTTGCAAAAAAGGAATCTGCGACGTCAGATTTCACGGTTAAACACCATTATTTCTGAGTTTGACCGTGGGCAAAGGAAGGCTTAAGCATGGATGAAGAGCAAAAGACAGGAAAGAAAGTTTTTCAAGGTAAAGTGGTCAGCGATAAGATGGACAAGACCATTACCGTTTTAATTGAAAGACGCCAGTTGCATCCTTTGTACCAAAAATACGTGACCAGAAGCAAAAAACTGAAGGCTCATGATGAAACAAATGATGCTAAGATCGGCGACATCGTTCGAGTTATCGAGTGTCGCCCGATTAGCAAAGACAAAACTTGGAAGCTCGTCGAAGTCGTCGAGCGGGCCAAGTAGGAGAGGCGTCCTGTGGTACAACAAGAATCATTTTTGAATGTGGCTGATAACACTGGCGCCAAATTAGTCCAGTGTATTCGAGTTCTCGGTGGTACGAGTCGCAAATATGCCAGCGTGGGCGACCTTATTATTGTGGCGGTTAAGGAATCGATTCCCACCGCTATGGTAAAAAAAGGGGATGTTCAAACTGCGGTGGTAGTACGTGTTCATAAAGAATACCGACGACCTGATGGAACTTACATTCGCTTTGACGACAATGCTTGTGTCATTGTTGATGAAACGAATAACCCTAAGGGAAAGCGTATCTTCGGACCTGTTGCTCGTGAGTTGCGTGATAAAGATTTCATGAAGATCATTTCTTTAGCGCCGGAAGTGGTGTGAGGAAGTTATGAAAACTAAACTAAAGAAAAACGACATGGTTAAGATTTTAACCGGAAAAGACAAGGGTCGAAGCGGTCGAATTCTCGAAATTGATGTTGTTAAGGGTCGTGTTGTTGTTGAAGGCTGTAACATGAAGAAAAAAACTGTTAAGCCACGCAATCAGCAAGACAAAGGTGGAATTATGGACATTGAGGGATCGTTACACATCTCTAATGTCGTTGTTCTGACTAAAAGTGGAAAAGCCACCCGTGTCGGCTATAAGTTTGAAGACGGGAAAAAGGTTCGTTTCGCTAAGGTTAACGGAGAGGTGCTCTGATGGCCGAGAAAAAAGGAACTGCTTACGTTCCTCGCTTGAAAAGTTTGTATCTGGAGAAGATCTCCAAGGAACTCTCTGAAGAGTTTCAATATTCGTCTTCGATGCAAATTCCTCGTTTAGAGAAGATTGTTGTTAGCGTTGGTATGGGAGAAGCTCTTTCTAATAAGAAGTTGCTTGATGCTACCGTAAAGGAATTAGGACAAATTGCTGGTCAAAAACCGGTGAAAACGAAAGCAAGAAAATCTGTCGCGAACTTCAAGGTTCGTGAAGGTCAAGAAATTGGCGCAATGGTTACTCTTCGCGGTAATACCATGTATGAGTTTCTTGACCGTTTGATGTCGATTGCTCTTCCTCGTGTTAAGGACTTTCGTGGTGTCAATCCTAATGCCTTTGATGGTCATGGAAACTACTCTTTAGGGGTAACCGAGCAGATCATTTTCCCTGAAATTGATTACGATAAGATTGAGAAAATCAGTGGTTTGAACGTTGCTATTGTTACAAGCGCACCGACAGACCAAGAAGCTCGGTCTCTTTTGAAGAGACTCGGTATGCCCTTTAAGAGGTAATTATGGCTAAGAAATCATTAATTATTAAGAGCCAGAAGCCGCAGAAGTATGTTACACGTCAGTATAACCGTTGTAAGGTTTGCGGTCGTCCTCGCGGTTATCTGAGAAAATTTGAACTGTGTCGTTTGTGTTTCCGGAAATTCGCTAGTGAAGGGCTGATTCCGGGCGTAACAAAGTCGAGCTGGTAGGAAGGAGGTACAAATGTCTGTTTCAGATCCCATTGCCGATATGCTGACCAAGATCCGAAATGCCAGTGAAGCTAAGTTTGAGAAAGTTGATATCTCGACTTCTAAGTTGAAGCTGGAAATTGTTAAGATTTTGAAAAATGAAGGGTATATCAAGAATTTTAAGAAGGTGTCTCAAGAGGGTCAAAATACCCTGAGAATCTTTTTAAAGTATGATGATAAAAACGTCGGAATTATTCACGGACTGAAGTCGTATTCGACGCCTGGTCGCCGTGTGTATTCCGGTTATAAAGAAATGCCGCGCGTTTTGAACGGTTATGGAACCATTATCGTGTCTACCTCTCAGGGAGTCACCACTGGTCGCAAAGCCGTTGAGAAAAAGGTTGGCGGCGAATTAATTTGCACGGTTTGGTAAGAGAAGGAGTTGAGGAATGTCTCGAATTGGTAACAAGCCGGTAGAGGTTCCGAAGGGAGTTAAAGTTAGCTTTTCCCCTGACTTGATTTCCGTTGAAGGGCCAAAAGGCAAAATGACACAAGATTATGATCCTCGCATCTCTTTTAAACTAGAGGGAAGCCAGGTCCTTGTGGCGCGCGCCAATGAAGAAAAAGAAATAAAAGCCAAACATGGTTTGTATCGAAACCTGCTTCAAAATATGTTGCAGGGTGTTTCTTCAGGTTTTCAAAAGGTTTTGATCATCAACGGTGTTGGCTATCGCGGTGAAGTGAAGGGGAATATTCTTCTTCTGAACTTGGGGTACTCCAACCAAATTGAGTACATGATTCCCAAGGGAATTCAAATCGCCGTTGAGAACAATACAAAAATTTCCGTCAGCGGAATTAGTAAAGAACAAGTTGGCCAAGTAGCCAGCGAAATTCGTGGTTTGCGGGGACCTGAGCCTTATAAAGGAAAAGGAATCCGCTATGATGACGAGACGATCCGCCGGAAGGTCGGTAAGTCTGGTGTTAAGAAATAACGGGAGCCTTTTATGAAAAAGCTGATTGAAAAAGCTCGTCGCCGACAAAAACGCCGCTTAAGAATTCGTGAGATTATTCGTGGTACTACGGAACGGCCTCGGTTAAGTGTTTTTCGTTCTAATAAGCATTTTTATTGTCAGGTTATTGATGACTTGCAAGGAAAGACACTTACCTCTGTTTCTGATATGGAAAAAGAGTTAAAAACTCCCGCTCTCAACAGTGAAACCGTTAAGAAGCTGGGTCAAGTTTTGGGTGCTCGATTGAAAGAAAAGCAAATTGGAACTGTGGTTTTTGATCGGGGCGGTTTCCAGTACCATGGCGTGATTAAGAATTTCGCCGACGCCATCCGGGAAACCGGAATTAAGATCTAAGGGGATAGTATGGATCAGGGCAAAGATAATAAAGAATATGTTGAAAAGCTGATCCGCCTTAACCGGGTTGCGAAAGTTGTCAAAGGCGGTCGTCGCTTTTCTTTTTCAGCTATGGTTGTTGTCGGTGATAAGAATGGCAATGTTGGTTATGGGTTTGGTAAAGCCAATGACGTTTCAGAAGCGATCCGCAAGAGCGTAGAAAAGGCGAAACGCAATATGATCACGGTTCCAGTTCGTAATGGAACCTTGCCCCATGAGTTGAACACCACTTATAAGAGTTCTCGTGTTCTCTTGAAACCCGCTGCGCCTGGTACTGGTATTATTGCCGGCGGCCACGTTCGTGCGGTGATGGAAGCGGTTGGGATTCGCGACGTTCTTAGTAAATCGATCGGCTCTGGCAATTCAGTGAATGTTGTTAAGACAGTATTTCGCGGTTTTGTAGAGATGATGGATGGAAAGAAGATGTCAATTGGCCGCGGCAAAGCTTTAAAAGATTTGTGGGGTTAATCGTATGGCAAAAAAGATTCGTGTGAAATTAGTACGCAGTACAATTGGAAAAAAGCCCAATCAAGTGGCGACGGTTCAAGCTTTGGGACTAAAACGGATTGGTTCATCAGTAGAATTTGAAGCCAATCCCGCCTTGATGGGAATGGTAGAAACCATTGCCCATATGGTGGTTTGGGAGGAAGTCAAGTAATGGAAAATATGTTTATTCTCCGTGCTCCCCAAGGGGCAAACAAAAAGAAGACCATTATTGGACGAGGTCGCTCAAGTGGTACCGGTGGTACTTCCGGAAGGGGAAACAAAGGTCAAAAGTCACGTTCTGGCGGCGGTGTTCGCCTGGGTTTTGAAGGTGGGCAAACTCCTTTGTTTCGACGCTTACCTTCCCGTGGTTTTTCCAATGCGTACTTTAAGGTTGATTACACTGTGATTAATTTGTCTGACCTTGAAAGAGTCTATTCTTCTGGTGAGACGGTTGATTACAATACCTTGGTTGCTAAGGGCCTTGTGAAGAAGAGCGAGACTTTAGTAAAACTTTTAGCTACGGGATCTTTGACAAAGAAACTTACTGTTTCAGTTGACAAGGTTTCTGAGGCTGCAAAATCTGCTGTTGAAAAGGCTGGGGGAACCGTCACAGCCGTTCAAAATTCATAACGGGGTTATAAGATGGCCGGAACGGCGCTAGTTGATATTTTTCGCATCAAAGACCTTCGCGATAGGGTTCTCTTTACCTTAGGGTTGCTTCTGGTTTTTCGTTTGGGGGCAGTGCTTCCCATCCCGGGAATCAACGCGACAGCCTTAAAGAATTACTTTTCGCACCAGCAATCGAACGGAGTATCGCTGACTGATTATTTTGACTTTTTTTCGGGAGGCGCGTTTCACAACTTTTCCGTTTTCATGTTGGGAATCATGCCGTATATCTCCATGTCGATCATCATGCAGTTGGCGGTCGTTGTTTTTCCTCGCATGAAAAGAATTCAAGAAGAGGATGGCGGGCGAAAAAAGATTCAGCGCTGGACTCGTATGGGTACAGTTCTGGTTTGTTTGATTCAGTCGTACGCTGTTACTGAGCTTGCAAAACAGATTCCCGACGGAATTTCTATTCCTCAATGGTCCTTTGTCTTGATGGCTATGTTAACCGTAACCACAGGAACAATCTTCCTGATGTGGATTGGTGAACAGATCAACCAACGAGGCGTGGGAAACGGTATATCCTTGCTGATTTTTACTGGTATTGTCGCAAGAATTCCTGATGCCGTTTACCAAATGTTTCAAGCGATTCAACGCGGTGACCTTAACCCTGTTTTCGTCATCCTTGTATTCATGCTCTTTGTTGGTGTTATCGCGCTGGTCATTTTTGAACAGCAGGGTATGCGAAAGATTCCCGTGCATTACGCCAAACGGGTTGTCGGACGGAAAATGTTTGGTGCTCAGAATACCTACATTCCGTTTAAGTTAAACCCGTCAGGTGTTATTCCCATCATTTTTGCCAGCTCGTTTTTAATGTTTCCCTTACAAATTGCCGGAAACTTGGGTGCAGCGGTTCCGTGGTTAGCTTCAGTGGCTAACTTTTTACGCCCTCATGATTGGCCGTACTTAACCATTTATACGCTTTTGATTGTGTTCTTTGCTTACTTCTACACACAAGTAACCTTGAATCCTATCGAAATTTCTAAGCAAATCAGGGAACAAGGTGGTTCCATACCGGGCATTCGCTCGGAAAAGATGGAAGAGCATTTGACAAGGATTCTGAATAGGATTATTCTGCCTGGATCATTGTTCCTAGCCTTGATTGCGGTTATTCCTCAGTTAATTGTGATGTGGATACCCGGATTTCCTCAAGCGTTGGCTTATATCATGGGGGGAACATCGCTTTTGATTCTGGTAGGCGTTGACCTGGACACCATGAATCAAATTGAAGGTCATCTTCGGATGCACCATCATGAAGGTTTTGCTAAAAAGGGCAAAATTCGTTCAAGGAATTTATAGGAGTCGAAACCATGAAGGTAAGAGTCAGTGTTAGACCGATTTGCGATCAGTGCAAGGTTATTCGTCGTGCAGGCGTTTTACGTATCATTTGTACTAATCCCAAGCATAAACAAAGACAACGGTAAGGAAGATTTATATGGCACGTATTGCGGGAATTGACCTTCCCAATAAACACATTGATGTTGCTTTAACTTACATTTTTGGAATTGGTCGTTCTTCGGCAACGAAAATTTGCCTGACCACAAAGATCGATCCCAACAAAAAGGCCAACGATCTTAATCAAGAAGAGATCAATGAACTGCGAAAAGTTATTGAGAATGATTATGTCGTAGAAGGCCGATTACGGTCTGAGGTGTCTTTAAACATTAAGCGCCTCATGGATATTGGTTGTTATCGTGGATTGAGACATAGACGTGGGTTGCCTGTTCGCGGCCAGCGGACGAAAACAAACGCGCGTACAAGAAAGGGCAAACGAAAGACCGTTGCCAATAAGAAGAAGAGCTAAGTCGGGGGGCATATTTTGGCACAGGTTAAGAAAAAGAAAGAGAAAAAGATTGTTTCTGAAGGGAATGTTTTTATCCAAGCAACCTTCAACAATACAATCGTTACTGTTACGGATATGCGTGGTAACGCGTTATCTTGGGCTTCTGCGGGAGGTTTGGGATTTCGTGGAGCTAAAAAATCAACTCCTTTCGCGGCTCAAAGTACAGCGGAAACTGCTGTAAATAAAGCTAAAGAGTTTGGCCTTCGGGAACTGCACGTTTACGTTAAGGGCCCCGGTGTAGGACGCGAGTCTGCGATTCGCTCCATGGGTGCTTTGGGTTTTCGTGTTAAGAGCATTCATGATGTGACTCCCATTCCTCATAATGGTTGTCGTCCTCGGAAAAGTCGACGCGTCTGATGTTCTGAGTTGAGAGTACTCTTGGAAAGGCCGGTCGAAAAGATCGGTCGTTTTCGTATGCTGAGGACATTGAAGGAGTTGAAATGGCGAGGAAAAATCTTTTGAAGGGCTTTAAGCGTCCTAAAGGTTTGCACTTTGAACAAAGTGAATTGAATGCCAATTACGGAAAATTTATAGCCTATCCTTTTGAAAGAGGTTTCGGGCACACTATCGGTAACACACTGCGAAGAATTCTTTTGTCTTCGATACAAGGTTATGCCGTTTCCGGGATTCGTATTACAAGTTATAAAAATGATGGTCAGCCCCATCTTTTATCAAGTGAGTTTGAACCTATCCCTGAAGTTGTCGAAGATACAGCGGTCATTTTAGCCAATTTGAAGAACCTTCAAATTAAGGTTGATGGTGAAGTTGATTCGACCGTGATTCTTCTTGAGGTTAAGGGAAAAGAGAAAAAGACGATCACTGGAGGCGATTTGTCTCTGGGCGGTGTAGAGATCATTAATAAAGACCTTCACATCGCGACGTTGACTTCAGAGGCACACTTGGAGCTCGAGATCGAGATCGATCTCGGCCGTGGTTATGTACCAGCGGAGGTCCATGAAAAGAGCATTGAAGTCGTCAACACGATTGCTGTAGACTCGATTTTCTCACCGATAACCAAAGTAAAGTATGCGGTTGAGGATACCCGAGTTGGACAACGGGCGGACTTCGACAAACTTATTCTTGAAATTTGGACCGATGGGACAATATCACCTGAAAATGCTTTAGCGGAAGCCGCTAAAATCGCTAAAGATCATTTTAGTATTTTCATTAACTTTAATGAGGATGATGTTTCGGGTGATTCTGAGATAACTGAAGATGAAGTTGCCGTTAAGGCTTTGATGAACACTCCTGTTGAAGACCTGGAGCTTTCCGTGCGCTCTAGTAACTGCCTCAAGAATGCTAACATCAAGACTATAGGCGAACTGATTAAAAAATCAGAGGATGACATTGCTAAGACCAGAAATTTCGGTAAGAAAAGTCTGGAGGAAATCAAGCAAAAGCTAAAAGAACGGAATTTGTCTTTTGGTATGTCTGACTCTTCACAAATTATCCAAGCGATGAAAATCGCTCAACAGAATAAGGATGCTGTATGAACAATAAGACAGGTTTTAATCGGTTGAGCCGCAGAGCCGGTCAGCGACGAGCATTGTTAAAAAATATGGTAACTTCTCTTTTCAAGTACGAAAGAATTACTACAACCAAAGCCAAGGCTCTGGAAGTACGTCGAGCGGCCGAGAAAATGATTACACGAGCGAAAGTAGATTCTGTTCACAATCGCCGGGAAATTGCCAAAACGATTACTAACGAAGTTATTCTAAAGAAGTTGTTTTCGGATATTGGCCCCCGCTTCGTGAGCCGGGCTGGTGGCTATACTCGAATTTTGAAACTCGGTCAGCGGTTTGGTGATGCCGCTGAAATGGTTTTTTTGGAGTTTGTTCAGAAGGGAGTTACGGCCGAGGCCGCTCCCGAAGAAAAATCTGTAAAGGGTAAGAAAGCTCCTGGTGAGACCCCGGTAGTGGAGAATGAGACAAAATCTGAATCCACAGCAACGGCACCGAAAGCAAAAAGAGCTTCTAAGCCTAAAACGGCCAAGGAAGAAGCTAAGGTCTGAGCTTCGGTTTAGTTAATATTTGTTCAAAATCAACCGATGGTAGAGGAGGCGCGCTTGTGGCCTCCTTTTTTTATGCTATTAGTGATTCGTCTCGCCATCAGTTTACTTGTTTCCTCACTTTTGTTCACAGGCCTAACTTTGATTTCTTTTGGCCACATGTTTTCGTGGATTGAGGCAGAATTTTATACCCCGCGAATTGTGCTCGACTATCAGAAGCAGTTGACTCGGGATTCGCTGGCTCTTAAGGTGTGGAAAAATCAAACAGAGAAGGCATTTGAAGACCTAATTCGCTCTAAAGTCTTTTTGGGGGTGTTTAACCCCACACAGACGCGTGAGGAAATTCTTAGCCGTTATCACGTTGTCCAACAGTTTCTGGATCAGTACCGTGCGGGGGCTTCCGTTCGCCTTGTTGATGATGCCGTTGATCGAATCCATTTTTCCAGTCTGGATTCCGATGTTCTGGTACGGGGACGAGACAGTATTACCTACAAACGGCTCTTAGATTTTCCTTTACCGAACCCGTGGAAAGAAGTACGAGACGACGTAAAAAGTCGACCCGATTTGTTTTTATACGATTCCTCCGATCGTCAGTTTCTTTTTACATTACCGTGGACTGATACAAAATCGCAGATCTCTGGGTTTTTCATCCTTAAAGTGAATATCGCGGACGCCCGGGATTCGCTGTTTAGAGCAAAACTTGTAGGATATGACGAAGATTTTTTTCTTGCCGATGCGAAGACTCCCGTTTTTTATGCATCAGGGCCGCCTGATCCGGAATTGTTAAATCGGATTGTTCAATTAAAGAAAAAAGCAATTTGGCCCAGCGTTCAGCTGTTGGGTAGCGATCAGGTGAATCAAAAAGTTGTTCTCATCACAAAGAACCTAAACCAAGGTTCCTTTTCTATGCCCGGCATCATTGTCCCTGCAGAGATTCTCCACGTCTCCCCTGTTTTTCGGTACATTATTCTGGTTTCTTTGTTTAGCGTGCTGTTTCTTGTTGCCTTTTTAGTTATGAATTGGCGGGGAGATCCGCTTTCTTTGGTCAGCCGTCGGATTAAACGATTTCAATTACAAATTGTTAAAAACTATCTCGATCTTAGGGAACAAGGAAAGCTTCAAGAGCTACGCGAAACATTAGAACGACAGTCTACCCGGATAAAAGACGATATTCGGCACCATATTGGTAAGGTTAGACGACAGGATAGAACCTGGGTAAACGAGTATATCGACAAAAGTTGGGCAGAAATTTTGTCGATTCTTGGCGCCCAAGAGAGAACTAGCCCATTGCCTCAGCAGGGCTATTTGTCGCCGTCGGCTACCTCAGCACAGCCAGCAAGTATGGACTGGCATCGGTTGGAAACGTTATTAGAACAAACCCTTGCACGTTTCTCGGCTACAAGGCCGATTTCAGAGGCGAATGCGACTACCAATAAACCTCAGCGACACCAGCAAGAGCAGTCAGAAGATGTAGAAGAGCTGGAAGAAGTAGAAGAGGTTGAGGAGCTCGAAGAGGTTGAGGAGCTTGAGGAAGTAGAAGAGCTTGAGGAAGTAGAAGAGCTCGAAGAGGTTGAGGAGCTTGAAGAGGTTGAGGAGCTTGAAGAGGTAGAAGAGCTTGAAGAGGTAGAAGAGCTTGAAGAGGTGGAGGCGAACGGTGAAGAAATTCCCGAAGATTTGCCTTCGGGTGCGGAAGGCGAAGCCAACCTTGAAGAACTACCACAAGAAGTAAAGAGTGTATTTTCGTCAAATTCCTCGGGACCGGGAAGTTTGCTTAACGGAAGAAGTACTGCTGAAAATATAAGGAATACCATCGTGAACCCGCAATACGACCTGCTTGAGTTCTTGCCCGTTGAAGAACTTGAACCCGAGGATGAGCTCAGTGAACTCGAAGAAGTTGCTGAGTTAACTCCAGAGCAGCAAATTCAGGCGTTTTCTGAAGATGACATTCAGAACGCTTGGGGTGTTGATCAAGAGGTTTTTGAAGAAAAAGATGAGGTTGTCGTTCTTAAATCGGAAGTCTTTCAAGAAAATGTAACTCCCGATACTGAGCTTGGTCGCCTGATTCAAGAGGTAACTAACCCGGCCAATTCATCTTTAAAGAATTCTCTGCTCACTCAGGATGATGATTATATTCCCCAGGCTGTTGTTTGGGATTGGCACTGGGGTCCAGGCGCCTTTGACTGGCAACGGTTGTTGGGTGATCATCATGGTTCGACAGGTTTGTTCCAGGCGCTTAATGCCATTACGACAGAAGTGGGAGCTTTTAGCGCGGTTCTTCTCGAGTTTGCTAACCCCAATTGGTCGGCCCGCGCGAGCGTTGGTTTTAGTGATATAGGAAAATCCCTATTAAATTTCACACCCAACAACCCTTTTGTTCACCTTTGCTTAAACAAGAGGATAATTCAGCTTATTGACGGGAGACCAGGACGGAATTCCTTATTGACCCAAACTTTTCATTCCCGAGACCTCAAATTTCTCAAAGCGATTGGTTTGGTTCCCCTTTTTGGCAACGGGCCCCAATCCTGGTTGCTGTTTGGCTATAAGAGCTACCCCGACGACTTTTTGGCACGTTTGCGTCCCCGAAGCTTCTCATAAAACTGGTTGCTAAGCTGACAAATTTGTTATATAATCCGTTTACGACAAAAAAGTCACACAGGAGTGCGTATGAATGTCATCGTAGCGGTGATCATAACCCTCCCTGTCGGGCTTTTCCTAGGTTGGATTGTTCGATGGCTGTATGCCAAATACCAACTTTCTTCTTCGGAGCAGAAAGCCGAGCGAGTAAAGCAGGACGCCGCAAAAGAGGCTGAAACAATAAAAAAAGAGATGTTGTTGGAGGCTAAAGACCAACTCATCCGGGATCGAAACGCTCAAGAACGCGATTTGCGGGAACGGCGGGCAGAGATCCAGAAGCTCGAAAAGCGGCTGCTTCAAAAAGAAGATAACCTGGAAAAGAAACTGACAGGGGTAGAACAGCAGATTGCCCAGTTTGCTCAGACGGAAAAGGATATTTCCGAGAGGCAAGCGTATTTAGCTCAGCAAGATGAACTTCTGAAAAAGGAGGTCGAGAGAATATCGGGCCTGACCGCCGAGGATGCAAAGCGTATCATCATTCAAAAGATGGAGAATGATGCCAAGCACGATGCTCAAGTTGTGATCAACAAAATTGAGCAAGAGGCTATGCATACTGCAGAAAAGAAGGCTCGCGATATTTTGGTGACCACCATTCAACGGGTTGCTACTGAAGTTACGTCGGAAGTTACCGTGACCTCTGTAAGTTTGCCCAATGAAGAAATGAAGGGGAGGATCATCGGTCGGGAAGGCCGGAATATTCGAACCCTCGAGACTTTAACCGGGGTTGATGTCATTATTGATGATACCCCCGAAGCCGTTGTTATTTCATGCTTTGACCCGATTAGGAAAGTCATTGCCAAAACCTCGTTAGAACGTTTGATTCAAGACGGACGTATCCACCCGGCCCGTATTGAAGAAGTTGTCAACAAGGTAGCTAAAGAAATTACGCAAATGATCTTTGAAGAAGGCGAGCGGGTTTGCTTCGATCTGGGTATCCACAACATGAACCCTGATTTGGTAAAGGCCTTAGGTCGGTTGCATTTCCGAACCTCCTATGGTCAAAATGTCCTTTCTCATTCTAAAGAAGTTTCCATTTTGGCGGGTATGATGGCCGCTGAAATTGGCCTTGACCGTGACATCGCCCGTAGGTCCGCTTTATTGCACGACATTGGAAAGGGAATGGAATCGGAGGGTGATGAAAATCATGCTGAGCTAGGTGCTGAGCTTGCCAAAAAGCTGGGCGAAGAAGCTAGAATTGTTAACGGCATCGCCGCCCACCATAACGATGTTGAGCCCATTTGCCCTGAATCAGTTTTAGTGCAGATTGCCGATGCTATTTCAGCCAGCCGTCCAGGAGCTCGTCGTGAAACTCTCGACAACTATATTAAACGGCTTGAAAGCTTAGAGCAGATTGCGAATAGTTTTACCGGTGTCGAAAAGTGCTATGCTATTCAGGCCGGTCGCGAAGTCCGGATCTTGGTGAACAATGAGACGATCAATGATCAGGGGGCGCGTGAACTTGCCAAGGATATTGCCAAGAAAATTGAAACGGACCTGAATTATCCAGGCCGAATCAAAGTCACGATCATTCGGGAAACCCGTGTGGTCGAGTATGCCCGCTGAGAAGTCAGCAACATGGATAGCCTTACTTCTGGGAGACGTCGTCGGTGCTCCCGGTCGTAAGGCTGTTTCTGAATACCTTCCCTTACTAAAAGCGAAATACGAACCCCACCTTGTTGTTGTTAACGGCGAAAATGCTGAGGACTCGGGGGCAGGACTTACACCTGAAAACTTTCTTGAGCTTCGGCAAGCGGGAGCTGACGTTATCACGACGGGTAATCACGTCTGGGAACAAGAAAGCTTGTTTGGGCTGTTAGCGAGCGAACCGCGACTTTTGCGCCCTGCTAATTATCCTCGGGGTTTGCCGGGGCATGGCGTGGCACTGATTACCCATCCGGAACTTTTGCACCCTATTGCTGTTGTCAATTTGCAAGGACGGTACCGGCTAGCTCCCATCGATGATCCGTTTCAGGTGGCCAACATGATACTGGAAAGCCTTAAAGGACAAACTCCCTATATTCTTGTCGATTTTCATGCCGAGGATATGGCAGAAAAAGAAGCGATGGGCTGGGCCTTAGACGGAAAAGTCACGGCTGTGGTCGGGTCGCATACGCATGTCGCAACACGAGATGAACGCATCCTACCGCAGAGAACAGCCTTTCAAACCGATTTAGGCATGTGCGGGCCTCGGGACTCTATCATAGGGAACAGCCGTGCCCTCAGTCTGCGGCGTGCCTTAACCCAAATCCCTCTTAAGGGGGAG
>JABEVK010000008.1 GCA_013044245.1 Spirochaetales bacterium | reverse complement strand
TAACGGTCCGCACTTTTTTTCGCTAACAGCTTGAGGTCAGCTTCGGTTGCCGGTTCTAGGGGTTTCGCTACGGGGCTGGCTGTATCTTCGTGAGGACGAAAGGCCCGCGTCAATTGTGAAACTACCGCGTCAGGTGAGTCGAAAAACTGCTCAAACCGCTTAATCCGGTCAGACATCCTTCGTTCCATTGACGAAAAATCGGGGAGGTGGAAGGATGGTGGTTGTGCGGAAAAGCCTGATAATTTATCAAACATACTGTTAGTTTCGGCCTCTTTTTTCAAAAGAATAGGGGACAAAGGGAAAATTTTGTTTCAACCTGGATTCTACCCAGGGGGAAGGGGAAACAGCAAGAGGGGCAACCTGGTCTGCTGGCCTACAAGGTTAGCAACACTGCCTTCCCAAAACGCTTTTAGACCTGTGCGACCATGGGTGGCGATTAACGGTAGGCTCCCTGCGGTCTTTTGAACCGTTGCGGTAATCACACTGGAGGGGTCGCCCCGTTGAACCGAAAACTCACAGTCCAAACACAAGCCTGGTTTCTCAAGTTCGAGATCTCGGCATATCCCGAGCTTTTTTTCGTTAAGGTAATCGCGAGCCGCTTGCTCTTCTAGGTCGAGCATTGAGCGCGTGAGGCCCGGCAACATGCGTTGGGCATAAGAAAGCTTGGCGGGTACCGTTCCTGGCGTGGGGATTACCAACAAAAGATTTACCGAAAGCCGCAGTAGCGCCGCCAAATTGGTCCCGGCGTTGAGAACTTTTTCGTGTTCAGGGTTTCCATCCAAAGGGATCAAAAGCGAGTGTGGTTCAAAGTCTTGATGATCGGGATGAATCATTAACAAGGGGACTTTGCCTAGGTCGACAGTTTTCTGCGCAATAGACCCAGACCAAAATTGACTGAGTCCGCTATGTCCGTGGGTGCAAAGAATGACAAGACCGGCTTGAACTTCTTTGTGTACCTGAGCAATCTCTTGAGCGATACGGTTCGACGTGGCCGGTCGTACAATGCTTTCGAGGCGGCCAGGCCAGCGTTCTTCCAGCGATTGTTTTAAAGACTCCAAATAAAACTGGGCTTCTTCATGAGAACCAAGGTGACGCTGACCGTGAATTTTCTTGGGAGGCCGTTTTTCGACGATATGCAACAGAATCAGGTGTGCTGAGGTGTGTTCCAGAAAATATCGGCAGGCGGGAAGCACCGCCTCGGCTAACACCGAGCCATCAAGGGGAACCAGAATGCGGTCCAGAGTTAGGGGAGTCATGTGGTACCTCCAAAAGTCTGAATTGTGAGGAAGACGTTCAACAAAACGATGAGAATGGTAATCACCCAGGCCACCACGCTGGTCAGCCGCCGGTTGACCAAGGGGCCCATCAACGGGCGGTTCGCCGTAAAAAAGATTAACGGAAATAGGGCAAAGGGTAGGGCAAAGCTGAGAAATACCTGGCTAGCCACCAAGGTTTTAGTCGCATCTAACCCTAAGCCAATGACGGTGAGGGAGGGAATCATCGTGACTAACCGACGTACCCAAACAGGAATGCGGTGCTTTAAAAAGCCTTGCATGATGATTTGGCCTGCACTGGTGCCGACGCTCGACGAAGCTAAACCAGACGCCAACAACGAAACACCAAAAAAGACCACAGCCGCCGGTCCCAAAAGGGGTTCGAGGGTTTTATAGGCGACTTGAATTGAGTCGATATCCGTGTGACCTGTAGCCCCGAAGGCGCTGGCAGCCATAACGAGCATCGCGGTGTTGATAAGCATGGCCATCGTCATGGCAATGGCTACATCGGCCAGCTCGAAATGAAACAGTTTTTTTTGTTTGACAGGGTCGCGAACGACAATTCGGTTTTGTGTTAATGCACTGTGCAAGTAAATGACGTGGGGCATAATGGTGGCTCCGACAATACCCGTCGCTAACAAAATACTCTCGGAACCTTGAAAGTGCGGCTGAAGAATACTGCCAGCGATTCCGCTCCAGCTGGGGTGACCAATGATCAGTTCAGCGAGGTAACTTAACCCCACCACAGCCACCAGCGCACTGATGACAGCTTCGAGAGGCCGAAAGCCGAACCTCTCTAAGCCCAGGATTAAGAAGGTTACCACGGCGGTTAGTAGCCCCCCTACCAGCATCGGCATCCCGAACAAAAGGTTAAAACCGAGGGCTGCCCCCAAAAACTCGGCAAGGTCGGTAGCCATGGCGGCTAACTCCATAACCCCCCACATGACCCAGACTAGCCAGCGCGGCAAACGTTCACGACACAGCTCGGCGAGATTTCTCCCCGTAGCGATACCCAGTTTGGCGCTGAGAGTCTGAATGAGCATCGCCATCAAGCTCGAAACAATGACAACCCAAACCAAGAGGTATCCGTACTTGGAACCGGCGGAGATGTTGGTGGCAAAGTTACCAGGGTCAATATAGGCCACCGAAGCGATAAACGCTGGTCCAAGAAAAGGGAGGAGTTTTTTGAAAAGGCCGGCCTTTTGTGGGTTACTTTCAAGCTGTTCTTGCGCGAAATTTTGCCCCGTGCTCATAGCCCGAAGCATACTCGCCCGGGGAAGAGAAGGCAAGGCAAGGCGCGAAGCGGAACGTTTCATGAGTCGCTTCCTATCTTTTGGCACTGCCAGGTTAATCCAAGTTGGTCCTTACACCAAGCACAACCCCGCTTCTGCCCCCCCCCTCCGTGGTGCGATCTAATTTATCGAGAAAATTTAACCTATTTTCGTTTGCGAGGTTTGACTAACTATCTGAAATTGATTAATATGTGAGTAGATATTCACTACTTAATCTATCAAGGAGTTTATTATGACAATTCAAATTGTCGGCAGTGGGTGTAGCAACTGTGCTCGGTTAGAAGCAAGTGCCCGTAAGGCGGTCGCTGATCTGGGTATTGAGGCCAAAATCGAAAAGGTGACAGATTTTATGGAAATCGCTGCCATGGGTGTCATGTCCACGCCGGCGTTGGCCATCAATGGGAACTTGAAGTCGTCAGGAAGAGTTTTGAACGCCGCTCAAGTTGCAGACCTTATCAAGGTTGAGCTTTAAACATGGATCCTTTTTCACCAATACAAAGCTTGGTTGACTGGCTCGTTTTTGGTGTTTTGCACCTTGCCAAGACAAGCCCCCTAGGCTCAGCTCTCGACTTTTTTCTTTTTGACAGCACAAAGATCGTCCTTTTATTAGTCATCATCATTTTGGGGGTTTCTCTTCTTCGCACGTTCCTTCCCCCCGAAAAGGTGCGCGCCAGCCTTGCCAAAATGCCACGTTTTCTTGCCCACGTTTCGGCAGCCGCGTTGGGAATTGTCACGCCCTTTTGTTCCTGTAGTGCCGTCCCCCTCTTCTTGGGGTTTGTCGAGTCGGGAGTCCCCCTTGGGGTGACGTTTTCGTTCTTGGTGGCCTCTCCTATGATCAACGAAGTCGCCTTGGTCATGCTTTTGGGATTGTTTGGCTGGCAAGTCGCCCTGTTATACATCGGAAGCGGTTTGGTGGTCGCCATTCTCGCAGGGCTGGTCTTGGGCAAGCTCAAGGTTGAAAAACTCTTACAGGAGTTTGTTCTGAAAAATCTCAATCATGGGGTTCGCCAACAGGCGTTACTCAAGATGAGCTGGGGGGATCGTTGGAGCTACGCTGTCAACTACGTTCTTGAAATCTTGGGCAAAGTCTGGTTGTGGGTTCTGATTGGAGTAGGAATTGGTGCCTGGATTCACGGCTACGTTCCTACTGACTTTTTAGCCCAGTGGGCAAGCAAAGACAAATGGTATGCTGTCCCCTTGGCGGTGTTGATAGGAATCCCTTTGTACTCAAATGCCGCGGGAGTTTTGCCCCTGGTTGGAGCCTTGACGGAAAAAGGGGTGTCTATGGGAACCGCACTAGCCTTCATGATGGCTGTCACAGCTCTTTCGTTCCCCGAGTTCATGATCCTACGCAAAGTCATGAAAGTTCGCCTTTTGTTGGTGTTTGCGGGTGTCGTAGGAATTGGGATCATCATAACAGGGTACCTGTTTAATGCCGTTCTGCCGTAGCAGAAATGAAACGAATAAGGAGTACATAATGAGCGAAAAATTTGACGTTGTCGTAATCGGCGGGGGTCCAGGCGGAACCCCAGCGGCGATGCAGCTGGCGGCGCAGGGAAAAAAGGTGCTTTTGGCCGAAGCTTCAGGAAAACTCGGAGGCGCGTGTTTGTTTGTAGGTTGCATCCCCTCCAAAATTATCAAGCACGGCGCCGATAAGTTCAGGCTAAAAAAAACTGTCAGCTCGAACACTGACTCGATGGCAACGTGGAAAGATATTCGAGCGAATATGGAAAAAATTTTAGGGGGACGATCGAGCGCCGCTTTGGCCGGAGTCGAACAAGCAGGTATCCGTTTTATCCCGGGAACCGCCACATTCGTCTCGTCTTCTGAAATTGAAATCAATCAAACTCGTTACAGTTTTGACAAGGCCATCATCTCGACAGGAGCGACGTCTTTTGTCCCTCCTTTCCAAGGAAGCGGGACAAAGGATGTTTTGACCAGCGAAGTTTTATTTGACCTTCAGGCACTCCCCGCCTCGTTGATGATCGTCGGTGGTGGACCGATTGGTGTTGAGCTAGCCCAGATGCTTACGGCTCTCGATGTTCGTTGTACAATTGTCGAAATGATGGACACACTTTTATCAGGTGTCGTTGAACCGGAATTCTCTCAGGAAATTACCCGAGAAATGAAAGACGGTGGCATCCAGGTGTTTACTAAATCCAAGGTAGAAGTGATCGACCGTGTGGGTTCACGATTTCAGACGCAATTTCGGGATCAAAGCGGTGTAGAACACAAGGTCGAGACTGACAAGGTTTTAGTAGTTACAGGCAAGGTAGCCAATGTTGGTGCCCTTAACCTGAGTGCTGCAGGAATCAAGGTTGAACGCGGCGGCATTGTCGTCAACGATTACCTGGAAACTTCGGTACCGGGCATTTATGCCACAGGCGACGTGATTCAAGGTGGCCCCAAGTTCGCCCACGTTGCCACCTACGAAGCCCACATTGCCGCCGCAAACATTATCAGCGGCAATCAGGTTAAAACAGACTTTACTACGAATGCCTGGGTTTTGTTTTCAAGTCCCGAAATAGCCGCCGCCGGCATGACTGAGGCACAAGCTATCAAGGCAGGTTTTGACGTCGTTACCGGTGTCTATAACTACAAAATCGATGCAACTTCACAAATCAACGAGGATCTTTTTGGTTTTATGAAGTACATCGTTGAAAAAAAGACCAAGAAAATTCTGGGGATTCATTTGTTTTTGAACGGTGCCGCTCAGCTTAGTGGCGAAGCCTCCATCATTGTCGCTCAGCAAATGACCTTGCCGGAAGTTGCCCGAACGATTCAGCCCCACCCGACGCTGTGCGAGGCCTTCAGCATCCTGGCTTTTAAGATGCTGGCTGATCCCGCCTTACGCGGTTAACGCTTCGTTTTTCAGGGGCAAACGGAAACAATTTAAGCAAAGGAGACGAAGATAAGCTGGATCGCAGTGATCCAGCTTCCGGCTTCAAAAAAAACGAGAATTGTTCGGTTGTAATATTGCGGACGACAGGGAGTATCAATGAAAACTATCACTAAAATGGCGAACCATTTAAGAAATCAACTTTTGTGGTATGCCCTAGGTGCTATCTTCGTAGGCTGGGTTTTGGGCCTACTCTTTCCCTCATTTGTAAAAACACATCATGCAGTTTTGAATACTCTGGTTACGGTTTTTGTCTTTTTTATGATCTACCCCATGATGATCAACATGGACCTGAGCAAGATTCTCGGTGTTATGAGAAAACCAAAACCGATTATCGCGACTATTATCTATAATTTTATTATCACCCCAATTCTTAGTCTTATCATTGTTTTTTTGTTCATTCATAACAAGGAAATCGCCCTAGGTTTTATGCTTGTAATGTTGATCCCAGGATCATCTATGAGCTTGGGATATACGGGTATCGTGGAGGGAAGCATGGAGTTCGCCACGGTAGCCATGGGGATTACGTTTCTTCTTATTCCTATTTTACTTCCCTTTTTCATTCATTTCTTAGGAACAGCCTACAACGTTCCCGTTCCCTTAGGATTGTTGTTACAGACGGTCATAATTGTGCTCATTCTCCCCATGATCGCGGGGGGTCTTACCCGACATGGAATCGTCAAATTCAAAGGCAAAGAAGGGTTTAATAAAGTAAAACCTCTGTTTTCTTTTACAACACTTTCAACTATGCTCTTGATGGTGGCAGTGATCTTTATGTTAAAGGCGACTGTCTTAGTTAAAGAATGGCAAACTGTTATCAATCTAGCCCTTATAACCCTGGTGTATTTGGCTATCATGTTTGTTCTGATGACCGTCGTGAATAAGATGTTGAAAATAAACTACGGCGACCACATGGCTATCGCGTTTTTGAGTACAGGCAAGAACAACGGAACGGCGATTGCCATCGCCATGTTAGCTTTTACCCCTTTGGTAGCAATACCCGCGGCTATCTTGCCCCTTTTTCAAATCATTTTTTCTATTGGCTACGTTTATATGGCCAAAACAATTCGAAGATTTTTTAATGGACCCAATGCAGCGGCAACGATCCCGCCAGCAAATGTTTAAGGATAACAGTCAGAAAGGAGAATATTATGAGTGACCAAAAACAAGTCAAAAAATACGAGATTTCGTTGACCAAAGAAAACGATAAAACGGCAGTCGCGTCTGCACACGGAACGGCGCTGAAAATCTCGATGGATGGGATGAATCCAGCGAATGGCTTTACAGCCCCCGAGACGTTGATTGCCGCCTATGGAGCTTGTGTGATGACGAATATTGGCAAAGCTGCCAAAGAAGCATCAGTCAAAATCGACGATATAAAGATTACCTTTACTGCAACCAAACGAGATGACCCGCTTGGGATCGAAAACTTGAGGTGTACTATTTCGGTGAAAAGCGGTGAAAATAAACAAAAGTTGAACGAACTTCTGGAACAAGCCGTTTCAAGTGGCACCGCAACGAATGCCATCAACGAAGGTTTGACGGCGAAATTCGATTTTGTTCTCGGTTAACTCCATCATGTTAACTAATACATCAAAACCATCGGTTTATGGCGTATCTAGATTTCTGGAGGAGCCTTACGCTAATTGAACATCCACCGTGGTATCGGCTTTAATATTATCCGTGACAGGACAACGCTTTTCGGTTTCTTCCAACCAGGCGTTAATTTGCTCCTGAGTCCCGTTCTCAAAATCCGGGGTAACTTGAACGTTGATTTTTTGAAACCCAGCCCGTTCCTCAAAGGAACAACCGAGGAAAGTGCAGGGGTTCATAACACCTTCGATTTTTATTTTCATCCCGTGGAGAACCAGATTCCTCTGTTTTGCCACCTCGTGTCCTGTAACATTTAAACAACCCGCTAGGGAGAATAAAAGAACCTGTACCGGCGAAGGCCCTTGGTCTGTTCCGCCCATGGACTTAGGTTCATCGATGACCATGGTAAATTTCCCAGCCTTCAGATCGATTCTAGTGGGGTTTACGCTTTCGCCCGTAATCAAAACTTTCATTTCTCTTCTTGAATTGCTCATACATATCTCCTATAAAAATATTTTCCAAAAAACCACTATGGGAATCGCTTTTCGCAGAGTTGAACTAATCATGCTGTTTTGTTCTGCGATAGAAATGATTTTATCAATATTCTCACCATCCACCGGTATAGTCAACATAGTTGCCCCCAAGTCTGAGTATTCTTTGGCATTTATAAAGCCTTTTTGTTAAGCTAGACTACAGGTTTTGGGACAACTGTTTTTGGTCCATTTACCGAAGCTTGGTAAGCCAAGTCTTAACGGTGACGGGGTTAAAACCCCTCGTCAAAACCGAATTCCGGAACCCTTCGCTGTAGCACATCATCACTTCCTAACAGGGCACTTCTATGTTGACAGGGATGGTGGGCTGTCAACCATCATTTTAAGTCATCATATTGACGTTTGTCGATATGATGATTACATTTCAAATCGATGACCATCGATTTAAGGGAAGCCCCCATCCCCTTGGATTTTTCCCAAGGGACCAAGTTCTTCAAGGCTCTTTCCGACGAGACAAGGGTCCGAATCCTTCACATTTTGTCGTGTGGCGAGTTGTGTGGCTGTAGCCTGCTGGAGTACTTTTCGATTTCCCAGTCGACGCTGTCACACCATCTCTCGCTCCTGATGGAGGTGGGTCTGGTGTCTGGGCGGCGCACGGGAAAGTGGATGCATTACTCCATTAACCGCCTCGCGGCTGATCAGCTCATAGGGATTTTAGAAAGAATCCTCCTTCCTAACCAGGAATGTGAATGCCAGAAAATTTGGGACAAGTGTCCCGCCAAGGAGTGCTAACTATGACAACGATTGAGATCTTTGAACCCGCCATGTGCTGTTCCACAGGGCTTTGTGGACCGAGTATCGACCCCGAACTGCTCAGGGTCTCGACAGAAATGGATGAACTGGCCCGCCAGGGCGTGCAAGTTGCCCGGTTCAACCTCACCTCCAATACCTCCGAGTTCGTGAGTCGAAAGCTGATCTCTTCTCAGCTTGAGACTGGTGGTGTAGACGCCCTGCCCATCACGCTCGTTGATGGCTCCGTGGTAAAGACGGGAGCCTACCCGACGACCGAGGAACTCGCTGGTTGGTCCGGTGTGAAACTACGAACCGAGGTGATAGGATTGTCTCTGTTCGTTGCCCCCAAGGCCGACGAGGCGTGCTGTTCTAACAAGAACTCCTGCGACATCAGTTGCAAGCCCAATGCTGACAAGAGCGCCATGGGCGAAAGCGCTTGCGGGGGGTCTGGATGTTGCTGAACCAGGCATTGGTGCTACCTGGCTTCGATGCGACTCGACTGCCGGGCTCGAAGTATCTCTTCTTTACCGGCAAGGGGGGAGTGGGAAAGACTTCGACAGCGTGTGCTGTAGCAGTTGCCTTCGCCGACACCGGAAAGAAGGTTTTGCTCGTGAGTACAGATCCTGCCTCCAATCTTCAAGACGTCTTCGATATGGCACTGAACGGGACCGGAACCTCAATTCCCCAAGTTCCGGGTTTAGTCGTGGTCAACCTCAATCCCGAAGAGGCCGCCGCGAAATACAGGAACTCGGTTCTCGCCCCCTACATAGGTAAGCTCCCGGCCTCTGTCGTCGAAAACATGGAGGAACAACTCTCCGGTTCGTGTACCGTCGAGATTGCGGCGTTCGACCAGTTTTCCAAGTTCATCACCGATGAGGGGATCTCGGCGCAATACGACCGAATCATTTTCGACACCGCCCCGACTGGTCACACCCTTCGGATGCTTCAATTGCCTTCGGCCTGGAGCAATTTCATCAGCGAAAGCACCCATGGTGCTTCGTGCCTAGGCCAACTTTCGGGTCTCCAAGAGAAAAAGGACATCTACCGCCAGGCGGTCACCAATTTGGCAGACAGCGACGAAACGGCCTTGATTCTGGTATCTCGGCCAGAGGCCGTCTCGTTGGCCGAAGCCAGCCGCTCCAGTGCTGAACTGTTGTCACTGGGTATTCGCAACCAACTTGTGGTCATCAACGGTGTCCTGGAGCGAGGAACAGATTCACTGTCTCGCCTGATGTTTGCCCAACAACAAGCTGCACTCGAAGGGATGCCGTCCGACCTGAGACAATATCCCTCGTTTTCGATATCCCTTCGGCACTACAACGTCTTGGGAGTGGAAAACCTCCGTTCGTTCTTCCGCAACCAAGCGGCGCCGGATGGTACTGACGCCCTGCCGTTTCCCGAGGTTTCATCCCTTGATGATTTGATCAGCGACCTGGTCACAACAAAGAAGAAAGTGATCTTCACCATGGGTAAGGGGGGCGTTGGCAAGACGACCGTTGCGGCGTCCATCGCTCAAGGACTGGCCAACCAGGGACTCTCCGTTCTCCTCACCACCACAGATCCTGCCAATCATCTGAAGTATAGGAAAGATCTACCGGACACGATTGAGGTCAGCAGTATTGATGAAAAGGCCGAACTCCAGCGCTACCAGGACGAGGTCATGGCCAAGGCCAGGATGACGATGAACACCAATGATTTGTCATATGTCGAGGAGGACCTGCGGTCGCCCTGCACCCAAGAGATCGCCGTATTCCGGGCCTTCGCCGAGATTATTGAACGTTCCAATAACCAAGTGGTTGTCATCGACACGGCACCAACCGGCCACACGCTGTTGTTGCTCGATTCCACCCAGAGCTACCACAAGGAAGTCCAGCGAACCAAGGGAGAGACGCCCGTCGCTGTTCAGAACCTCCTCCCTCGGCTCCGGGATGCCAACCAGACCGAAGTGGTGATCGTCACCCTTCCCGAGGCTACGCCCGTTTTTGAGGCGACCCGACTCAAGGAAGACCTCGAGCGGGCAGGTATTCGCAACGGATGGTGGGTGGTCAACCAGAGCATGGCATTGACCGACACCACCGACCCGCTCCTGAGGTCTCGGGCTCAGGCGGAAATTCCGTGGGTGCGCCAGGTCGTCACCACAAGTCGCGCCCGGTGTGCTGTGATTCCTCTGAACCTTAGGCACCAGGAGTGACTCATTGAACCCTACTCACGAAAAGACACCAAAGATAGCCTTTGTCTGCGTCGGCAATACCAGCCGGAGCCAAATGGCCGAAAGTTGGGCCCGAAAAATCCTTGGCGACCGGGCCGAGATCTTCAGCGCCGGCACTCGACCGGGGAGCGGTATCAAAGACCTCACCAAGTCTCTCATGGCTGACGTGGGGTGCTCCATGGAGGGGCAATCCCCCAGTCCCCTTGCTGACCTACCACAAGGGCTTGACTGGCTGGTCCTCATGGGAGAGGGTGTGGATTGTCCCCCTTTGGGTGAGAAGAACCGCCTCGACTGGGGCTTCCCCGACCTGGACGGTACCGATATTGAAGCTCTGACGAGGATGCGGGACGAAATTGGCGGCAAAGTCAGAGAGCTTGCAGTGTTTATCTGACATTTCGAGAAATGTAATATTAGATTACTGTCTGGAGAAGCCGACATTCGGTGAACTTCTTCTCTGTATCACGAAGTCAAGGCGACTCAAGCTGACCCGAGAAGGTTGTTGAGGCGCCGACGGCGAGATATCGAATTAAAAAGCCAGATTCAACGGGTATGGGATGAGAACTTTCAGCTCTGGATCGCCGACTTTACCTACGTGGTTTTTCACGGTGACCAGGGAAGCCAATACTTCCTATCGTCCATCGGCTACGTCCCCCGTGCCGAATACGAAGAACCGTATGATATTGTGATGTTGAACGTTTCATGTTGAAATTGGCCGGCTCGTTGCGTTCAGACGCAAGTAAAAAAGACACCACTCATTCTGGGGATAGTCCCCTTTGGGGTTTCACTCTAGTCCGTTTGCTGAAGTTAAAGTTCAGTAAAGAGGACTGATGATCAAATTCCTTAGACGCCACACCAACCCGTCGCTCGTGGGAACGGTCCCCAACGAACGAGCTTCTTTCAGCCCTGGGGCGTCACAACGAGGTTTTTGTGCTAGACTTCCTGGATGACTTCCCCAAGCTTTGCCGACCTCCACCTGGAAAAACGTTTTCTTGAAACTCTTGAGCAGTTGAAATTTTCAACACCGACACCTATACAGCTTCAGGCCATCCCTCCTGCTTTAGACGGCAAGGACTTGATTGCCAGGGCGTCGACAGGAAGCGGTAAAACCGCGGTTTTTGCGCTTACGCTTCTTACACGACTGAATCCTCAGTTTTTTGGCGTTCAAGCCCTTGTTCTTTGCCCAACGCGGGAACTCGCCGAACAAGTCGCCCAGGAAATTCGGCGTTTAGGACGGGCTCAGAGCAACCTTAAAGTCGTCACACTGTGCGGGGGTGTTCCGTCAAGGTCCCAAACGGCCACGCTGGGGCACGGTGCTCACGTGGTGGTGGGAACCCCGGGCCGTATTCAGGACCACCTGCGCCGGGGCAACCTTGTGCTGAACGGTCTACGCACCTTAGTTTTTGACGAAGCGGACAGGATGCTCGACATGGGGTTTTACGACGACATGGAAGCGATCACGGCACGGTGTCCTCAAAATCGCCAGACCCTGCTTTTTTCTGCGACCTACCCGGCACGGATAGAGGCGATGGCCGCCCCCTTCCTCAAAAATCCCGTGATGGTTGCCGCCAGCGAAACCCCCCCGCTCATCGAACAGCACTTTTGCGAGGTCACGAACGAAACGCGTCTTGAAGCATTGGCCCTCCTTTTAGGGGAATTTCAACCCGAAACGGCCCTGATCTTTGTCAACACCAAGGTTCAGGCGAGGGCCGCGGTGGGTTTTCTGCTCGCGAAAGGATTTTCAGTTTTAGAACTTTCGGGCGACTTGGAACAAAAGGAACGCGACGAAGCGATGGCGCTTTTTTCGGGACGTTGCGTCCGCGCCATCGTGGCTACCGACGTTGCCAGCCGAGGGCTTGACGTTTCGTCGCTCGACATGGTTATCAATTTTGATATTAGCCCGGACCCCGAGGTCCACGTGCACCGTATCGGACGCACCGGACGCGCCGGCAAAACCGGCTTGGCGTACAGTCTCGTGAGTGAGCACGAAAAACCCCTGGTCAGGCGCTTGGCCGCTGGTCTGACAACGGGAGAAATATCCTGGGTTCCCTTGCCCCCCGCCGGCTTAAAGACGGGAACTCCACCACCTTTTGTGATGTTTAAGCTTTCGGACGGACGCAAGGAAAAAATCCGCCCTGGCGATGTTCTGGGAGCGCTGACGGCGGACGCTGGATTCAAGCGCGACCAGATCGGCCTGATCCGCATCGGTGACTACGGCACCTGGATTGCCGGCGATCGTCTTGCCGCCGATCGCCTGGAACAGGCCCTAGCGAGTACTCCCATCAAAGGGAAAATTCGACGTTTTGTGCGCATCTAGGCGGCGGGCTATTGTTGGCTAGCAACACGCTGTCCCAACTTCTTGCCCTATCGCAACATCAGGCCGGCCTGGTTACTCATGGAACATATTCAGCGGAAGCGGCAGTGTCAGGCCTGTAACTGATAGCTCCAATTGAAAAGACGGCAGTAACCAAAGGCTGGGTAAGCCACTAAAAAAGATAACCGCATTTATCGAAGATCAGCAGACAATCCTCTCGACTTATTTCGATTGGACTTTGGGATTGACACCTTCATTGTTCGCAACCAAAATATGATCACCTCGGTGTTACCAAGGTTGTGGGAACCGATTTAAGACCACAGGGTGATCGATGTATCGACGGTAACGGCAAACTTGACTTTGGTCGGCTGAAAACCACCACTCACACCGCAATCACAGTTCCTACTAGTTAGGCCGTTTCTTTGGGGGCTCGTTTGCGCTTCTTTGCTCTGCGACGAAAATTGTTTTGTGTCACCGTGGTCGTACTGGCGCTAGCCCTGAGTTCATGTGCCACCCCGAAAGAACCGCAAACTCTTTTGAAGGGGACGTGGACTTTTCAGGGACAGCTCCCTAACGGACAAGTCGAAACGATCGCGGGGCTTCACCTCCCCGGTACTCTGGATTTCGCGCCCGAAGGTTGGGTGACTCTCTCAAGTCATTTTTTTCTTGCAGCCACCGGCAGTAACCTTCCCGAAACGTGGCTTTCATTGGGGCGGCTAGCCTTTCCGATGGAGGTTTGGGTGAATGGGGTTTTTTTTAACAGACGAGGTAGCACGCCTCCCGATGCGCCTTTCGTTTTACCCCTCAAGCCCACCGTTTTTATGCTTCCCAGTAGCCTCTTGAAGCCAGACCAAGACAACCAGCTGGTGCTTCACATTTGGAAAACCTCTAAAGTCCTCACGTTTTTTGACCCGATAAGGCTCGTTGGGCGTCACGAGGCAGAGTTTCAGAATAACGTTGTAGTTTTTCTCAACTTGACGCTCTTTTTAATTTTTGCGGGGATCAACGCCCTCGCAGGGTTGTATTTTTTAGCCCTGTGGATGGGGAATCGCCGAGCCCTCAACCGTCTGTACTTTGCTCTTTCAACACTTTTAATTGGTCTGTATTTTTTTAGCCTCGGAAGCCCTGTTCCCATCCTACCGGGGGTCATGAGCTTTACGATTCCCAAAGCGTGCTTGTCCCTTTCCGTCGCCTTCTACCTTTTTTTTCTCATCGAACATTTTGGAATTTTAAAGAAACGTTGGTTACAGATCGTCATTTTGGTCGTATTTGGACTTTCGGCGCTCTGGGTCGCTCTTTCGAAAAACCTCGCTGAGCTAGATACCCATTTTACCCTGTCGGTAATCCCCCTGGAAGTGGGCATCTTATTTTCAGTCTGGCTTGTTGCCGTCGCCCTTAGAAGGCATAAACCCCAGGCGGGGGTGCTGGCCGTTGGTATTATCGTGGTCGTTCTTTTGGGCTCACACGACGTTTGGTATCAGTTACAAGGCCGTCTTCCCTTACTTTGGTTTCAAGGGATCGGCTACTTCGCCCTAGAGTTTTCGATGTTTTTAAGCCTGGCCATTCAATCCAACCAGATCTTTTTCACGCTCGAACGTCACGTCGAAATTCTTGCCAAGAGTAATGCAAGTTTTGAACGTTTCGTTCCCAAAGACTTTCTGACAAGCCTCGGAAAGGCGAATATCAACGAAATTCAATTGGGACAACAGGCCCAACTTCACATGGCCGTCCTTTTTGCTGACATTCGACGCTTCAGCACTCTTGCCGAATCCATGAGTCCAGAAAATACCTTCCTTTTCTTAAACTCGTATTACGGCAGGGTAGGTCCGATCGTGCGCCAAAACGGGGGGTTTATCGACAAGTACATCGGGGATGGGTTTATGGCTCTGTTTCAACAGGAACCCCAATCTTGTCTTCAAGCCGCCGTTGACCTTCAAAGTACGTTGGAGGTCTACAACCATGACCGCGCGAGCGTTGGTTATCTTCCTGTTAAGGTGGGTTGCGGCATTCATTCTGGCCCTCTGATTTTGGGAACCATCGGAGAGGATCGCCGTATGGACACGACTGTCATTTCGGACGTCGTCAATTTAGCCAGCCGCCTCGAAAGCCTGACGAAAGTTCTTGGCGAAGGCACGATGGTAAGCCTGCAATTTCTTGAAAGTCTCAAAGACGAGTCCCAGTACCACTGGCGGTACGCTGGTGTGGTCCGCATGTACGGAAAAAAACAACCGATCGAAGTGGTGCATATATGGGATGGCCTGAGCGAGGAAAAATGCGTTCTCTATCAAACCACAAAGAATCTCTTTGAAGACGGCCTTTCACTCTACCGATCAGGAGAAATTACAAGGGCCGAAAGCGCTTTTAAAGAAATCGTCGCCGTTCATCCGGCAGACGTCGGCGCCCAGTACTACCTTCAAAGGTGTTCTACCTTAAAAGACAAAGACCTTCCCCCCGGGTGGGATGGTGTCGAAGATCAAACCTTCAAATAACATAACTGTTGTCATCCTGAAGAAACTTAATGCGAATTCGGCCAAAGAAGCAAAAACTCAAAAGTTCGAGATTTTGTGGTCAATTTCCGGAGCGGGCGGTATCCCGTTTGGCTTTCAGTAGTTTAGGGTGTAACTTATACAAAGGCGAAATTCGTCTTTAGGAGGCCACCATGGCAGATTCCCCCGCTCTTTCTCTCGATGCTATTTCGAAACATCTTGGTGCTAAGGCTCAAGAACTTCTTCAGTACAAAGCTAAGGTACCCGCTTCGGGGCTTCATATTCCTGGGCCAAACTTTATTAACGACGTGTGGTCGATTTCTGATAGGTCTCCCCAGGTTCTGCGAAGTCTGAGCCAAATTTTTCACACCGGTCGGCTTGCCGGGACCGGTTATGTTTCGATCCTCCCGGTAGACCAAGGCATCGAGCATTCCGCTGGGGCTTCCTTCGCTAAGAACCCGGCGTATTTTGACCCTGAGAACATCGTTAAATTAGCCATCGAAGGTGGGTGCAATGCCGTGGCCTCGACCTTTGGTGTCCTGGGCGCCGTGGCGCGTAAATACGCTCACAAGATTCCGTTCCTTGTCAAAATCAACCACAACGAGTTGTTGACTTACCCCAACAAGCATGACCAGATCCTTTTTGGTACGGTCAAGGAAGCCTGGAACATGGGAGCCGTCGCAGTTGGCGCCACCGTGTACTTTGGCTCTGAAGAAAGCGATCGTCAGATTGTCGAGATCGCCGAAGCTTTTGCCCACGCTCATGAATTGGGCATGGCCACAGTGTTGTGGTGCTATACAAGGAACTCGGCTTTCAAAGTGGCGGGAGTGAACCACGAGACCTCGGCCGACCTGACAGGACAGGCCAATCACTTAGGGGTGACGATTCAAGCTGACATCGTCAAACAAAAGCTTCCTGTCACAAACGGTGGGTTCAAGGCTCTCAACACCGGCAGTTCCAGCTATGGAAAGCTCGATGAACGGATGTACACCGAATTAGCGACCGATCACCCTATAGACCTGACACGCTACCAGGTCCTCAATGGCTATATGGGCCGTTCAGGCTTGATCAACTCGGGTGGCGCGAGTTCTGGTGATTCTGACCTTGCCGAAGCTGTCTTTACAGCAGTCGTCAACAAACGTGCGGGCGGTATGGGCCTGATCAGCGGTCGTAAAGCCTTTCAGCGCCCGATGGCCGAAGGTGCTGCACTTCTCCGTACGATTCAAGATGTCTACTTGAACCCGGGCGTGACGATAGCGTAGAAACTGCATCAGTATAAGTTACACCTTGTCCCGAGGCCGTCTTTTGAGTAACGTTAAATTCAATAACTTAGGAGGCGGCCCCGCATGCAAACACGACGTTTAGGAAAAACCGGGTTCATGGTTCATGAAATTGGTCTGGGTACTTGGCAGGTGGGTGGTGTTTGGGGTCAGCCCTTTGATCACAACCTCGCCGAACGTATTCTTGACGAAGCCATTGACCGCGGCGTGAATTTTCTCGATACCGCTGATGTGTATTCGGATGGTGAATCCGAAAAGGCTGTAGGGCGAGTCATCCGAAAAGCCCAAGGAAAGGTACTTGTTGCGACCAAGTGTGGCCGGCGCATTCAACCTCATGTTTCAGCAGGCTACACGCCGGAAGTGCTGGAGCAGTACGTCGACGACAGCCTGAGGCGTCTTGGTGTCGAAACCATCGATCTTATCCAGCTCCATTGCCCACCGACCGAAGTTTTCTATCGTCCCGAAATTTTTGATTTGTTCGACCGTCTTAAAGCCAAAGGCAAAATTCGAAACTTGGGAGTCAGTGTTGAAAAGGTAGAAGAGGCGATGAAAGCCGTCGAGTACGACAATGTCACGACCGTTCAAATCATTTTCAACATGCTCCGCCAGCGACCCTCCGACCGCTTCTTTGCCTTGGCGCGAGAAAAAGACGTGGGAATCCTCGCGCGTGTTCCTTTGGCTAGTGGGCTGTTAACGGGCAAGTTCAGTACCAAGAGCACCTTTGGTGCCGATGATCACCGCAACTTTAACCGTCAGGGAGCCGCCTTCGATAAAGGTGAAACCTTTGCTGGGGTCGATTACGAAACAGGGCTTAGAGTTGTAGAAAAGCTTAAGGCTGTCTTTCCGGCTCAACCGAGTCTTGCGGCTTGGGCGTTGCGCTGGATTCTTAGGCATCCTGAGGTTTCTCTGGTCATCCCTGGTGCCTCTCGACCCGAGCAGGTGGTTAGCAACCTAGCCGCTTCAGAGTTACGTCCCCTGACGGACGCCGAAATGGTGGCGGTACGGGAAATCTACAACAGCGATGTCCGCCCATTAGTCCATCAGCTCTGGTAGTCAGGGCAGAATCAACGTTACCGAAAATCGTGCCCGTGTTTTGGTCCCCCGTTCGGTGCTAGTACGCCCTCGGGAGCCCACAGACGTCGGGCCATGACGTGCACCACACCCTGTTCGTTCTGAACAGGACCCTCAACGCCGATAAGAAACGAGGTCAAAATGACCTTGCGATATTTGATCCAAGTTTTTTCCCAAACGACCACGTTGACAGTTCCCGTTTCATCTTCGAGCGTCATAAACAGTACCCCTTTGGCGTTACCTGGGCGCTGACGGCAGATCACCACCCCGACATAACGAGTGCTTCCCTTTTCCATCGCGGCGACGTCTTTGGCTGACCGACAGCCCCAGGACTCTAGCTGAGATCGCCGGCAGGCTAAAAGGTGTGCGGTGGGGCTAAACCCGGTTGACTCATGATCCCAATACACGGACTCTTCAACACCAAACTTGGCAAACTCGTGGGAGGGGGGCTCAGGAAGCGGTAAGGGGTCCCCTGGGCCGTCTTTCAGCATAGCCCACAAAATATTCCTGCGGTTCTGATCAAAGGACCTCAGGGCGCCAGCTACAGCGATCCGTTCCCATGTGGCCACCGAGACTTGGGCTTGAGCTTTCCAGTCTGCAAGAGTTTTCGCTTTACCCTGCCTACGAACGGCGAGGATTTGTTCTAGCTCGCTCCTCATCAGACCTTGGATGTAACAAAAGCCAATCCTGAGGGCGAAAGGGCCTTCTTTTGTGTCCTCGAGGGTGCATTCCCAGTCACTGAACCTCAGGTCAACCGGCCTGACGGGAACTCCGTGGCGTTTAGCGTCCGCCATAATGGTTCCGGGGGCGTAGAAGCCCATCGGCCAGGCATTGAGAAGGGCACACGCGAACACGTCGGGAAAATGGTATTTGATCCAGGCCGTCGCCCAGGCAATCAGGGCAAAGCTGGCGGCATGACTTTCAGGGAAGCCGTATTCTCCAAAGCCCTTGATTTGCTGAAAGACGCGCTCGGCAAAATCGGGTTGAATGCCTTTGACGAGCATTCCCCGGACCAACCGTTCGTGATGTTCTTCGATACGGCCTGTGGATTTCCAGGCGGCCATATCGCGGCGCAGTTGATCGGCTTCGCCGGGAGTGTAGTCGGCCGCCACAACGGCCAGTTTCATGACTTGTTCTTGAAACAAAGGAACCCCTAGCGTCTTGGCCAGCACGGATTTAAGACAAGGGTGGGGGTAGGTGACTTCTTCTTCGCCGTTGCGCCGACGTAGGTACGGGTGAACCATCCCGCCGGTAATGGGTCCCGGTCTGACGAGACTGATTTCAACAACCAAGTCGTAGTAGGTTTGGGGTTTTAACCGGGGGAGCATAGACATCTGAGCCCGGCTTTCGATCTGAAACACCCCCACTGTGTCGGCGTGTTGGATCATCTGGAAAACCTTTTCGTCCTTGGCTGGGATCTTGGCCATATCCAGGTCGATCCTATAGGCCTTTTTGAGTAAACGGAAGGCGTAATCGAGGTGTGTTAAGGCCCCTAAGCCCAAAAGGTCGACCTTGAACAGGTTCATAGCCTCGACGTCGACCTTGTCCCATTGAATGATGGTTCGACCTTTCATCGTCGCGGCTTCGACGGGAACGATTCTTTCAAGAGGTTCGCTCCCCAAAAGAAAACCGCCTGGGTGAATCGAGAGGTGCCGAGGAAAGCCGCGAAGCTGGTTAGCTAAGCGGAACAGCCGCTGGTTGGTCGGATTATCCGGGTCCATACCCGCATCCTGGGTAGCACCCACTATGCCTTCGTCGTGATGCGAAAGAAGCTTCGAACTGCGATCAAGGTCCACCTCTGAAAACCCCAGAACTTTTCCCACTTCACGAAGCGCCGAACGGCTTCGGTAGCGAACCACGTTGGCAACCATGGCGGCACGGTGCCGACCGTACTTGGCGTACATGTGCTGAATCACCTCTTCGCGACGGTTGTGTTCGATGTCGAGGTCGATGTCGGGGGGCTCGTTCCGCTCCAGCGAAAGAAACCTTTCAAATAGAAGATCCATAGCTACCGGGTCGATGGCCGTAATGCTCAGACAATAACAGACCGCCGAGTTGGCCGCAGACCCTCGGCCTTGGCAGAGAATGCCGTTCTGCCGGCAGAACTCGACGATCTCCCACATGGTTAGAAAGTAACCGGCATACTGGAGCTGTTCGATGATTTGCAGTTCTTTCTCGAGTTGAGCCTTGACCTGTTGGGGGATGCCTTGGGGATAACGTTGGCGTGCCCCTTGAAAGGTAAGGTGGCGAACCCACCCTGACGTGGAATACCCGTCAGGGACACCTTCTTCAGGGTACAAATATTGGATTTCAGAAAGGCTGAACTGACAGCGTTCGGTGATTTCGAGAGTTGTACGGACCCACTGCGGACGGTCGTTGTACAGCGAGGCGAAATCTGCGGGGTGTTTGAGAGCATGCTCTGCGTTGGGACGGAGTTTCGTGCCTGCTTCCGCCAGCCGAACACCGTGCCGAATCGAGGTCATAACATCCTGGAGTTCCTGACGGGCCGGGGTATGGTACAACACTTCAGGGGCGGCAACGATGGGAAGGTTGAAGCTCTCGGCGTAGCGCACAACATCCCGTTCCCGCCTATGGTCCTCGACCCAGCGATGGCGACTGGCGACCAAATAGAGACTTTTGTGAAACACCTCGGCAAAGGGGGAAAGCTCTGCCGAGAGATCGACTCCCAGCACCCGGGGGTGCCAAAGCGCAACCAGCTCAGGCGACTTGTTGGCAAGGTGGGCCGCCATCTGAGCGGCGGTCAAAGCAAATTGCCCCTTGGGCTGTTGGTGGTGCCCCAGAGTGATCAACGAACAAAGGTTCGCATACCCTTGGCGGCTTGTTGCCAAGAGCATCAGGTTGTAGTGGGGTGACACGCCGAGTTCTGCTCCGATGATGAGGGGAAAGGGAATCTGCTTGGCCGCTTCGTGGGCACGTACCACACCATAAACGCCGTTACGATCGGTGAGAGCTAGGGCTTTCAAGCCTAAGTCAGCCGCCGTTTTGATGAGTTCTTCGGGATGACTGGCTCCTTCCAGAAACGAATAATTCGATTTGCACCAAAGCGCCGAATACGCGGGGGTAGGCATCAGTCGAGGACTCCCAGGATCGTGGTTTCGTTGGTCTTGAGGTCTTTGGTGATCCACACGATTTGCCGGCCATGACGCAGAAAAAAGTATTCGCGATCGATGGTCACGCTGGCTAACGTCTGCGTTAGCCGAAGTGGAGGGCTGATGGGTCGTCCAGCAGGATCCCCTGGTTGAGGTGACCTAAACAGGCGTCGTACGGAAGCCTTAGCTTGAGGCTCTTGCGGATTCGGAGGGCTTAGCTTTTCGACAGGTTCCCAACGAAACGAGAGCTCAGGGACGTGACTGTCGGCAGGTACGGCATGGAGTACGCAAGCGTTCCCCCATTTGGCCCGAATCAGGGCTAGGGCCTGTTCTCCTTTTTTGAGATCACGGTCGGGAACCAAGAACAGATCTTCAGAAACAGAGGGAAGCGGAGCTTCGGACCATAAGAGTCGGACTTCTGTGATAGCCGAAGAAAATTCTTTTTCAGCAAGACGCAGGTTTAAAAAACGCTTCCAAAGCTTGAGCTCAGAGCTGGGAGTCGCCGGGCGAAGCACTTCGGGCTCCAGGGACGATTCTGCTACGAAGAGAAGCTTCAGTTCCGACATAAGCTGACCTCGATGCCGGAGCCGCTCAAGCTCGGGTTCTAGTAGCGTCACGATGGCTTGGAGCATCCGTTCGACCTGAGACTCGGCGGGTTCGAAGCGACAGCGCACCAGCTTGGGTCGTTCTAAAGCGATCGGTTGAAGAGGAAGGTTATCGGTAGTACTCATCTCGTTCAGAACCGAGACGAGTGCAGGATCAAACCGTCTCAGAAGTTCGGCGGGATTGAGCTTGGCAAGGTCCCCAAGACTGCGGATGCCGAGTCGCTTCATTCGACGTCGATCGGTTGGGCTCAAGGGGAGTAAAGCTAATGAAGCTAGGTTCCACGCTCTGCGCTCTTCGGTGGCAGACTTCGTCAGGGACTCCTGTTGGGTTCTCGCTAAAACGAAGGTTCCCCCTCGCGAACTTCCGATGGCAAAATGCGCACGGTATCGGCGTGTTCCCAGCGCTGACACCACCGAACGAGCCCATTGGACTTCTGTTCCAAAAAGACCCGAAAGACCACAAGGGTCCAACCAGAAGGTTCCCCGTTCGATAGGGCAAGGCTCGATGCTAGGGCTCCAGCGTGACAAAACTCGAAAGATTTCTTTTTCAGCTTCTTCGAGGTCGGTGTGTGAAACTACCTCGGCTTTGAGGTCTGGAACCAAGGCCAGCGCCTCGCCGTACCTCATCGTGGGCCGAAGTCCTTGGCGTCGTGCCTCACGGTTGAGCTGGAGCAGAGGGCTCGAGGGCCTGTCATCTTTAACCAGTGCCACAGGGATCTGGCCTGGAGGATACCGTTGCAGAGCAATCTGCAAAGGAAGCGACGGGATATTAAAACAAGATATGCGGGCCATATAAATCCCACCTCTGTCGGTTATGGGAATGGTACCTTCGATCGCGAAGAATGGTCGCTACCACCCGATCGTCGGGCTGACGATCGACGGCAATCCGCAAAGAAATTAAAGAGCCCAGCGACGGGGTGTCGGGAGTTTTGCGGGTGAGAAAGACTAAGGCTACATCGTGGTTTTCAGCTAACCTTGCCAACCGTCCTAGGGCTGATTCGCTGACCAGGGTTGGTGGGTTGTCGATAATGAGCACACCGAACGCCCCAGAGCGGCACAGCCAGTCTGCCGCAAGAAGGGCTTCGTCAGGGCGGATCATCGCGACAACGATGGCCGACGTGTCCACCCCCAAAAAGGACAGATCAGGCGGAAAGAAGATTGTTGGGCCAGCTTCGACCCACCCAGTCAGATGTCCGTTTTTCTGGGCCACCAGAAGGACAGGGGCCAGGGCGCTCAGACCCCCTCCCGATGTGCTGGTTGAAACTTCGGTGAGTCTAGCACGCATACGGTCGAGCGTCAGAACGTCAGGTAAATCGTCAACGGGACGAAGGAGGCTGGAGGCTTTCTGAACGCAAGCCAGGTCGTGCATGAGAATATACTAAACATTTGACTAGTTAATCGTCAAGAGCTGGGGGTTCATTGGTCCCCTTAGCGGTTAGTCTTGTCAAACTAATTAGATTAGTCTAATATATACTACAATTAGTATTGGATTGGAGATTTGTGGGAAATAAACTTCGCCTTGGTGGGGATGTGATTCGAGACGCTGCCGTTGAACTCGTTCGAGAGATTGGTCTGGGAAATCTCACCATCAATCTTCTCGCTGAAAAACTGGGTGTCAGACCACCCTCGTTGTACAACCACCTCTCCGGAATAAAGGAACTGCAAGAAAAAGTTGCAGCTTTTTCCCTTCAGTGCCTTGAAGTTGCTGTCCGAGATGCGGCTGTGGGCAAATCAGGGGCTGAAGCACTCCTCAGAATCGCAGAAGCCTATCGAAAGTTTGCTCTGGAAAATTCGGAACTTTACAAAAGCATGCTCTTGTTTCCGGGTTCAGCTGATTCAAATGTCAAAGAAGCGGGGATGGCAGTGGCGAGAATTATCTACCAAGTGTTGGAGCGCTATGGGTTGTCCGAGGAAGACCAGAGCCATTATGCGCGTGGGTTTCGTAGCCTTGTCCACGGTTTTGTTTCCTTGGAAGAGGTGGGTTTTTTTAAGTCGGGCGACCGCGACAAGAGCTTTCGGCTCCTCGTCAAGGGTTTCATTTCGACACTTGGTGCACGGGAATAAAGTTGCTGTCGTATGACCGCAATTGATGCAGATTGATAGGAGCTATCTATGATAATTGGTTACGTTGTTTTTCTTTTTGCCGGGATTGTCTTGGGAAATGGAGTGCCTCACCTTGTGAAGGGCGGGGTGGGCTCGAAACATCAGACTCCGTTTGGAAAGCCATCGTCGGCTCTCGTAAATGTTATTTGGGGTGCTGTCAATCTACTCGGAGGGTTTTGGCTTGTGGTCTGGGGTTCGACATTCTCGGTTCCTTTCCCTATTGCGGGAACTCTGGCGATTGTAGGCTTGTTTCTCATTGGAATCTTTAATACGGCGGTCTGGCAGAACGACCCTGTTGCCAAAGGTGAGTAATTTCTATCTTCAGTATGCCAAGATATTTTTGCAGGTAATCAAATGAACTCAATTCCTGGTCAAGAAAAAGCGTTTCCTTGGAAGTTTGTCTTGCCACTGTATCTGGGCAGTACTCTCAATCCTATCAACAGTTCTCTTATAGCCACAGCGCTCGTACCCATCGCAGCAGATTTGCATGTTTCGGTGGGTAGTACCGCCGCTTTGGTCGCAGCAGTCTATTTGGCCAGCGCAATTGGGCAACCTGTTGCGGGGAAACTGTCTGAAGTGTTTGGTCCCCGTCGCATTTTTGCCATTGGCATCATTTTCATCCTTCTTGCTGGCTTGATAGGAGGGCTCGGGCACAGCTTCGCGGCGATCGTTCTTGCCCGCGTTTTTATTGGACTGGGGTCTTCATCAGCTTATCCCTCTGCAATGCTTCTTATCAAACGACGGGCTACTCTGACGGGGTTGCTTCAGCCGCCAGGGGGAGTGCTCGGTGGTCTGGCAATAACCGGCATGGCAGTTGCCGCCGTGGGACTGCCTCTGGGTGGTTTAATCGTGGGCTCGGCGGGATGGCGTGGCACGTTCCTCATAAACATTCCGGTTGCAGTGGTCGCTTTTGTTCTGACCTATCTTTGGCTTCCCCAAGATGAACCAGTGAAAGTAAAAGGTGGTTTTCGCGAACTTATGTCCAGCGTCGATGTGGGAGGCATTCTGCTATTCGGCGCTTCGATTACCAGTCTTCTCTCCTTTCTACTTTCTTTTCCTCAGTTTCAAGGGATCACGCTTGGTACCGCCGTCATCGGCTTGATAGGGTTCATTTTCTGGGAACTTCGGGCTGCCCATCCGTTCATTGACCTTCGCATTTTGGCATCAAACCTTGCGTTGACGAGGACCTATCTCAGATTCGCGCTCTCGGGTTTAGTGGTCTACGGGGTTATGTATGGCGCAAGTCAGTGGTTCGAGGCCGGGCGGCACCTGACTCCAGAGCAGACGGGGCTTGCTCTCCTCCCTATGGCAGTCATTGCTCCGCTGATTTCGTTCCCGGTATCACGGCGAAATCTGGTCCGTGGTCCGCTGGTGTTAACCGGAATAACACTAATACTAGGGTCAGTCGGGCTTCTTCTGCTGGATTCTCAGTCCTCCATTTTCCTGATAGCCTTGGTGACGCTTGTATTTGGTATGAGCATGGGCCTGTTCACAGTAGGCAATCAAACGGCGCTTTACTCGCAAGCCCCAGAAAACCAGATAGGGACGGCGGCAGGGCTTATGAGGACGTTTGGCTATCTTGGCTCGATTGGTTCCTCAGCACTCACCGGAATCGTTTTTGAATCCAAGGTAGACGATGCTGGATTGCATACGATAGCCACAATACTGATTGCGGTCAGTGTGCTTGTGTTGCTCCTGACCATAGCTGACCGAAAACTGGCCTTTCCAAAACCAGTCCCTATTCTCGAAAAGCAGCAGTGACCGTCCTAAGTAGGGTTATTAACCACCCCCCGCACCACCCATCAACCAGAACCGGCGGTTCAATCCTGTTCGGCATACTCTTTGTTATTACGTCCGCTTTGGTTTTGACCTGAAACGATCGATTTCCATTCCTGGGCTGGTTTGTTTCTTGGACGCATTTTGGTTCTCCTCGTGCATAAATACTAAACCCTGCTTTAAGTTTGGATCATTTGACGCTTACGGAAACTACAGCCTGTTTATCATTTAAGATTCGATAAAGTGCGAAGCGTTAGCCTCACTGTAAAAGGTTTTCTGCTTTCCTCTTCAGATAGGATCAAAAGGATATCTCGACAGTTTGACAGGATATTTTAACGCACGCGCCAGCCGTCACGGCCTCGTCAATAAGCTTAACTAACTCGCTTATGACTGCTGGCGTTGTCAGGTGACTTCTATGTTGACAGAGAGGAAAACGCTTCGAACTTGACCTTACTTACGCCATGCGTTAGTATAGGATACGTGATTCGTTCATTTGACGACCAAGAAATTGAATCAATCTGGAATGGTATGCGTTCCCGAAGATTTCCGGTCGAGATCCAGGACACCGCCCGTCGGAAACTTAGAATGATCAACAATGCGCAAATTGTCGAGGACTTGAGAGTTCCACCTGGCAATCGGCTGGAACTGCTAAAAGGTAATCTGGTTGGGTTATACAGCATTCGAATAACCAGCCAATGGAGAATAGTATTTGAATGGAAGAACGGGGAGGCCGATCGTGTCAGAATTAGCGACTATCACTGACGAAAAACTACCGAATATTCATCCTGGAGAAATTCTGCTAAAAGAATTTCTTGAACCCATGAATATTTCCGCCTATAAACTTTCGAAAGAAACGGGTATTCCTCAGACAAGAATCTCTGAAATAATTCACGGTCGTAGGAGAATTACCGCCGATACAGCTCTTCGCCTTAAGAGTTTCTTTGGAACCTCTGCAGAATTCTGGCTCGGACTCCAGGACGATTTTGATTTGGAGGAGGAATCCAACCGTCTCATTGATATTCTTCCAAAAATCACAAGATTTCAGTTTCAGTACCAAGAATCTAACATTTGATATGAATTGACCTTTCCTCCTTACCTAGGCTGCTTTATTTCGTTCAACTGCTATACCTATAGCCCAGATGAATCCAAGAAGTTCTCTAGCGACCTATCGAACCTTTGATGGTCCTTTATTTGTATTCTTAATTTTTTTGTAAGGTATTCCTTTTCTCCAGCGTCTAAGTGAAGTAACCTGTAAGAGGAGGCCACATGAAACATCTTGACACTGGTATTGCAACTGAGATTGTCAAAGGCTTAAAAAACCCCCTGGCAAGCCTGGCCCCCAAGTTTTTTTACGACCAAAAGGGCTCAGTTCTTTTCAATAAAATTACAGGTTTGACGGAATACTACCCCACAAGAACCGAACGAGAAATCTTGGAGCAAAACTCAGGGGCCATTTCAGAGGCTGTTGGTGAATGCGCCACTGTTATAGAGCCTGGCGCGGGGGGGTGTGAAAAAGCCGAACACCTCTGCCGCTTGCTTCGCCCCCACCGCTTTGTTGGCGTCGATATTTCTGCTGATTACTTGACGGCGGGTGTCAATCGGCTCAAAAAAGTTCTACCAGAAACCGAGGCCCGTGCCATCGCCGGGGATATCACCAAAGAAATCACCCTTCCCAGCGATATTCCTCGTGACCGCAGGTTAATCTTCTACCCGGGTTCTTCGATTGGGAATTTTGATCCCGATCAAGCCGTGAAACTTTTGTCTCAGTTACGAAAGCATTTAGACGAGCAAGGATCATTATTGATTGGGGTAGATTTAGTTAAGTCTGTCAGCGTTCTTGAGGCCGCCTACAACGATAAGGAAGGGGTCACTGCCGCCTTCAATTTGAATATCCTTTCGCACGTGAACAAGTTAATCGGTGCCAATTTTCAGTTGGAGGATTGGCGTCATGTCGCCTGGTTCAATCAAGCCCAGTCGCGCATAGAAATGCACCTTGAAGCACGGCGTGAAAACAGTATCTCGTGGCCAGGGGGGCAACGCGCGTTTGCAAAAGGAGAAAGAATTCACACGGAGAACAGCTACAAGTACACCCCTGATGCCTTTGCTAGCTTGTTAAAGCGTGCGGGCTTTGACAGTCAAACTCCCTGGACGGATCAAAAAAACTGGTACACGATGGTCTTGGCTCGGCCGAGTTCCATGCCCAGGAGAGTGGGGAGACTGGCATGCTAAGCTTTGAAAAAGCCCAAGAGTTTTACCGGAAGGTTCGTTCCCAGTCGGTAGCCTTAGCCAGCCCGCTTTCTGCCGAAGACTGCTGTGTTCAACCTGCCGAAGAGGCCAGTCCCACCAAATGGAACCTGGCTCACACCACCTGGTTTTTTGAAACATTTTTACTGGAACGATGGGAAAAGCCTTTTCACCCTTTTGATGTAAACTTTCGGGTTTTGTTCAATTCCTATTACAACGCCGTTGGTGAAAAACACCCCAGGCCTCAGCGGGGAATGTTGACACGCCCCAGTCTTGACCAAGTACTTCACTACCGTCGGAACGTCGATCAGCGACTTTTAAACCTTCCTGAACGGGTGTGGAAAGATCCTGAGTTTCATAATTTGTTGGAATTGGGTTTAAACCACGAACAGCAGCACCAAGAACTTCTTTTGACCGACCAAAAGCTCCTTTTTTCGTACAACCCTTTGGCCCCGGCTTACCACGAGGTGGACTTGTCTCGGACACCTTCTCGAACGCAAGGTGCCGCCTTGAGCTGGAAAAGCTTCCCCGAAGGGATGGTGCACCTAGGGCACACGGGAGAGGGGTTTGCTTTTGACAATGAAACACCCCAGCATCGGGTGTTTGTGAACGCCTATCAGTTGGCGTCACGGCTGACAACGAACGCCGAGTATGCCCAGTTTGTTGACCAAGGCGGGTATCAAGACCCTCAGTATTGGTTGGCCGAAGGCTGGGATTGGTGTCAAAAATCAAAACGAACCCAACCTTTATACTGGCGCAAGCAAGACGGAAAATGGTATGAGTTCACCCTTTGGGGGTTAGGGGAATTAGACCCCGTTAGGCCCGTTGTCCACGTCGGATACTTTGAAGCTGACGCTTTTGCCCGTTGGGCTCACGCCCGCTTGCCCACAGAAGCCGAATGGGAAAATGCCGCCCAATCGGTGCCTTTAACTGGCCATTTTGCCGATAGCGGCGAGTATCACCCCCGTCCCGCTCCCGAAGGAGAATTGGTTCAAATGCTGGGAGACGCTTGGGAATGGACCTCGTCGAGCTATTCCCCATACCCGGGCTACCAAGCGGCCCCCGGAGCTGTGGGCGAATACAACGGTAAGTTTATGGTCAATCAGTACGTTTTGCGCGGGGGGTCGTGTGCGACACCAGAAGGCCATATCCGCAAAACGTACAGAAACTTTTTCCCGACCTGGGCTTGCTGGCAATTTTCAGGAATTCGTCTGGCTCGTGAACTTTGAAAAAAATGCTTAACAAAAGGAGCGGATCATGAAAGCTTTATGGAAAGGTGTTTTGTTGGCAGAAAGCGACAAAACCATCGTGGTGGAGGGAAATCATTACTTTCCCCCAGAATCCTTAGTAGCCCAACACTTTATCGATAGCTCAACGACCTCGATTTGTCCCTGGAAGGGGCTTGCCAGCTACAAGACGGTTAAAATTGCCGAGGGTCAGAATATTGATGCGTGTTGGTATTATCCCGATCCCAAGGCCGCGGCAAGCGAGATTCGCGGGTACTACGCCTTTTGGAAAGGTGTCGACATTCAACCCTGATGTTTATAAGAAAGGGAAATATCAAGACGGGAGTTACCCCCATGAGCAAGACTGTTGGCAAACTTCATGCATCCGTGCTGGCCTTAAGCTTAACGATGGCGGTTCTGGGCTTGGCCCTAACTTCCTGTCAATCGGCTGTCCAGAACAAAACGATCGTCGTAGGGTCAAAAATGGATACCGAGGGTGGACTGCTGGGGCAGATGATTCGTTTGGTTCTGATTCAGCATGGTTACCACGTCGTTGACCGTCTTCAGTTGGGTGGTACCGCGATTGTTCGCAAAGCTTTACTCGAAGGCCAAATCGACATCTATCCCGAATACACGGGAAATGGTGCCTATTTTTTCCATCAGGCCAACCAGTCGGTGTGGAAAAACGCTTCTCAAGCCTGGCAACGAGTCCACGACCTGGATTTGGCACAAAACAAGCTTGTGTGGTTGCCAGCGGCCCCTGCAGATAATACCTGGGCCATTGCTGTCAGTGACCAACTGGCGCAAAAGGCCCACCTTGCGACGCTTTCTGATTTAGCCGCCTACGTCAACAAGGGCGGGTATTTCAAACTGGCTGGATCTGATGAGTTCGTCAACAGTCCTGCGGCATTGCCTTCATTTGAGGCCGCCTACGGCTTTCACCTTGAACCCCAACAAGTTTTGACCCTTTCGGGAGGTAACACGGCGACGACCGAGAAAGCCTGTGCCGAGGGAACGAACGGGGTCAACGCGGCTATGGCGTACGGTACCGATGGCCAACTGGCAGCTTTTCATCTTGTTGTTCTGACCGATGATAAAAACGTTCAGCCCGTGTATCAGCCAGCACCGTTGGTGAGGCAAGCGGTGCTGTTGAAGTATCCCGACCTGAGCGCAGACCTTGCCCCCGTTTTTGCCCTTTTGGATTTAAGAACTCTTCAAACTCTGAACGCAAAAATCGTCGTCGAAGGCCAGGATTCTGGTACAGTGGCTAGGCAATGGCTGACAGAGAAAGGCTTTCTTCGCTGAACGGGCAATTCACTTTATTGAACGGGCGTACGGCAGTCTGGGGCATTGCCGTTGCCTTGATTTTTGTTTTTCTCCCGCTTTACCAGCTTGACCCTAATCGTGTCACCAGCGGTCCCCCCGTGTATTTCTTCAAGCTTTTGACCACTTACCCCAACCTTTGGTCAGGTCTGCTGGTGGTAATAGTTTTGATCTTTTTGGCGGGAGTTTTTCAGGAGTTTTTTTTATTTCTTCTCGCCTTTCTGCTGTGGTGTTTGCCCACCCTGACCTGGCCTGGGGGCACCGGGCTGTCACAAGAGCTGTGGATCTCACCGAGTTTGGGCTTTTGGCTTGTTCAAGGGCTTGCCGTTTACCGGGCCCTGGTCAACACAAAAGCTTCGCGGCTTGGTATCTTTTTACGACTGGTTGTTCTTGGTGTGGCAACGATTACTTTCGTGATGGGCGGTTGTTCGGCTATATCTGTAGTTAAAGAGGCAGACCCCTCCCTGGTTGGCCAGAAGCTGTGGCAACACCTGAGTTTGACCGCAGGGGCAATGGCTGGGGCCGTGATCTTGGGCTTCCCTTTAGGCGTGGCGAGCTTTAGGTTCCGCTGGGGAAAAGTCTTGCTCCAAATGGCCTCAGTGATTCAAACCATTCCTTCGATCGCTCTGTTTGGGCTTTTAATGATCCCTTTGGCGGCCCTTGTTCGGGCCTTTCCCGGCCTTCAAGTGTGGGGAGTAGGGGGCATCGGGCCAACTCCCGCCGAAATTGCGCTCACCTTATGGGCTATCTTACCCCTGGCCTCGGCCGTTCAAGCGGGTCTGGCTATGGTTCCCCCCGAGGTCATTCACGCCGCTTATGGTCTCGGGTTCTCTTCTTCAAATGTTTTTTGGAAGGTTGAACTTCCTTTGGCTTTGCCCTCGGCACTCGCCGGCTTTCGATTAGCTTTTGTGCAAACCGTAGGGAATGCGACACTTGCCCCCTTGATCGGTGGTGGAGGGTTGGGGTGGTTTATATTTCAAGGCATTGGACAGACTTCGCAAGATATGGTCGTGCTGGGAGTTTTACTCGTTCTGATCGTTTCAGGGGTTGCTGATCAACTGCTCAAACTTTTGGTAAAAACCAGCCAAAGGAGGCTTGTGCGTGCCAGTTCTGCAGTTTGAAGACGTTGGGGTTCTTTACCAGGGTATTCCCGCCGTCCAGAATCTGAGTTTTGCCTTGCAGGAAGGAGAAGTCTCGGTTCTCGTAGGACCCTCGGGTTGTGGAAAATCCACAACCCTCCGTCTGGTCAATCGACTTCTTAACCCGACAACGGGGAAGATCTTTTATCAGGATCAGCCTTTAAGTCAGTATGAGCCCGAAACCTTGAGACGATCGATGGGCTACAGCATCCAAGGGGTAGGGCTTTTTCCCCATTGGACCGTGGCTCAAAACGTGGCCGCAGTTCCCCAGCTTTTAAAATGGCCAGCGGCACGAACACAGAGCCGCATTGACGAGGTTCTGGATTTAGTAGGGTTAGAACCTTCGCGTTTTCGCAAAAAGTTCCCAGCGGAACTTTCAGGGGGGGAAGCTCAACGGGTGGGAATCGCCAGGGCCTTAGCTGGGGACCCCCCTCTGTTGTTGATGGACGAACCTTTTGGTGCTGTTGATGCCCTTCAAAGAAATCGGCTTCAAAAAGTTTTACTGTCGATTCAAAAACACGTCAAAAAAACTATTCTGTTGGTAACCCATGATCTTGATGAAGCCGTACTGCTGTCCGACAGACTCCTCGTTTTACAGCAAGGGAGGCTTGTTCAGCACGCCTCACCTTCGGAGGTTCTGCGCTCACCGGCCACCCCTTTTGTTCAGGAGTTTCTGGGTGCTGACCGCGCGTTAAAACGTTTGATCCGTTACCGTGCGCAGGACGTAATGGAACCTCTTGGGGCTGGGGTCGAAGTCGGTTCCCTAGACCAGGTTCAACACAATACGAATCTCCGTGATGCCTTTTCCTTAATGGTCGCCTTGGGAAAAGACAGCTTATATGTGGTCGACGGTAGCCAAGTTCTGGGACAACTTTATAAAAAGGCCATTGAAAAACTCGCGGCCGAGGATCAATCCTGATGCTTCGGGGTTTAGTTTTGGCACTCCTGCTGGGCGTTTTGTCGGTCCCTTTCACGTTAAATGCCACGTTAAGGCTCCTTCTGGGTGACCCCCAGGCCGCGATGTATCCTTTGGAAGCCCCCTGGGGTCTTACAGGGGAACACATCGCCTTGGTCGCCTCAACCAGTGCCGTGGCCCTGGTGGTTGGTTTACTGGGAGCTGTTTGGGCTCATTGGCGCCCTGGCAGTGCAAGAACTTTGCTTGGCGCTACGGGAACACTTTTGCAGACGGTACCCCCCGTGGCTTTTTTGGCCCTCATGGTTCCTTTTCTGGGCTTCGGGACAGTCCCTGTGTTTTGGGCGTTGGTAGCCTTTGGAATCCTTCCCATTTTTCACGGAGCCTTATCAGCGTTTGACTCAGTGAGCGTCGAGGTCCAGGACGCCGCTTCAGGCCTGGGCTTTTCACGGTGGGAAAAGCTGATCAAGGTTGATTTCCCCTTGGCTTTGCCGGGAATTCGTTCGGGTTTAAGAACATCGGTGATGATCAATATCGGTACCGCTACGGTGGGGGCCACCATGGGGGCGGGGGGACTAGGACGTCCCATTCTGGCCGGAATCAGTGAGTTTAATTACAGTTATCTGTTGCAGGGGGCTTTAACGGCAGGGGTTTTGGCTTTGTTGGCCGATTGGGTGTTGGCTTTGCATAAGAAGCCCGTTGGCACGGCTATACCGTTCACCTTGACAAGTTTGTCAACTTGACTTTACATTTACGAAATGCCAGATACGGCGCTTTTGAATAAGTTAAGAATCTTTCGTTCTCAGGTTGGTCTGACGCAAGAAGAAATGGCACAGAAGACGGGTGTAACAAGGCAGACAATTATTTCGATTGAGAAAGGCAATTACACCCCATCCGTACAGCTTGCCTTACGCCTGGCCAAAGTATTGGGAATTACCGTGGAGGAACTCTTTTATGAAGAAGGCGAGTGAAATTCTCGTAGCCCTTGCTGTTCTAATTACCTTAGGACTGAAGGTCGATCCTTTTCACTGGCTGATGCCTACAGCACTTCAAATGCTCGTCCTAGGAATCTTTGCAGCAGCAATGGCTGTCTATGCGGGGATCGTCTTTCGCGAACACCCGAAGGACGAACGTGACGTTCACCATTTGGCGGTGTCCAGCCGCGTAGCTTACCTGGCGGGGGTTACGGCACTCTCGGTACTTCTGGTGATCCAAGACCTGACCCACACTCTTGATCCTTGGTTGTGTGGGGTTCTAGCCTTAATGATCATTGTGAAGCTTATTGTTCTCAAGATTCTCCAGATCCGCGGCTAAGTCTCAAAAAAGCTACAGCTAGGGCTCCAACGATTGGGGTTCCTTTTTAAGAAAAATGTAAACTAAACTTGTCTTTTTGTAAAACCTGCTATACATTACTTCTTAACTCGCCTTTTGAAAAAGGCGCAACCTTAGGAGGTTAAAATGAAAAAATTGGTGATGGCTACCTTGGTAGCGTTAACCATGGCTGGCCTGGCTTGGGCCAATGGCCAGCAGGAATCCTCGGGCGGCTCGATGTCGAACAATTCGATGTCTAACGGGTCCTCGCCTTTCTATGATCTTTCGGGAATGGCTCCCGAGGTTGTCCCGTTCACGACCCAGGCGTCTGCCGAAGCCATGGCTAAGGACCATACGGTGATTTACTTTTTTGCCGCCAGCTGGTGCCCGACCTGCCAAGCAACGTACAAAAACCTCAAGGCCCATTATCAGGATATTCCCGACAACGTTCGTTTGGTCGTTGTGAATTACGACACGGCTTCGGCCCTTAAGACAAAGTACGGTATCACGCAACAACATACCTTCGTTGAGATCGACGCCCAGGGGAACCAAAAGAAGATTTGGTCGGGGACGACGACCGTACAAAGCATTTTGGCAAAGGCGTAAATTATGGGAGTGTTGATTGGCTTCGCGTTCTTGGCCGGTATCGTTACGATCCTTTCGCCGTGTATCCTCCCCGTCCTTCCCGTCGTCCTGGGGAGTTCGGCAGGGGGAGGCAAAGCCCGCCCTTGGGGTGTCGTCACGGGCTTTATTGCCAGCTTTACAGTGTTTACTTTAACCCTGTCAGCCTTGGTCCAAGCGTTGCATTTTGACCCCGATCTGCTTCGCTGGATAGCCGCGGGGCTAATCACACTCTTTGGTCTGGTCTTAGTTATACCGGTTCTTAAAGACGGGTTCATGAGGGCAGCCACAGCGGTCAGTGGACGGTTCGCTTCGCAATCTGCCCCAAAGTTTGGAAAGAAAACCCCCAGCGGGTTCTTTAGCGGTATTCTTTTAGGTGCCAGTTTGGGTTTGGTCTGGACCCCTTGTGTCGGCCCCATCATGGCTTCTGTGGTTTCATTGGCGCTCAGCCAGACCGTTGATGCGGGGAGCATCTTTATCACATTGGCGTACTCAGCCGGAACGGCGGTCCCTCTCTTCCTGATCTTGCAAGGGGGAAGAAGCTTACTGAACCGTTTTCCCTTTTTTACCCGCCATTCGGGGTCTATACAGCGGATTTTTGGGGTGCTCATGCTGGTCACCGGAATCGCGATCTTGGCGGGGTGGGACCGTGGTGTCGAGACGTGGCTTTTGAAAACGTTCCCCAGCTACGGAGCTGGTCTCACAGCCATCGAAAATCAAAAGGATGTCAAAAAAGAGCTAGAGCAACGACAGATGAGTCTGACGGCAAGCTCTGCACAGGTTCCGGCGGGTGCATTCAGCCATGCTTCGGGCGTTTGGATCAATTCACCGCCCTTAACGATGGCCTCTCTGCGAGGAAAGGTCGTGTTGGTAGATTTTTGGACGTATTCGTGCATCAACTGCCTGCGGACATTACCGTACTTGAAAGCCTGGTACCAGAAGTATCAAGACAAAGGTCTGGTGATTGTCGGTGTTCACTCACCCGAGTTTGCCTTTGAACACAAGGAGTCTAATGTCCGTCAGGCTGTGAAAGACCTTGGTGTGAGGTGGCCTGTTGTCCAAGACAACAAGTTCGGAATTTGGAATGCCTTCCATAACCAATACTGGCCGGCCGAATACCTTTTTGATAAAGACGGGAATCTTATCGAGAGTCATTTTGGCGAGGGGGGGTATGCGGCGACAGAACGAAATATTCAGAAACTCTTGGGGACTCACGAAACTTTGGCAGCGACGACCATCCCGTCAACGCTGCCACAAAGCGCCGATAGAACTCCTGAAACCTACCTCGGCTGGGCAAGGGCCTCGGGCTTTGTGGGAACCGGGCCGATGGTACCCAATCAGTTTGCTCACTACGGACTTCCCCAGGGCATGGTGAGCTCGAATTGGGGTCTAACAGGCGAATGGCGGGTCGGTAAACAGTTCGCCGAGAACCGTGGCTCTGCTTCGCTCACCCTCAAGTTTCGCGCCCAAAAGGTGTATCTGGTGATCAATCCTATCAAAGACGCTTCAAAGACTGTTTTTGTAAGTGTCAATGGACAAAACGTGAGTACTCCAGACGTTCACCGAGGAGTACTTACTCTCGATCAAGACCGCCTCTATGAACTTTACTCGGGTACGCACGAGATTTCGGGAACCGTAACCTTGAAATTTCAAGGCCCCGTGAAAGTCTACTCTTTTACCTTTGGCTAAAGCTTCTGAAACCCGTTGATTCCCTAATCGTTGGAATCAACGGGGTGGTCTCATTTTGCCCTTTTCTTAGTCTGTACTAATCCTGTACTTGAATCATGTACTTGAGGTCCGAGACGGCCGTAGGGTAGGCCCACGAGAAGCTCTTACTTGGCTTTTATGGCTCTTAAGAGGGCCTCATATTCCTCACGGCAATCGGGACAGCTCTCTAAATGACGGTGAACATCAGGCAGAAGCTGTGAGGCGTCTTCACCACGGCTGACGATATCTGCGTATTGATGAAGAACTTGAAAAACCTCATCGCAAGTCAGTTCTTGGGGTGCTGTGTTGGCGATCATCTGGGAGATTTTTTGAATGGAATTTTCTTTCATGGTGACATCCCTGTGCTAAAGCCATCGCGTTCTAGGCATTTCTTTAGCTTTAGTCGAGCATCATGTAATAATTTATACAACGAATTCCGGTTAGAATCCATGCGCCGAGCTACTTCTTCTAGGGGCATACCTTGTAAAGCAACAGCTTGCAAAGCGATTCGCTGTTTCTCGGACAATTCATCGTTCATGACTTTGTGAAGCCATTCCATCATGGTATTGGTATGCACAGCTTGGGTGGAATCTTCCCTTTTAGCCTCCGGCTCATGCCCCATATCGACCATGCTTTGTAGCGAGACGTCTTTCCAACGTCGCCGTCGTAACTCGGAAAAAGCCTTACGCAGGCAAATTTTGTGCGCCCACGTGGTAAACCTAGAATTCCCTTTAAAATCGGCTAAGTGCTCAAGAATGGTTATCATGGCATCTTGGACAAAATCCTCAAACAGGGCGTGAAACTCGCGGTCTTTTTGGGGAGGTTGCCCTCGAAAGCCCAAGTTAAGGCCTTTGAGGAGGAGGTACCTAAGATCCCGCAGGGCCCGGTCACGGGTTTGACCGGTTTGGCTTAAGGCCGCAAGCCAGTCCTCATTTGATCTGGTGATTTTTCCCACGGAGGTAAGTCTAGGACAACGGTAAGATCTTTTTCAAGAAGCCAACGAAAAATAAACCATACTGGTTTCAGTGGACAGCGGTTCCTAACTTATTTCAGACGAACTGAAAGCCGAGGGGACACGGAAAGAGATTTTAAAAAAAGCTACCGCATACTTCGTCAGTTCGATATACTGTCCACTATTGTCAGTAGGGGGCAAATTGTGATGTCCAAGGCTTAATAATTGACTAGAGTGCAGTTCTTCGCCTCCCCGCTGATATTAGATATACCATTATAGCTACCTAAAGGAAGGGAAACGATAGAATTGTTTAGCCAGTACACCGGAAGCTGTTCTGTTGTGGTCGATCCGATATTCCCAGTAAACACCAGGTCAGCGGAGTCGGTATACTGCCAACTTCCGGCGTTACCAAAGGGGTAGCCATTTGGAGTAGTAAGCTGAATAACCTGCCAATTTTTCCAATACATTGGAGCGGCATTATAGAAATTGACCGATGACCCTATGCCACCTTGTGCGATGATTGTTCCATTTTTGAGAGTAGAAGCAAACCAGATCACGCCGTTAGATGTCCCGCCAGTTGATACGGGCGTATACATTCCGTTAGTCAACATCGTGGGGTCCATTGGTCTATAGTTGGAATCATTTGCGCTCAGGAAAAAAGTAACACTGGGTAGGTCTGGGGGACCGACGATGGAAGAGATGAAAGCTCCATTGTAGGTGGCTGCATCGCTTGCAATTTGCCCCGTGCCTAAGGATACAACTGATACAACTCCATTCGCCCAATAAACCGGCACCTGTTTGTTGGTTGTTGGATCGACTAACCATCCTCCCCAATATTTGGTGGTACTGTCCCAATAGGTGGTGTTGATATCACCGGAACTGGCTGTAACTCCTGGCGCTAATGTCATGGACAACGGTGTCCAGGTTCCGTTCAACCAGTATCCGGGAATATTATTATGATTGGCACGAGAGACCAATGTTCCACGGATATAGCTATTGCCCGCGGCGTCGGTTGATTGGTCTATCCATTCCCCGCCAGTGCTGTAGTAGCCCGTTGGGATTGCCAAAGCATGACTGTTCCCGTTCTGCCAATAAACAGGGGTGACCGAGCTCCAATCTGCATTTGCTTTATATCCACAAACAATAATGTCATTGCCGCTGGTTGAAAGGCCGCAGGTTGTTCCATTGGGTTGGTCTGGGGTGGTAGTTAAGATTGTTTGAACGCCATTTCTCCAATAGACGGGAACTTGATTGCCACTGCTGGTTATGATGGAACCGGTAATGAACAAGACATTGCCGGTAATATCACAGGTTGCCGATATCGAACCGCTGGTAGCGGTAATGGTGGCTGAGCCAACAGAAAGGACAGTTACCACTCCGCTACTGGAGACTGTGGCAACGGCACTGTTGCTGCTTGTCCAGGAAACAGCATTGGTCGTGGGTGTGACGGTTGCCGACAATTGGAAAGGCGTTCCGCCGATCAGCAACCTTGCCTTTGTAGCGCTCAAGTTTAGAGTTGTGACACTGGTTGGGGACGAAGATGCCGGGTTTGCACAGGCACTCAATCCGGCGAACTGAATCTGGCATTGGCCTCCGCTTTGTTTTGATTGGGCAAGTCCAGATAAACCGTGAGCCGATATTTTGCTAATGTATACATTAGCAATTTTTCTTTCTTGGTCATACACCGGACAAAAATCGAAAGTGTCATGTTTTATCCTTGACGAGGCGGTATTTTTGAAATCTGCTGTTTGGTTTTTCGGGAATAGTCATCTCTATCAAGCCAGCAACCAATGCCGGTTCGATGTATGCAGCCATAAAATGCATACGGTCTTTTAGAACGAGTCGTTCCATCATTTCAGAACGGGTTAATGTTTCTTCATCCGTAAAAACTGCCACTAACTCAGCGACTTGATGGGTAACTTGAGGGGTAACTTGAGGGGTAAGTTCCCGTAAAAAGGTGATGACAAAGTAATCCTGCGTTTTGATTTCAGGCGGTTTGCATCCGGCTTCGGCGAGGGCATTGCGGATACGGTCGATTCCGGCAGACGCTGCGTTTGCCGAACTGGTCGGGAGGCAGGGCGCGGGGAAGTCCGCCGGGATTTGAAATCTCAACCCGGTCATCGAATATTTCGATCATGACCTGTGCGCCTTTTTCAAAGTAATCGCGGTGCGTTACGGCGTTGATGATTGCTTCCCGGAGGGCAACTTCTGGGATTTCCAGTTTTTCCCTGCGCCGTGCGTCCACTCCGGTTATCTCGAAGCGAAGTTTGAGGTGCTGCTTGAGGAACAGAAGGGAAGCATCCACGTTTTCGGTGAGGGTGCCGTTAAATTCTTTCCGGTCAAGTATCGTCGTTTTCCCGGTGCCTTTATAAAGTCCACAGACTACTCCGGTATGGATAAAACGAACAGACGGCTCTTTGGAGAAAAAAAGACAGCCGGCATTGTTGAGGTAAAAATCTTCGTTCCGATATTCTCCCGCACCAAGGTTAAAAAGCAAACTCAGCAGGTCTTCGCGCGGTGAGAGGCGCGCCATCGAAAGAAAGTTGTTAACATGTGTGTTGTCTATTTCTTTTTTCCAGTCAATTTCCTGCCTGAGCTGTTCGTCGAACCGGACCCTTCCTTCTGTATAGTGGACCCCATTGTCAATACATAAAATTTGCCCTTTTTAGGCTTGCTTAAGCAGGGACTTTGACCTCAAGACTTGAGGTGTAGGTCTTCAGCGGCGGCCGTCCGGAGCAGGCTGAATCTCCCCACGATTAAGTCACGATCTTGTCCTGTTTAAGTCACCATCACGACGTGTTATAGTCACAAACCTGTGATGTTATAGACACGATCTTGGCGGTTTTGTGACACAAATTTTTCGGTCGCCAGCTTTGTTCGCCCAAAAAAAGCGCCGCGAGTTTCCCCGCGACGCCCTGTTTGAACTTCCCCTGTCCGGGTAAAGTTAGGTCAAACGTCAGCTCAAAACCGTGAAGCTTTCGCCCAGTCGACCGGCACGAACCTCGCCGGCAGTCGTCGTTGTTCGGACTTCCAAGTGGTACTCACCGGCTGAAAGGGTAGGCACTTTGACATCGATGCGCTTGCTTCCAACGCGGCTGTAAACGGTGGCCCGTGTCTGATTGCCCGTGTTGTCGATAAAAAAGACCCCGGATTTGGTATCCTCGGGGGCAAACTTTAGGCGAGAACCGACAAGGTGAAGCACTTCGCCAGGAACCCCCCGGTTAAAGCCCCCACTTTCGGTAGTCTCGGCGCGAAGAAGGGTAGGCAACGTAACAGAAGGCGTGTCGACAACCTGCAAGGTTGTCTCCGCCTTGAGACGGTTAAGGAGTGCTTGATCGCACCGCAGGCGAACTTGCACTTTTTCGGTACTGATGTTTTGACTATCAACAAAGGCTCCCGGCACCGGAACGGGCTGACGTACTGATAGTGAAAAGATTCCCAGCGGCGTTTGAATCGTATGGCCTTGAGGTAAAAATAGGGCAAGGTGTTCGCAAAAATGGTCAAACACCGACCTCATATCAGCCTCGGACAAGCCCGTCTGCTTGCTCATGAGGGTCAAGACGTCCTCAAAGGCCATCTTGTTCTTGTTGATTTGGCGGGCAAAAGAGGTTTCCCCTTTTCCAAAATCCCGTTTAAAATAAGCGACATGTACCATGGTGGTACCTCCTACAATTTGGTTTCGCCCGGCACGTCTGCCGGTGGTGGTAAGCGCAACGCACTTTCCTGATCGCGATCAAACCCAAGAACTGGAGTTAAGGGGGTTCTGCTTCAAAAAAGTTTTCAAATTTTGGCAATTTTTTTGTGGCGGTTACGAAATGCCGTGGGGAAGAGAAACTTAGATGGGGAGAGAAACTATGGAATACCGAAGTACGGGCCGAACGGGAATTGAACTTTCGGCTTTAGGTTTTGGCGCGGGGCACATCGGCGCGTCTGACCGTTCCGAAAAAGAGGTTAACGCTCTTTTAGGGCATTTACTCGATCAGGGCGTAACCTTTTGGGATACAGCCCGAGGCTATGGGCTGTCCGAAGAGCGAATCGGAAAGTTTTTGCATGGTCAGCGTCAAAAAGCGGTGTTGTGCACCAAGGTGGGCTACGGGGTTGAGGGTATTCCTGATTGGACCTATGACTGTGTGGTGCGCGGGGTAGAACGAGCCCTGGGGGTCTTAAAATCGGACTACTTGGACATTGTTCTTTTGCATACTTGTCCGGCCTCGACGCTTGAGCGGTACGATGTGGTGCACGCTCTTTTGAATGTCAAACAGAGGGGCTTGGTGCGGGCTATAGGCTATTCGGGGGACAATGACGACTTAGCGTTTGCCCTGGGGCTGGCTGACCTTGACGTGTTTGAAGGCTCGGTGAACCTGTTTGATCAAGACAAGATACCGCTTTTGCCCCAAGTGAAGGCGGATGGTAGGGGCTTTATCGCCAAACGGCCCTTGGGTAACGCACCCTGGCGGTTTGACCAGAGGCCGGTGGGTAACTATGCCGAGACGTATTGGGAACGAATGACCACGATGGGACTCTTAAACGAGAAAGGCTTTCAACGAGGCAACACAGCCCTTAGGTTTGCCGCCTTTACCCCGGGGGTCACGTCAGCGATTGCTGGAACAGGAAACCAAGCTCACTTCGACGAGCAGTTGGCATGGCTTAACGATGGCCCCCTGGCGCCAGCCGAGTATGAGCATTATCGGGATTTGTTTCGTACACACGGCCGCGACTGGCGAAGTGAGGTTTAACGATGATGAGTTTAAAACCCGTCTGGTTGGTAACCGGTGCTACGGGGGGTGTTGGCTTGGCGCTGGCCCGTCATCTGGCCAGCCAAGGTGCCGAGCTGTTGTTAACCGCCCGTAACCCGCTTACCTTGGAACAAACGGCACACGACCTGCAGGCTTGGGGTGCCAGTGTCTCGT
>JABEVK010000111.1 GCA_013044245.1 Spirochaetales bacterium | reverse complement strand
TGTCGGCACCAAGGCAGTGAATGCCCTATCAAGCCGATTTCTCGTTCGTTCGCATCGTGAAGGAAAATTCTTCGAGGCCACCTTTCAACAGGGAAAACTCCTGAACGAAAATCAAGGAAGTACCACTGAGCCCGACGGAACTTATGTTGAGTTTCAACCCGATAAAGAAATTTTTGCCGACTTCCAGTTCAATAAAGAGTTCTTGGAACAACGGATGTGGAATTACGCCTGTTTGAACCAGGGCTTGAGACTGTACCTAAATAAAGAAAAATTTGAAGCTAAAAACGGCCTGCTTGACCTGTTGAATGCCGAAATTGGCGAGGGAGAAGCCTATCCCGCCGCCTACTACAAAGGTCAATACTTGGAGTTTGCTTTTACTCACACGGGCAGTTACGGCGAAACATATTTTTCGTTTGTGAACGGTCAGCACACCTCCGACGGTGGTACTCACCTTTCTGCGTTCCGTGAGGGGCATTTGAAAGGCATCAACGAGTTTTACAAAGAAACCTACAACGGGTTGGATGTTCGTGAAGGGTTGACTGCGGCTGTAGCGATCAAAATTAAAAATCCTGTTTTTGAAAGCCAGACCAAAAATAAACTCGGCAATACCGATATACGTTCGTGGATTGTTCAGGCAGTCAAAGAAGCCGTGATGGACTTTCTGCACAAAAACTCTGAAACCGCCCGCATTCTTAAAGACCGAATCATCTCGAATGAGAAGCTCCGCAAAGAACTCAATACGGTCAAAAAAGAAGCCAAAGAAGCGGCTAAGAAAATCGCCTTGAATATCCCCAAGCTTAAGGATTGCAAGTATCACATTGAAGATGGCGAAAAAGGCGCTGGCTCCATGATCTTTATAACCGAAGGTCAGTCGGCGGCAGGTTCGATGGTGACGGCGCGGGATGTTTACACCCAGGCAATCTATGCCCTTCGTGGAAAACCTGAAAACCTTCAGGGTAAGAAACGTACCGAGATTTATCGCAACGAAGAGCTTTACAACTTGATGATGGCTTTAGGAATCGAAAACGATGTCGAGAACCTTCGGTATGGAAAAATTATTATCGCCACAGACGCCGATACTGATGGTTTTCATATCCGCAATCTTTTGTTGTCGTTCTTTTTGAATTTCTTTGAAGAACTTGTAGTCAATGGTCGGGTCTATATTCTCGAGACGCCTTTGTTTCGGGTGCGAAATAAAAAAGAAACGCGGTACTGTTACAATGCCAAAGAACGCGATGTCGCGGTCAAAGCCTTGGCTGGTGCCGAGGTCACGCGCTTCAAAGGTCTTGGCGAAATCAGCCCTAACGAGTTTGGTCCTTTTATTGGCGCGTCCATGCGTTTGGTCGATATCAACATCAAATCACTCAAGGATATTCCCTCGACCCTATCGTTTTATATGGGGAAGAACACGCCGACCCGTCGGCAATACATCATGGAGAATTTGATCTAACATGGCTTACGTACAAAAGCTGTTTGCCGAAAACTTTCTTGAGTACGCTTCGTACGTCATTAAAGAGCGGGCCATCCCCCATTTGAATGATGGTCTGAAACCCGTACAGAGGCGCATTATCCATTCGTTGATGGAGATGGATGATGGCAAGTTCCATAAGGTTGCCAACGTGGTGGGACACTGCATGAAATACCACCCCCATGGTGACGCTTCGATTTACGAAGCCTTGGTCAACTTGGGGCAAAAAAACCTCTTTATTGATACGCAAGGGAACTTTGGCAACATCTTTACCGGTGACGAAGCTTCGGCGGCGCGCTACATTGAATGTCGCCTCACCCCTTTAGCCAAGGAAGTCCTCTACAACCCCGAAATCACCGAAATGGTCGATTCGTATGATGGCCGAAACAAAGAACCTGTCATCTTTCCGGCAAAAATTCCCGTAGTCCTCATTCAAGGCATTGAGGGTATCGCCGTTGGCATGGCAACCAAGATCTTGCCGCACAACTTTCGCGAAGTTTTGCAGGCGTTACAAGCCGCCCTTCGCGGTGAAGAGTTTGCCCTGTTGCCGGATTTTCCCACCGGGGGCCTTATGGATGCCTCTACCTACGAGGATGGACAAGGTTCCGTTACTGTCAGAGCCGTGTTAGACACTTCGGATGAAAAAAGGATCCTGATTCGAGAACTACCCTTTGGGGCTACAACTGCTGGCCTTATCGCCTCGATTGAGAATGCTGCCAAAAAAGGCAAACTTAAGATTGCCGGCATTTCGGATTTTACCTCCGACCACGTCGAGATTGAAATTAAACTTCCCCGAGGCGTGTACACGTCAGAAGTGGTCGAAGCCCTTTACGCTTTTACCGATTGTCAGATCACGCATCAAGTCAACTTGTTGGTTATTCAAGACAAACTTCCGGTGCAAACCACAGTAACGCAAGTGATTCGTCATCATGCTGGTCACCTGGTCGAAGTGTTAAAAAAGGAACTGGAGCTGGAAAAGGGCAAGCTCCTCGATAAGCTTCACCTGCGTACTTTGGAACGTATTTTTATCGAAGAACGCATCTACAAATTCATTGAAGATAAAAAAACTCATGACTTGGTTTCGCAGGCGGTTGTGACAGGTTTTGTGCCGTTCAAAAAAGAAATCCTTCGTCCCGTTTCTGAGGAAGACGTAAAGCATCTTCTAGAAATTCCGATTCGGCGAATTTCGCTTTATGACATTGAAAAAGCCCGCAAGGAACTTGAAGAGATTCAAGCCCGTCTCAAACAAATTGAGCACCACTTGGCTCATCTCACAGCTTACGCCTTGGCTTTTTTAGAGGCGATTTTGAAAAAGTACACCGATCAAATGCCGGTGCGTCAAACCAAGCCTTTAAGTTTTAAAAAAGTAACGGCCAAAGATGCCGCTTTACGCGACAAAAAGTTGAGGTATGACAAAACGACCGGGTACTTAGGCTGGGCTCTTACAGCAGGAGAAGTTCAGCTGGAGGTCAGCGAGCTGGATCGCCTTATCTTGATTCACAAGGATGGAACCTACAGCGTTATTCGGGCCGTCGAAAAACTTTTTGCCGGAAAAAATGTGTTGTATATTGGTAATGCCGATAAAGAAGAACTTGCCAAGGTGGTCTTTTCGCTGTTGTACCGCGATAATGCCAGTTCGTCGATTTACCTCAAAAGATTTCATATCGAGGGTTATATTCTCGACAAAGAGTATACGTTGCTCCCAGAAAATACGACTTTATTAAAGTTGACGACACGCCAGGACGTCGCCGTTCGTGTGGATTACAAACAAAAGCCCCTCATTCGGGTTTTTGAAGAAACCTTCCCCGTGCAGGATTACTTGGTGAAAGGCGTCAAAGCTCAGGGAATAAGGCTAACCGCTAAAGAAACCACGGGGGCTAGGTTTGTCAGAAACACCGGCTCGCCAGCCGAATCTGAAAGCAGTGCCGAATCTGAAAACAGGGAAGAGTCTGAGGAGGAATGATGTTTTGGAAAGCTAAGGATTGGCCCTGGCCGCTTAAGAACAGCGCTCAGGCCGCTCTGCTGAAAGGCCTGTTAGACAATGAAGGAATCCCCTATTGCTTGATCCGTCATGGAGATTCTTTGTGGGGGTATGCGACCGAAGTGGCTGAGGGCTGGGGGCATGTAGAAATCGATGATGCCCACCGAGAGGCCTTTGAACAGCTGTGGCAAGAGTTCCAGGACTCGGAAATTGTCGAAGACGAGGGTGAGGTCTAAGCCGTCTCCAGGGGCGAAGTTAATTCAAGACAGCGGCCATTTGTTTGAAGTTTGTGGACAAAGCTTTCAAACCCGGCACGGGTCAAAGGACGAGAAATTAAGTAGCCCTGAACGGTTTGACAGCCTAAGTCTGCTAGTTCTTCAAGCTGGTTTAAGGTTTCAACCCCTTCGGCGACGATATGCAGGTTAAGTTCCTTGGCAATAGAAATCAAAGATCGTACAATTGCCAAGTCTTGCGGATTTTCTGGTAGACCACGGACGAACGATTGATCAATTTTAATTTCGTCTAAGGTAAACTTGTGAAGGTGACTGAGCGAGGAAAAGCCTGTACCAAAATCGTCCACCGAGATTTTTAGCCCAAAGTTTTTAAATGCTTTGAGAATTTGTTCGGCTTCGAGAGGATCTTCAAACAGGCTGGTCTCGGTCACTTCGAGAGTGAGCTTTTCGACCACAGTCTTGTGCTTTCGGGTCGCTTTTTGAAAAATCTCGACTAAGTCATGACTGCGGAATTGGCGCGCCGAGACGTTAAAGGCCAATTGTACCTCGCCAAAAGCGGTTTCCCCCCAATCTTTTAACTGCTCAACGACTTGGTACAAACTCCACTTGCCGATTGGCATGATCAAACCCGTTTCTTCAGCAATAGGGATAAATTGCGACGGTTGGATTTGCCCTTTAGTGGGGTGGTTCCATCGCAACAAAACTTCTGCTTGGATCCCTTTAACGCTCCAAGCTTGACCTTGTCGTGCAAGAGTGAGTTTGGGTTGAAAGTACAGTTCGAATTGGTGCCCGATAGCTTTTAACGCCGGGGCTTCGATAGCCTTGATGATGGCATTCTGGAGTTCCATTTTTTCGAGAACCCGTTTTTCTAAGGAAACATCAAAGATGACAAAAGGGGCTTTGAGTTCCTGGCAATGACCCAGGGCAATATCAGCACCATGCAAGAGGGCCGAACGATCGATGCCGTGCTGAGGGTACAAGGATACTCCGATCCAGCTTTCGAGGGTGAGGTTAAACCCTGAAAAGATGTGGGGCTCGGTCACTTGGTGCTGAATGAGGGTAAGAAAGCTCGTCAAAACTGATTCTTCATCGTAGCGTCTAAGAATTAAAAATTCATTTTCGCGGGTGTGAAAAATATGGTCGTCGGTGCCCAATAGTAAATTTAACCGTTGTGATAACTGATAAAGCACCCATTCGGTGACACTGGACTTCATAGTGCGCTTGACCATGTCGTAGGCCGGCCCGAGTTGAATAAGAACAAAAGCGTAGCTATGAAAGGAATCCTTTTCGGCAGCACTGAGAAGCTCTTGGATTTGTGCTTCCATCATGTAATGCGTTGGTAGCCCCGAAATGGGATGCAAAGCCAAGCGCTGTTCGACTTCTCGGTGCCGTTGCTGAGAGATTTCCAGTTGTTGCTGAAGTTGTTGGTTTTTCTCGCGAAGGATTTTTAGCTCCTCTTGCAAGATGAGACCTTGAGCTTGTGAGTGAGAGGAATCGTGTTGAGGCATCAGTTAAGTCTCCCAAGCGTGAGTTTGTCCGGATTTGGCCCAGGCTAAAAGTTTTTCATTTTCAGCCAAACGCCACGGGGCCAAGTCACGGCGTTGAGCTTCACATTCACGTTCATCGGCTAAGTGCTTCAGCCTTACCAATTCGTCAGGCGTCAGGAGAAACCTCCCCTTGATACGTTCTACGGGCGGCAGATCGGGTTTTACCTCAAGCGTCAAAAGGTGTTTCATTCGTTTTTGAAAGACGGTGGCCAGAGCTCCGGTCAAAGCGGTTTTCCACTTCTGCCACACGGGCAACAGATACCGTACATCTTGGGCCGCATAGCGACGTTGATCGTCGGACAGAGGCCGGGTGTTCCAATCCGAGGTTTGTAGCGCCACTTCTTTGGCTATGGTGACCCCCAAGGTGTCTTGAAGAACCATCGATAGTGACGGACGAGGATGCAGGATCAATTTGGCGGCTTCCCAAAGGTCTACTAGTCCTTGAACCTGACAGCCGGCCAGGGCTTTCAGATACCGTACGTCGTTCGAGGCACCCCAAAATACTTTGATTTGGTTGGGGTTCGAAAAGGCCTGAAAAAGCTGATCTAGCGCAAAGCCCGCCAGCGGATCTATCAACCAGATATCACCATTTTCAAAAGCTAGTTGATACAGACAAATGCGGCGGCCGTACCGGTACAGCATAAAATCGCCTTCAAGATCGACGGCTAACACCGACTCGTGGGCCAATCGGGGCGCTTGTTGTTCCCAATCGGAGGCGGAATTGATCCAAAGCTCCTCGGGCATCAGCGACCCCAATGCTTTTTTAAAATTTGGAAGGCCTCGTTGAGGCGTTGAGAGGTCAGAGTAGCTTCTTGGTAGGCCCGGGGGTTATTGGCGTGTCTATCGGGATGGTGCTGTCTAAGCAGGGATTTGTGGGCAGTGTCGATGGCGCCCCAGGATTCATTTCCCGTTAGACCCAAAACTTGATAGGCGGACAGAATTTTGGGGTCGAGAGCGGGTTTGGGTGCTTCGTGAGTTGATCGTTCATGATGATAGGATTTTGCGCCTTGTGATGACGGTTTACGAGGGGCCTCGCCGCGAAGAAAAGCGTCAAGTTCTTCTTCAGCCGCACGTTGATCGGGATCCGCGGTGAAAGAATCGGAGGGTTTGTCGGTACTCCACGATCGAAACAATCTTCCTAGCCGGTCTAACAGAGGATCCATACCGCACTCCTTTGAACAGAATAAACGGAGTTGCTAGAAAAAGGAAGTCTCTGCAGAATAAAGTCCCTGAAAGATGTACTGAACAGGGGCAGTTACCCAGATACGAGGCCCAGGAAGTTCCAACTGAAGGTAAAAGGGTTGATTGTTCAGGCTTACCAAAACTTCGCTGGAGCTTAAACCCTCGAGGTGGGAATGCAGAGCCACCGCCGCTGCGGCAAAGGATTGATCTAACCAACCTGCGGCATAGACCCAAGCCGTCACCAGGTCTTTTTGCGGGGTAGAAAACGCTACTAAAGGTTGATGAAACAAACCTTGCGGGTGAGTTCCTTGTTCCTGAGCTAAGGTACGGGCCGTTTTGCGAAGAACTGCCGAATCGGAAGCGGGGGCATAGACCGTGCCTAAACGACAAGCACCCTCCCAGGGAACAAGGTCGGTTTCTTGAAGCCTGGTCCGTAGAAGGGGGCGATTCCAGTCGACCTCTTGGCCGGCGTTGGACGGAGGGGGAATCTCTATCCTAAAGTTCTGCGAATCGACAGACTCGACAGTAAACAGGCGCCCTTGAAATTGAAGAGGAAACGGCTTGATGCCGTATTCTCCTTGATCAAAAAGAAAACGGGCGGCGCAAAACAGGGCGTCTCCTGAAATAGTGTCTTTAGGAAATCGGGGCGAGGCGGCATAGACTGTGCAAGGGTGACTTTGTTTGCGGGTAAATGCTAAAACCCCATCGGCGCCCACCCCACGTCGCCGAGAGCACAGTCGTCTAGCAAGCTCTTGAAACGCTGAGCCGTCAAGCTGTTCGCCCGAGAGTTGAGCCCTGAGGAGGAGGTAATCGCCGTGCCCGCAGGCAGCTTTGATGAAGTCGAGTTCTGAAAGGGACAAATCTCGCCTCAGCTTTGATCAAAAAAAGCT
>JABEVK010000110.1 GCA_013044245.1 Spirochaetales bacterium | reverse complement strand
TGAGTCTTGAGCTTGAACTCCAGGGGTGCACCCGGGCGAAGGGGCACTAAGTCCTGTACCGGGTAGCCCAGCCTAATCATTTCTTGCTTAAAGGTTCCTCGGCTGGTTAGGCTGACGACAAGTTTGCCGTCATGAACAGCTAAGAGGGCTCCGAGGGTACGGTGCGCTACGATTTCTTGCCGCAAAACTGAAGATTCTACTTCCAAAGCGAAGACATCATCTCGCGGGGTAGGAACTAACCGAATTTTCCCCCAGCGACCGAGCGTTTCGCTGATATAAAAGCGCACGTTTTCGGGTATAGGGTAGCGCGAACGTCTGGCCAGGCTTTCAAGAACGGTGTCTAAGCTGAGTCCAGCTGCGGCGGCGTTCCACAGCGAAAGTGGTGTCATCCGGTAGCTGTGAATATGCTCGGGAGATTTTTCTAGCTCGGCAAAAGGAGAAATCTCATCACGAGCGGCTTCAAAGGCCGGATGATGTACTTCGAGGAGTAAACTATGGTCGCTTTGGACTATGAGAGGACGGTCATCTGTCATGTTAGACTCTTAATCTCGACGGAAAACGTGATCTCCGGTGCGCCGTAAAGTTTCGGGCAGGGCACTTCGGTCAAGTTCTGTTCGGAGGACAAGGGCTCCCTTGGGAACCAAATCATCGACGATATTTTCTAAGATTTGACGCTGACGGTCCAGACTGAGGCCCTCAAGCGATTGATTCAAGATGATCACATCAGCGGTCTTATAAAAGAATAGCCGTCCTGTTTCAAAATCGGCCTGGTCAAATTCAACATAATTCCTTACGGCTTCACTGATACGAACCAAATGATGGTTTTCTTCCCGGGAACGTAAAAGGTAGGCTTGTTTGAGCGGCTCAGCAAGGTCCGAAAACTGATGCTCGTGGTAAACTCCTTCGCGGGCGGTTTCGAGACGAACTGCGAACGGATCAGTTGCCCGTACACGAAAGTCAGTTTTTTGCTTTTGCTGAGCGGAAAGAGCAAACATGGCCACGTGCCAGGCTAGCTCGCCGGTGCCACAGCCCAAGACCAAAAATCGCCGTTTTTCGGCAGGTTCCATAATGGCTTCACGAAGGACCGACTCTAAATTTTCGCCCCACGTATCTAAAGTACTTGGTGAGATTTCCTCAGTTGGTGGAATATCTTCAATTTCGGGGACTTGCGAAGACGGTTCTGAAATTGGCTCGGGCTTCGGTTCGAAGATTGGTGTGGGTTCGGGCACCGGAACAGGCTTAATCATAGGACGGGGAGCTTGTCGAGGTCGGGCCGGAACAGTGCGCTGTCTTTGCCACAGGCGGCCCAAAACTATTCCTGCCGCTGTCAGAAAAAATGCACCAGAGGCCGCCATCAAAACGGCAGGTGCGTAGGTTGAAAATCCTGCTAAAGTGATCTCGGGGGCGAAGGGCCACAAGGAAAGGTGCCCGGAACCTAATAATTCCCGTATAACGGCTAAAATAACCAGAACTACCCAGAATTGAAGTCCGGTCACCAAGGCTTTGGTTAACGACGGAGTCTCGCTTGGTGTTGCCCAGGGTTCAAGAATCAAAGGTGAAACCGCCGTAAGACTGAGGTAGATGCCCAAAGAGGCGCGAAGCGTGGGGTTTACCATACTCAGAATAAAATCGAGAACTGTTGCTAAAAGAGTCGATACTGCGAGCGCCAAGGGAAATTCTGCTGAGCGGGCAATCTTTCCGCGAAGAGCCGTTAGTAAGGCGGTAACAAGGACCATGATTACTAAAAGGCTAAGACCCAGAATATTGGCGGCGGCGGCTTGTGTTGAAGCCCCGAGGAGAAGGGTGACCCCGCCAACAAGAAAACGGGGAGCGGGAAAGCTCTTAGGGTTCTGAAAGGGGTCGTGTTCGTTCATGGCCGTTACTCTACCAAAAAAAAGGCTAGGATGGCCAGGTGACTCACAAAAGTTCTGCCGCTAATTCGGCCAGTTCAGAACGCTCAGACTTATCCAGAAAAATATGACCATACAGAGGTTGTCCTTTAAACGCTTCTACCAAATAGGTCAGGCCGTTCGAAGAGGAATCCAGGTAGGGGTTGTCAATCTGGAAGGGATCCCCGGTCAGAACGACTTTTGTGTCCTTTCCGGCTCGGCTGACTACAGTTTTTATTTCGTGCGGGGACAAGTTCTGCGCCTCATCAATGATAATGTACTGGTTGGGTAGACTGCGACCCCGAATAAACGACAAGGCCTCAATTTCGATAACTTTGGCTTTGATCAGCTGATCCGCTGATTTAATAGACTGGGAATGGGCTTGGCTGATAAGAAAATCGAGGTTATCAAAGAGTGGCTGCATCCAGTTGGACATTTTTTCATCTTTATTGCCCGGAAGAAAGCCAATGTCTTTCCCCATGGGAATAACGGGACGGCTTACTAAAATTCGGCTGTACAACCGGCTTTCAAGGGTCTGAGAAAGCGCCGCAGCGATGGCTAGCAAGGTTTTTCCCGTCCCGGCCTTACCAACCAAGGTTACTAGCTGAATCTTAGGGTCCAACAACAGATCAAAGGCTAACTGTTGTTTCAGGTTGAGGGCCCGGATGCCACTGATCGGCTGGGGTTGCGGCTGAACCGTCCACAGAGATTTTTCTTCGGCGTTGTAGCGGGTCAGGACAAAGCCTTTTTCTTTGGGAGTGTTGACCTGGACGAATTGATTGGCAGGAAGCTCGCGGTCAAAGGCAACTTGCCCGTTTGTCTCGAGCGATTGGCGGGTCTCGACCGGCGCCTCCACTTCAAGAAAGCCGGTATAGAGGCTATCGATGTTGACCTTTTGCTTTTCGTAGTCGACAGCAGTCAGGCCGAGGGCAAGGGCTTTGACGCGGGCGTTGATATCCTTCGAGACAAAAAAAACATTTCGGCCTTCTCGCTTGAGCTTGAGTGCCGAGAGGATAATTTTGTTGTCCATACGGGACATATCCAGGTCTAACGATCCACTGGCATCGAAGGCCATCGCTATGCGAAGGATGGAGTTAATTTCTTGAAGGTAGACCCCTTCGCTGAGGCGGCCTTTTTTTCCCAGATTGTCGATTTGTCTAATGGCTTGGCGGGCATTACGTGCTCGCTCCTCACCGCCGGATTTTAATTTGTCGAGCTCTTCGAGCACCCACAGGGGTATGATGATCTCGTTGTCCTTGAAAGACAAAAGGGCATCAGGCCGGTGAATAAAAACGTTGGTATCAAGCACAAAGCTTTTGAATTCTTTCTTGGGGGATCCGTCAGGGTTGCGGATGATCATCGTGTTAGCCATATCTTCATACTAAGCCCGAACACCGAGCGGGGCAAGACCCTAAACAGACTTACCTTTTTGTGAGATTTAGTGGACGTGAACCCTACCAATTGGTAGAATAGGCCTATGCCAATGAGCTCACCCCAACCGCTTTCTGAAAATCTTAGCCAGTTGTCCCTCCTTTTCGAGGTCAGTCAGATCCTTGATCGGACTTTGGACCTCAAAGAAGTCACTTCTTCTGTCCTTTATCATGTCGCCTCAAACCTGGCCTTGGTACGGGGTACTATTACGCTTTTGAACCGTCAAACCGGAGAAATTTTCATTGAGGCTTCTTACGGCTTAACGCCTGCCGAACAAAAGCGTGGCCGGTATAAGCTTGGTGAGGGTATTACGGGCAAGGTGGTGCAAAGCGGCGAGGCTGCCATTGTCCCTAGTATCGCTGAAGAGCCAAACTTTCTGAACCGAACGGGGGCTCGCAAAACAGAACTTGAAAAAGAGCTGGCGTTTCTTTGTATACCCATTAAGCAAGGGAGCGAGGTGTTAGGCGCCTTTAGTGCCGATGTCAATGCCAGTCGCCGCGAGGTTTTGGATGCGGACGTTCAAGTGATTACCATTGTTTGCTCCATGATTGCTCAAGCCGTACGCTTGCGGCAAGAAATGGAAGAAGAAAAACAATCGCTGGTCGAAGAAAATACCCGACTCAAGAGCGTCTTGAAAGAGAGTTTTCAGCCTTCCAATATTATAGGAAAATCCCACGCCATGCGGGCCCTGTACGATCTGCTGGCTCAGGTGTCTCAGTCGGATACCACCGTTCTCATTCGGGGCGAGAGTGGTACCGGCAAAGAAATGGTAGCTCAGGCGCTGCACTATACCTCCCCGAGGTCGGATAAGCCCTTTGTTAAGGTGAATTGTGCAGCCCTCCCCGAAGCGGTCATCGAGAGTGAGCTTTTTGGTCACGAGAAAGGGGCCTTCACAGGGGCCATCGCCACGCGAAAAGGCCGGTTTGAAATGGCCGATACGGGAACCATATTTTTAGATGAAATTGGCGACCTGTCACCCAGCATGCAGGTTAAGCTACTGAGGGTGCTTCAAGAACGCGAAATTGAGCGGGTGGGAGGTAATCGTACCATTAAAATTGATGTACGAATTGTGACAGCCACGAACCGAAACCTCGAAGAGCTTCTTCAAGCAGGGACGTTTCGCGAGGACCTGTACTATCGTCTCAACGTTTTCCCCCTGCATATTCCGCCTTTGCGAGAACGTAAAAGTGATATTCTTTTGCTCGCAGACTATTTTATAGAGAAATACAACAAAAAAAACCGCAAAAATGTCAAACGTATCGCCACCAGTGCCATTAACCTGTTAATGGCATACCGCTGGCCGGGCAATGTCCGTGAACTTGAAAATGTCATAGAACGCGCCGTGCTTTTGGCAAGCAACGATGTAATCTTAGGAATTCACCTGCCGCCCACCCTTCAGACTGCCGAATCTACTGGGACTCAACCCACCGGGACTCTTCAAGAAACCTTGGACCGAGTGGAACGCGAACTGATTCTGGATGCCTTAAAATCGACCAAAGGTAACTACTCGAAAACGGCGAAAAGCCTGGGGATCACGGAACGGATTATGGGACTCCGTATTAAAAAGTACAATCTTGATAAAGAGTTTTTGCGCGACTTTATGTAGATTGCGGTGGTTGCCACTGCTGTTTTTGTCCCTCGTGGCCTGTGCCAGTACCCCACCCCAATGGGCAGGGGATGTGAGGGTAAACTCGGCGTTTGTCGGCCTGTGCCCTGATCCGGGCAACCCTTCCTCTCAACAATGGTCAGAATACGCTTCTTGGGGTGCTAAGTGGGTACGCCAGGGTTTCTTTTGGTCAGAGGTTGAGCCCCAGCGCCATGTCTGGCACTGGGAATGGACTGATCGGTACGTTAGGCGTGCCAACGAAAGGGGCCTTAAGGTGCTGGCGGTTCTTGACTACAGTGTACCCTGGTTTCAAAGTCTGAACGATTACTTAACGTACGTTCGTGCGGTCGTCCACCGGTACCGTGGTAGGGTGGCCGGTTACGAGATTTGGAATGAGCCGAATTTGGGGACCTTTTGGCGAGGCAGTCGTCAAGATTATGTCAAAATGGCCTCTGCGGCCCTGTCCGTGATTGGCGAAGAAGACCCGGGGGCGTTAACGGTTGTGGGGGCTTTATCTTTGGTTCCCCTGGACTGGCTCGAAGCTTTACAGCAGGGAGGCTTGCTGGCGCGAGCCGATTTTCTTTCTATCCATGCCTATGGCCTTAACGCCGAAGCCTCACTGCAAGAAGTTGATCAGGCCCTGGCCTTTCTGCGGGGCCACCGGGACAAAGCCCGATTGATGATTACCGAAGTGGGTTACCCCACGGGGGGGTGGTACCCTACGGCAGGCTCACCGTCGGTACAGGCAAACCGATTATTGCGCTTTTATGCCGGTTCAGCGGCTCGGGGTGTGGAGGCCGTGTTCTGGTATACTTCGAGGGACCAAGTGGCCTCGCGCAACCAAGCCTGGAATTCCGAAGCCTTCTTCGGTTTACAAACCGCTCAAGGGCAGGCTAAGCCTGCCTTAGACGCCTACACGCTGGTGGCCTCGATTTTACCGGGTAGTAGGGTTGTCAAGGTTCCCCTTCTTAACGCAAAAAAAGCTCAGGACTGGCATCGGCTGAGCTTTCGAAAAGACAAAAAACTGTATGAATTCTACCTGCTCAACGGCGATAAACAAGTGCTACCCTTGGGCCCAGGGTGTACGGTTCTTTGGCCTAGGCACCCAAAACTAACCCAGGGAGGAATCTTAGCCCCCCCCTGGGCTGTCGTGGTTCTGAGGGCCGGGCCTTAGGCGAGCCCCGGTATCGTAAATGGTCGGCACAGCGCCTCGACTTCGGCTGCTATGGCCGCAAGGCGTTCACCGCGGGGCTCTGGGACAATAACTTCGTCCATCCAGCTGGCGATTTTGAGCATTTCGGCTGGGCCAAAGCCACGGCTGGTAACTGAAGGGGTGCCCAGGCGAATACCAGAAGGATCGCTGGCTTTTCGAGTTTCGCCGGGGACGGTGTTGTAGTTCAGCACAATCCCCGCCTTTTCTAGGTTGACAGCCGCCACTTTACCGGTAACCCCTCGGTTGGTCAGGTCGACCAGCATAAGGTGATTGTCTGTACCGCCACTGATGAGGGTAAAACCGCGTTTAACGAGTTCATTCGCTAAAACACGGGCATTTTCGACCACGGCCTTAGCGTAAGTGGCGAACGAAGGCCGTAAAGCCTCCGCCAAGGCGACGGCGATGCCGGCTGTAGTAGCGTTGTGAGGTCCGCCCTGTAGACCGGGGAAGACGGCTTTATCAATCGCTTTTGCATGGACTTCTTTGCAGAGTATGATGGCGCCCCGTGGGCCCCTGAGGGTCTTATGGGTGGTGGTAGTCACCACATCAGCATACGGAACGGGGTTGGGGTGAACCCCTCCGGCGACAAGACCGGCAAAGTGAGCCATATCCACTAAAAGGATAGCACCCACTTCGTCGGCAATGGCACGGAACCGGGCAAAATCGAGCTGTCTGGGGTAGGCCGAGTGTCCCGCAATGAGAATCTTGGGGCGATGCTCTTTGGCAAGCCTAAGAATTTCGTCGTAATCCAATAAGCCGGTTTCGGGGTTTAGATTATAATGGACAGCATTGAACCACTTTCCTGTAGCGCTGGCCTTGGACCCGTGGGTCAGGTGTCCGCCATGGCTAAGGTTGAGGCCCAGAACTGTGTCGCCAGGCTTGGCGAAAGCCAGGTAGACGGCGAGGTTGGCGGGAGACCCCGAGTAGGGTTGAACATTGGCGTGTTCGGCCCCAAAGAGCTTCTTGGCCCGCTCAATAGCGAGGGTTTCAAGTTGGTCGCAGTTGATCTGGCCTTGATAGAACCGGGCACCCGGGTAGCCTTCTGAGTACTTGTTTTGAAACACCGTTCCGCAGGCCTCGAGCACGGCCTTTGACGTGTAGTTCTCACTGGCGATCAACCGAATGGTGGCTTGTTGGTAAGCTTCCTCAGCCTTGACCAGGCGGTAAACGTCCTGATCCTGTTGTTCGAGAACAGTCATGGATTTCTCCTGAAGATTCCAAATAGGCCCAGACGCGCGGCCGCTGTACAGATCCGCACTTCCCCAGGGTTTTCCCTGAATACGCCAGTTATGCGGACAAGTCAATATAGCCTGACAGGATCACCCGGTCAATGATGACTACTAAGAGGCTTACCCTTTTGCTACCTAGGGTGGAGCCTTGAGTAAATATAGAAAATAGGAGTGCTATAACGTAGAAAATAGTCTTGGTAATAAGTAGCAAAACTCCCTTGTTTAACCTAGTAAAAAAAAGCCCCCTCGGTGGGCGAGGGGGCCTAAGGTCAATGTTCGAAAGGACCAGAGATTCGTTAGCAGTAGCCTTCTTTACGACCTTTGAGGCTCAGCTCCACGGTGTTGATTTCAAGGAAGTTTGAACCTTCGGGGTGCCCGGGGCTACCCGCCAGAATGACCACTAAGTCCGCTTTCTTGACAGACCCTTCTGCCAGAAGACTTTCGAGGGACTGAACAACAAGCTCGTTGTGGTTGGCTGGTAGGGGAAGGTATTCAGGGTACACACCGTAGCTCAGGGCTAATTGGCGGGCTACACGAGGGTCGTGAGCTTTGGCGTACACGGGAACATCGGCCCGGTAGGTGGAGATAATCCGTGCGGAACGCCCTGAAAGGGTATCGCAGACCACGGCGACTATAGGCAGATTCTGAATGGCGTTAATAGCGGCCTGTGACAAGTAATCGCGGATCGGATTGTCGGTGGCGTAAGCTCCGTGGGTCCGAATCTTCTCTTTGACCTTTTCAATTTGCATAGCGATACGACTCATGGTTTGCACCGCTTCGAGCGGGTATTTTCCGTAGGCAGTTTCACCCGAAAGCATAATCGCGTCAGTACCGTCAAAAATCGCATTGGCCACGTCCGAAACTTCGGCACGAGTCGGTCGGGGGTTTTCGATCATGGTGTGGAGCATTTGTGTCGCCGTGATGACCGGTTTGCCGCGTTCGATGCACTTGCGGATCATCATCTTTTGGTACACGGGAACTTCTTCGGCGGGGACTTCAATACCCAAGTCACCTCGGGCGACCATGACGCCGTAAGCCACATCAAGGATTTCGTCGATATTCTTGACGCCTTCCATGTTTTCGATTTTGGCAATGATCTTGGCCTTGGAACCATACTGATCAAGGATGCTCTGGACATCCAAAACATCCTGCTTGGAGCGAACAAAGGAGTGTGCCACGAAATCGAGGTCATTTTCGGCGGCGAACTTGATGTAATTGCGGTCTTTTTCGGTGATGGACGGCAAGGGTAGGGCTACTCCGGGAACGTTGACGGATTTGCGATTCTTGATCTTCCCCGCATTTTCGACCTCGACAACTAAGTAATCGTCGCCTTTTTTGTCGACGACCTTCATACTGGTTTCTCCGTCGTCGATCAGAACACGAGCCCCCACAGGAACGTGATGGACAAAATGTTCATAGTTGGTTTGAAAACCAACTCCAGGCGCCTTAGATTTGTCCTTGAAGATGTAGATCTTATCGCCTTCTGTAATATCGATAGGGTCGCCAATCTCTGCTGTACGAACTTCAGGACCCTTGGTGTCTAGTAAAAGAGCGATTTTGTCCGACACGGCGCGGACACTGCGAATAACTTTCAGCGTGTCATCTTCTTTCTGATGCGCTGTGTTCAAGCGGACCACATTGACGCCCGCCTCGTATAGAGCGCGAATGTGATCGGCTTCACACTTCAGATCTGAGATCGTTGCGACAATTTTTGTCTGCTTCTTGACCATCTAATATTTCCTCCGATGAAATTCGGTAGTATTATATTAAGTTCTGGATCGTAAGAAAAGGGGTCTCGGGCCTGTTACCAGCAGAGCACTCGACGGAGTTTTCTAAGCTTCGAAGCAAATCCCCGTTTTTTTTGATTGACAAGAATTTTCTTCGTTGTTATAGTCTGTCACACGCTTTTCCCAAGGGTGGGAAAGAGCGACTTGTGCCCTTGTAGCTCAGTTGGTAGAGCATTTCCATGGTAAGGAAAAGGTCATCGGTTCAAGTCCGATCGAGGGCTTCGCATTTTGAGGGAGTAATTCATGGCTAAGAAAAGTAAAGGCGGTATCGAGCTGGTGGCTTTGGTTTGTACGGAAACCGGTCTTCGGAACTACACGACCAAGAAAAACCGTCGGAATAACCCTGAGAAGTTGGAGCTGATGAAGTACTGCCCCAAGCTTCGCAAGCATACCCTCCATCGGGAAGGGAAGATTAAGTAGTTGTTAAAACAGGTCAGTAGCTCCAATGGTAGAGCGGCGGTCTCCAAAACCGTTTGTTGGGGGTTCGAATCCCTCCTGGCCTGCTTTTTTTTATAAGGGTGGATGTCGTGAAAAAAATCAAAGTATTTTTTGGGGAAATGGCGATTGAACTGCGCCGAGTTGTCTGGCCGAGTCCAGATAAGGTTGCGGAAAATACGCGAATTGTGGTTGTTTCAACGATAGTTCTCGCCTTGTTTTTTGGTTTTATTGACTTTCTGCTGGTGTCTGGCGTCAGCATCGTATTCTAAGGGGGCTAGGCTGTGGCCCGTGCTTGGTATATTCTACAAACGTATTCGCAATATGAAAACCGTGTTGAGCGGTCAATTCGTCAACTCATGGAAAATCCGACCATTTCGGCTGCTCTTTTTGACATCAAGGTCCCTACTGAGAAGTTAACAGAAACCAAAAATGGCAAAAAGGTCGAAAAAGAAGTCAAAATTTGGCCTGGATATATCCTACTAGAAATGGATTTGCCATCTCAAAACTGGAAAGAGGTTGTGGGTTCCATTAAGCGAATCCAGGGGGTTTCGGGCTTCGTTGGCGCTGTTGGTAACGCCAAGCCCCTCCCGATCTCTAACGAAGAAGTTAAGCAGATTCTGATGCGTTCCGGCGACATTAAATCGGATAAATCGGTTCTTGTTCAGCATAACTTTCAGGAAGGTATGGAAGTTCGAATCACCGAGGGGCCGTTTGAGTCTTTTACCGGAAATATTGAAGAGGTGAGCTTAGAAAAGCAAAAGCTTCGCGTTATGGTAGGAATCTTTGGCCGCGCCACTGCGGTTGAGGTGGATTTTTACCAAGTTGAAAAGGTTTAAGAAAATAAATTGAGCTTTTAGCTCAAAACGGCTGATTGGCCTTCAAATGCTGTTCAGTCGTGGGAGGTTCGCGGTGCGGACCGATATTACCACAAGGAGGCCCTAATGGCCAAAAAAAAGATAACGGCTGTCGTTAAGTTACAGTGTCCGGCGGGCAAGGCTACTCCTGCTCCTCCGGTAGGACCAGCGTTAGGTCCGCACGGTGTTTCGGCGCCCCAGTTTGTTCAACAGTTCAATGATCGGACCAAATCTATGGAGGTTGGGTTGATCATTCCTGCGATTATTACGATTTATTCCGATAAGTCGTTTACCTTTATTCTCAAGACGCCGCCGGCTTCTGTTCTTATTAAGAAGGCTGCGGGGATTGAAAAAGGTTCAGCAGAATCGCACAAGGTGAAGGTAGCTAAGCTCCCTCAAAAGAAGCTCGAAGAGATTGCTAAGCTTAAAATGCCGGACTTAAACGCCAATGACTTGGAAGCGGCAAAACGCATCATTGCGGGAACTGCGCGCTCTATGGGTGTCGAGGTGGAAAAATGAAGCATGGCAAGAAATATTTAGCCGCTCTCGAAAAGGTCGAGCCGGCCAAGCAGTATACCTATGAAGACGCTTTGGCGTTGGTAAAATCCGTAGCGTTTGCCAAATTTGACGAGACTGTCGAGATTTCCGTCAAGCTCAATCTGAAAAAAAGCCATACGGTTCGTGATACCGTTGTTATGCCCAATACGTTCTTGGGTGAAAAGAAAGTTCTGGTGTTTGCCAAAGGTGAAAAAGCAGACGAAGCTCGAGCCGCAGGGGCTGCTTTCGTTGGCGATACTGACCTTATCGAAAAGATTCGTGGTGGATGGATGGACTTTGATGTTTGTGTAGCCACCCCAGATATGATGAAAGATGTTGGTAAGCTCGGTCCGGTCCTGGGTCGACGTGGTTTAATGCCTAACCCGAAAACGGGAACGGTGACCAATGATCTGGTGGCCGCGATGAAAGAACTGAGAGCGGGGCGTCTTGAATTTCGTGCCGATAAGACGGGTGTTGTTCACCTTCCTGTTGGCAAGGTGTCGATGGACACTGCCAAGGTTCGTGAAAACGTTCAAGTGTTTATGTCCGAACTGGAACGACGTCGCCCTGCTGACTTGAAAGGCGATTTTATCCGTTCTGTGGCCTTAAGTTCGACAATGGGTCCTGGGGTCAAGGTTCAGTTCAAGGAACAACGCGAAGGTAAGGAGTAAGTCATGGCCGAAAAGAAAGTTCAGCCTTACAAGGTCGAAGCTGTAGAGGCTTTAGACCAAAAGTTTGAAGGAGTTAATGACTTCCTGTTTGCCGGTTACCGGGGAATGACGGTTGAACAACTGTTTACCCTTCGCCGACAGCTCCGCGCTGAAAGTGCGGAATTTAAGGTTGTTAAGAATAACTTTGCCAAGATTGCCTTTCATAAGAAGAACGCCAATGTAGACAGCTATTTGATTGGGCCAACTGCCGTGGTTATGGCTCGTAAAGATGGCGGTCCTGTGGCGAAAATTCTAGTCGAGTTTGCCAAGGAAG